>NZ_CAUTOG010000039.1:0-14500 GCF_963540075.1 uncultured Bifidobacterium sp.
GGTTCTGGCGGAAGCGCCCCTGCTTGCCCTTGAGCATGTCGGACAGGGACTTGAGGGGACGGTTCGAGGCGCCCGTCACCGGACGGCCGCGACGTCCGTTGTCGAACAGGGAGTCGACGGCCTCCTGGAGCATGCGCTTCTCGTTGTTGAGCATGATCTCGGGGGCGTGAAGCTCCTGCAGGCGCTTGAGCCTGTTGTTTCTGTTGATCACGCGCCGGTAGAGGTCGTTGAGGTCGGAGGTCGCGAAGCGGCCGCCGTCGAGCTGCACCATCGGCCGGAGATCCGGGGGGATGACGGGGACGTTGTTGAGCACCATGGCCTGGGGCTTGTTGCTCGTGGTCAGGAAGGAGTTGACGACCTTGAGCCTCTTGAGGGCCTTGGCCTTGCGCTGGCCCGCCGTGCTTTTCAGCTCGCCGCGGAGCCTCTCCGACTCGGCCTGAAGATCGAGGGACTTGAGCCTTCTCTCGATGGCCTCGGCGCCCATGCATCCGTCGAAGTAGTCCAGGGTGCCGCTGCCGTAGTTGCTCTTCATCTCGGCCCAGAGGTCGACGTCATCGATGATGTCCCCGGGCTTGAGGCCCTTGAACTTGTCAAGGGCGGCGTTCGAGCGGTCGATGGCGACCTGGTAGCGCTGGCGGATGGCCGCCATCTCGCGATCGGCGCCATTGCGCAGCTTCGTCTTCACGCTGGCCTTGACCTCGCCCTGGGCCTCGAGCTCGGCAAGGTCCTCCTCGGCCTTCTTCGCCCTCTCCTGGAGCTCGCGGTCGCGGCGTGCCTCCTGACGGGCGATGTCCGTCATATGCTCGGCCTCGATGTCGGGGAGATCCGCGTGACGCTTCTCCTCGTCCACGGACGTCACCATGTAGGCGGCGAAGTAGATGACCTTCTCCAGATCCTTGGGGGTGATGTCGAGGAGGTAGCCGAGCCGGCTCGGCACGCCCTTGAAGTACCAGATATGCGTGACGGGGGCGGCGAGCTTGATGTGGCCCATGCGCTCGCGGCGCACGCGGCTGCGGGTGACCTCCACGCCGCAGCGCTCGCAGACGATGCCCTTGAAACGCACGCGCTTGTACTTGCCGCAGGCGCACTCCCAGTCACGGGTGGGGCCGAAGATCTGCTCGCCGAACAGACCGTCCTTCTCGGGCTTGAGGGTCCGGTAGTTGATGGTCTCCGGCTTCTTGACCTCGCCGAAGCTCCAGCCCTCGATGTCCTTGTCGGTGGCCAGTCCGATTCTCAGTTTGTCAAATGCGTTGACGTCCAGCACTCTATGTCCTGTCTTTTGAAGTCGTGTTCACGAAAGGGTTGGGACGACGTCGCGCGGCGTGGCCTGGGCCACGGGACGCGACGCCGTGCGGATGCTACCGGTACTCCGGTTCGTCGGCGACCTGGTCCTCCTTGGCGGCCGCATCAGGGCGGGCGCCGATGTTGAAGCCGAGGTCGGCCGACGAGGACGCGAGGTCGTCATCGTCGTCCTTCATGTCGATGGCCACGCCCTCGGCGTTGAGCACCTCGACGTTAAGCGCCAGGGACTGCATCTCCTTGAGCAGCACCTTGAAGGACTCGGGAATGCCGGCCGGTGGCAGGTTCTCTCCCTTGACGATGGCGCCGTAGGCGCGCACGCGGCCGTCGACGTCGTCGGACTTGGTGGTCATCATCTCGTGCAGCGTGTAGGCGGCGCCGTAGGCCTCAAGGGCCCATACCTCCATCTCGCCGAAGCGCTGGCCGCCGAACTGCGCCTTGCCGCCCAGAGGCTGCTGGGTGATCATCGAGTACGGGCCGGTGGAACGGGCGTGAATCTTGTCGTCGACCAGATGGTGGAGCTTGAGCATGTACATGTAGCCCACCGAGATCGGCCTGGGGAAGGGCTCGCCGGTACGGCCGTCGAAGAGGGTGGCCTTGCCGTCCTCGCCGACGAGCTTGTTGCCGTCGCGGTTGGGCAGGGTCGTTCTGAGCAGCCCCTTGAGCACGTCGGGACGCACGCCGTCAAACACCGGGGTGGCCACCGGGGTGGCCGGGGCGCCCTTCTCGGCGCCCACGGGGACGTACTTCTTCCAGGCGGCCTCGAGGTCGGGGTCGAGGGTGATGTCCCACCCGGCGTGGGCGATCCAGCCGAGATGCAGCTCGAGCACCTGCCCGAGGTTCATTCGGCTGGGCACGCCGAGCGGGTTGAGCATGATGTCGACCGGGGTTCCGTCCTCCAGGAACGGCATGTCCTCCTCGGGCAGGATCCGCGAGATGACGCCCTTGTTGCCGTGACGGCCGGAAAGCTTGTCGCCCTGGGTGATCTTGCGATGCTGGGCGATGTAGACGCGAATCATCTGGTTGACGCCGTTCGGCAGCTCGTCGCCGTCGTTTTCGGCATCCTCGCGCGTGATCTCCTTGATCGCGATGACGGTTCCGGTCTCGCCGTGGGGGACGCGCAGCGAGGTGTCGCGCACCTCACGGCTCTTCTCGCCGAAGATGGCCCTGAGCAGACGCTCCTCGGGGGTGAGCTCGGTCTCGCCCTTGGGGGTGACCTTGCCGACGAGGATGTCGCCGGCCTCGACCTCGGCACCGGTGCGGATGATGCCGCGCTCGTCGAGGTTGGCGATGGCGTCCTCTCCGACGTTCGGCAGGTCGCGCGTGATCTCCTCGGCGCCCAGCTTGGTGTCGCGGGCGTCGATCTCGTACTCCTCGATGTGGATCGAGGATAGCGTGTCGTCGCGCACGAGGCGCTGGGAGATGATCACGGCGTCCTCGTAGTTGTAGCCGTTCCACGGCATGAAGGCGACGAGAAGGTTCTTGCCGAGGGCCATCTCGCCCTTCTGGGTGGCGGGACCGTCCGCGAGGACCGTTCCCTTCTCCACGCGTTCGCCGTCCCTGATCAGCGGAACCTGGTTGTAGCAGGTCGTCTGGTTGGAGCGCTGGAACTTGGCCAGACGGTAGCTCGACTGGGTGCCGTCGTCGTTCATGACGCGGATGACGTCGGCGGAGACGTAGACGACCACGCCGGGCTTCTCGGCGAGGATGACGTCACCCGAGTCGACGGCGGAGCGCCATTCGGAGCCGGTGCCCACCAGCGGCCGCTCGGATTTGACGAGCGGGACGGCCTGACGCTGCATGTTCGTTCCCATGAGCGCGCGGTGGCCCTCGTCATGCTCGAGGAAGGGAATGAGGGAGGCGCCGACCGACACCATCTGACGTGGCGAGACGTCCATGTAGTCGACCTGGTCGACCGGGACGTCCTCAGCCTCTCCGGCGGCGTCTCGCACAAGGGCCTGGGAGGAGACGAGGTCGTTGTTCTCGTCGAGCTCCTGGTTGGCCTGCGCGATGACGTGCTCCGTCTCCTGGTCGGCCGTCATGTACACGACGTCGTCGGTGACATGGCCGTGGTCGACCTTGCGGTACGGGGTCTCGATGAATCCGAAGGGGTTCACGCGCGCGAAGGTGGCAAGGGATCCGATGAGCCCGATGTTCGGGCCTTCAGGGGATTCGATGGGGCACATGCGTCCGAAGTGGGAGGGGTGCACGTCGCGCACCTCCATGGAGGCGCGGTCGCGGGACAGGCCGCCGGGGCCCAGGGCCGACAGACGGCGCTTGTTGGTCACGCCCGCCAGCGGGTTGTTCTGGTCCATGAACTGGCTGAGCTGCGAGGTGCCGAAGAACTCCTTGATGGTGGCGTTCACCGGCCGGATGTTGATCAGCGACTGCGGGGTGATGGCCTCGGCGTCCTGCGTGGTCATGCGTTCGCGCACGACGCGCTCCATCCGGCTCAGGCCGGTGCGCAGCTGGTTCTGGATGAGCTCGCCGACCTGGCGGATGCGGCGGTTGCCGAAGTGGTCGATGTCGTCGGCGTCGACGCGCAGCTGCACGTCCTCGCCGTCACGGCGTCCGGGAAAGGTCGCGTCGCCTGCATGCAGGGCGACGAGGTACTTGATCGTGGCGATGATGTCGTCCCGCGTCAGGCTGCGGTTGTCGGGGTCGATCTCCAGACCGAGCTTGCGGTTGATCTTGTAGCGTCCGACGCGCGCCAGGTCGTAGCGGCGGGTGTTGAAGTAGAAGGAGTCGAGGAGGTTGCGTCCCGCCTCGGCACTGGCGGTGTCCGCGGGGCGGATCTTGCCGTACAGCTCGGTGAGGGCGGACTCCTGGCTGTCGATCTTCTCCTTGCCGAGGGCGTCCATGACGAGGGGGTAGCCCTTGAAGGCCTCGGCGATCTCATCCTTGCTCATGCCGATCGCGAGGAGGAAGACGGTTGCGGGCTGCTTGCGCTTGCGGTCCACCCGCACGTACAGACCGTCATGCTTGTCGATCTCGAACTCCAGCCAGGCGCCCCGGCTCGGGATGATCTTCGCCCCGAAGACCTCCTTGTCGGAGGTGCGGTCGGAGGTGCGGTCGAAGTACACGCCAGGGGAGCGGACGAGCTGCGAGACGATGACGCGCTCGGTGCCGCCGATGATGAAGGTGCCGTGAGGGGTCTGCAGCGGGAAGTCGCCCATGAACACGGTCTGGCTTTTGATCTCGCCGGTCTCGCCGTTCTCGAACTCGGCCTGCACGTACAGCGGGGCCGAGTAGGTGTAGTCCTTCTCCTTGCATTCCTGCACGCTATGACGGGGCTCCTCGAAGTACGGACCCGAGAAGGCCAGGCTCATCGTCTCCGCGAAGTTCTCGATCGGCGAGATCTCCTGGAAGACCTCGTCGAGCCCGGAGACATGGGGAACGGTGTGCGTGCCGTTCTTCTCGTCCTCCTCGACCCGCGCCTTCCAGCGATCGTTCCCGATCAGCCAGTCGAAGCTGTCGGTCTGCACTCCCAGCAGGTACGGAACGTCGATCGGTTCGCGGATGGAGCCGAAGTTGACGCGATCCGAGGCCTTGCGCAGAGCGATGTCATGCTCGTCGGCCTTAGCGTGTGTGGTGATTGTCGTCTGAGCCTTGGTGGCAGCCAATGGACGTCCTATCGTTCGCTTTCGATACCGGTTCGGAACCCGCAGGACGCGGTCGACGACCACCATATGACGTCGAAGGGGCCCTGCTTCCTCAGCATGCCCGCAATATGACATACTTCATGCAAAGTCGAAAGTGTAGCAATCACAGAGGAGCATCACAAGGCTCGACACGCCGGACGGGTCGGCCCGTCACTTCACGGTCACGGTGACCGACGGACTGGAGACCGAGGCGTCCCCTTTCATCGTCACCTTCGCGACATAGGTCCCGGCGTCCACGCGAGGCAGGGAGGAGTCCTCCTCACAGCTCGACCCGGTCCTGTCGGCGTTCCAGGTGATCGTGGCCGTGTCCTTGTCTCCTTTGGCCATGAGCAGCATGCGGGAATCGGAGGGGCAGGAGGCGGAGGTCCACACCGTGTCGTTCCCCGACGTGATCGTGAGAATCCTGGAGGAGTCGGATCCATCCACCAGACAGCTCCCCGAGCCCTCATGGACGATGGTGACGGTGAAGTCCACCGATCCTCCGACGGCCACGGTCTGCGAGGCGGCCGTGAGCTGCAGGCTGAGGTCGTCCGCGCCGCAGTCCTTCACAGCGCTCGTCTCGCTGGGGTCCGGGACGGGGGACCTGGTGATGCCGGGCTGCTCCTGCGTCATCCGCCCGACGATCGCCGCGGCGCCTTTGGCGAGACTGACGACGCAGAAGACCGCAAGGGCGATCACCAGGACGGCGGCGAGGCCGGCGACGATGCGACGGCGCAGGTACACCCGCCGGAGTCGGCCGCTGCGGCGTGGATGCACAGGACGGGGCCCGGTACGGGACACCCGCCCGCGCGCGGAGGATGGCCGCGGGGACGAGGGTCTCGACGAACGGGATGGCATGCCTTCAGTCTAGGCGAGGCGCAGGTCGCGGCGGACGCGAGGAACGCGGCGGACGAGACGATTCAAAAAACCGCCGAGGCGGGCGCAAGGCCCTCTCACGACAGCGTCCGGCGGCATGGTGCGATGCCGGACGGCCTAGGCGAGGGGAAGCCTCACCGACCCGTCCGCGAGGATCTCGACGAGTCCGTCCTCGTCCAGCGAGGCGACGCAGGACTCCAGCTGGACCCGGTCCCCCCAGAGCCCTTCCCGATCGGCCCGCGACAGCGAGGCGCCCTTCCCGGCCTCGCGCAGGGCCCGCAGCACAAGCCCCCGAACCTGACGGTCGGTGCCTTCGAAGCGCTGGCGCGGGCGGGTTCGCCGCTCACCGAGGCCGGGTCTGCCCGCTG
This sequence comes from uncultured Bifidobacterium sp., assembly GCF_963540075.1. GTDB lineage: Bacteria > Actinomycetota > Actinomycetes > Actinomycetales > Bifidobacteriaceae > Bifidobacterium. The sequence continues at coordinate 6,185 of NZ_CAUTOG010000039.1, forward strand.
CGAGGAAGCCGCAGAACGACGCCAGCGGGCAGACCGCACAGTCCGGCGTGCGCGCCGTGCACACCATGGCGCCCAGCTCCATCACGGACTGGTTCCAGATGACGGAACCCCCCGCGTCCCGAGGGAGCACCTCCTCGGCAAGGCCGCGCTCCCGTCGCGACGCCGCCCCTCCCGTGGACTCCTCCCCCAGGAACACCCGCGACAGCACACGTCGGATGTTCGTGTCCATCACGACGATGCGCCGGCCGGAGGCGAAGCTCATCACCGCCGAGGCGGTGTAGTCCCCTATGCCCGGCAGCGCGACAAGCGCCTCGTAGGAGTCGGGAAGACGGCCGCCATGGCGTCCGCACACCACGCCGGCGCATTCCCTCAGGCGCAGCGCCCGTCGCGGATAGCCCAGATGCCCCCATGCGGTGATGACCTCCGCGGTGGTCGCCGCAGCCAGGGATGCCGGATCGGGCCAGTCGTGCATCCACGCCGTCCAGTAGGGAACGACCCGCGACATGGGCGTCTGCTGGCTCATCACCTCGGAGACGAGCACGCCCCAGGGCGTGGTCCGGCCGAAACGCCAGGGCAGGTCACGGGCATGCCCTCCCCACCAGGTTGCGAGCGCCGCGGCGACGCCACCGGCCTCATGCGTCCCCACGGCACCGTCCGCGGCGGTGGAGGGGCCGCCTCCCCGGTGTGCGCCGCCCCCGCCGGGAGTGCTGTCTTTCACGGTGTCCGCCATCCCTCCATTGTGCGCACGCCCGCGACGGCCTGACGCCGGAACCGAAACGATGCCTTTCGAGACGTTCATGGGGCACCGTTCGGTCTCGTTGGGCATTGAAGTCACATCCTGGGCGCCCTTCTCCGGACAATCGATTCATCATCCGCGGAAATCCGCCATTCCCTCAACGCCGAAAACCCCTTAATCGGCACGCAACTGCCCAACGAACGCCCGGTTCCCCCATACGGTTCCCCAAACGTCGTTCATACGTCCCATGCCCTCACGAATCCACCTCCGCAACGTCCCGACCTCGTATGAGATCGTCGGTCGATCCGGCACCGGACACGGACGAGGCCGTCCGGAGCGGTCGAGGGTCGCTACGGCCATCTCCTCAGATCGGGGACGCATCGGATCCGCAAGGAGACTCACGGCGCGGCCTCCGGGGCCGCCCCTCAGGTAGGGGGCGCATTATGCTCGGCTGGTGCGCCCCCGGGCGGAGAGGTCGGAACCGGCACGGAACCCACGACGCGGAACCGGAACCGAGGAACCGGAACCGACGGCCGAGGACCATGGGAACGCGACGGCTGCGACGAAGGGAGACGGCGACGGACATGGGAGCTCAGACAACGGGGTCGGCGAAGGACGTCCATCCTCCGGAGGGCATGTACGAGTATGGCTATCGCCGGTCGAACTACGGTCCGGATGAGCTCGTCACCGACGCGCACGGCAACCCCATCAACGTGGTCGACGCCATGCTCAGCGCCGAGGACGCGGCCAGGGCCCGGACCTCCACGCCGCATCTGTGCTACTACTCGCCTCGCATCCCCGGGAACACGGGATCGGCCATCCGCCTGTGCGCGGTGACCGGAACCATCCTCCACCTCATCGAGCCCCTAGGGTTCAACCTCCACGACACCAAGCTGCGCCGAGCGGGCCTCGACTACCACGACATGGCCCATGTCGTGCTGCATCCCGACTTCGATGACCTCGTGAGGTCCATGCCCGACTCGCGCATCATCGCGTTCACCGCGCATGCCACGACCCTGTACACGGACGTCGAGTACCGGCCCACGGACGTCCTGCTCTTCGGCCCGGAGCCGGGCGACATCCCCGACCCCATGGAGGTCATGACAGGGCCGCATGTGGCTGCGCAGGTGCGTCTGCCCATGCGTCCGAGCCTGCGCAGCCTCAATCTGACGAACTGCGCCTCCATCGCCATCTACGAGGCGTGGAGGCAGCTGGGCTTCGCCGGCGGCCGCTGAGCCGTCGCGGGGGAATCCGATGATCGGATCCCGGATCCCCCATCCCTCGGCTTCCGACCTCTGGCCCCTCCCCCATCCTCAGTTCTTGAAGCTGTGGATGGGTGCGGGGATTCGTCCGCCGCGCGTGACGAAGGCCTCGCAGCTGGTGGTGTTGACCGGGATGATCGGCGCATAGCCCATCAGCCCGCCGAAGCTCGCCGAATCGCCCACGGTTTTGCCATAGACGGGGATGACCCGCACGGCCGTGGTCTTCTGGTTGACCATGCCGATGGCGGCCTCGTCGGCCATGATGCCGGAGATCGTCGAGGCGGTGGTGTCCCCCGGGATGGCGATCATGTCCAGCCCGACGGAGCACACGCAGGTCATGGCCTCGAGCTTCTCGATCGTCAGGCAGCCGGACTTCGCCGCCGCGATCATGTTGCGGTCCTCGGAGACGGGGATGAAGGCGCCGGACAGCCCGCCGACGTAGGAGGACGCCATGATGCCGCCCTTCTTCACCTGGTCGTTGAGCATGGCGAGCGCCGCGGTGGTGCCCGGGCCGCCCACCTGCGCGACGCCGATCTTCTCGAGCACCTCACCCACCGAATCGCCCTCGGCGGGGGTCGGAGCGAGCGAGAGGTCGATGATGCCGAAGGGCACGCCGAGCCGTCGCGCGGCCTCCTGGGCGACGAGCTGGCCCACGCGGGTGATCTTGAAGGCCGTGCGCTTGATGGTCTCGCACAGGAACTCGAAGTCGCGCCCCACCGCCGCGTCCAGCGCGCGTGAGACCACGCCGGGGCCCGAGACGCCGACGTTGATGACGGCGTCCCCCTCGGTGACGCCGTGGAACCCGCCCGCCATGAAGGGGTTGTCATCGGGGGCGTTGCAGAAGGCGACGAACTTGACGCAGCCGTAGCTGTCGTTGTCGCGCGTGGCGTAGGCGATGTCCTTCACGACGTGTCCGAGCAGCTCGACGGCGTCCATGTCGATGCCGGTCTTCGTCGAGCCGACGTTGACGGAGGAGCACACGATGTCCGTCTCGGCGAGCGCCTGCGGCAGCGAGCGGATGAGCATCTCCTCGGCGGGGGTCATCGACTTGGACACGAGGGCCGAATAACCGCCGATGAGGTCGACACCGACCTCCTTGGCCGCGCGGTCGAGGGCGTGGGCGATGCGCACGAAGTCCTCGGGGCTTCGGCATGCGCTGGCGCCCACCAGCGCGATGGGCGTGACCGTGATGCGCTTGTTGACGATGGGGATGCCGTAGTCGCGTTCGATGGCCTCGCCCACCGACACGAGGTCGCGCGCCTTGTCGGTGATGCGGCGGTACACCCTGTCGCACACCTCGTCGACGGTGTCGGCCGCGCAGTCCACGAGGCTGATGCCCATCGTGATGGTGCGGACGTCGAGCCTCTCCTGCTCGATCATCTGGTTGGTCTCGTGGACCTCCATGATATTCAGCATGATCTGCCTCCCGTGGCGGTCTCAGACGCGGTGCATCCGGGTGAAGATCTCCTCGCGCTGGCAGCGGATGCGCACGCCGATCCCCTCGCCCAGCTCGTCAAGGTCCTTGGCAATGGCCCCGAACTCCACGTCCGACTGCGCATAATCGACGATCATCATCATGTTGAAGAAGCCGTCGATGATGGTCTGGGAGATGTCGAGCACGTTGACGTGATGGTCCGACAGGTACGTGCACACGCGGGCGATGATGCCCACGGTGTCCTGTCCGACGACGGTGATGATGGCCTTGTTCATAAGCTCCCCGATCGGTGTCGCGACGACGGATGGCCGTCGCCGGTTCAGTATAGGAACGGCTGCGTACGGCCGACGCGGATGGCCGGACGGCCGGCCCTCACCCCCTGTCCGCGTCCTCCTGCGGATGGGCGAGCACGAGGTCGCGGACGAGGTCGCGCGTGGCGGAGACGGATTCGGCGTCGAGCCCGTCGTCGGTGACGACCGTGTCGACCTGGTCGAAGCGCGCGAACAGCGACAGCGAGGTGCTGCTCCACTTCGTATGGTCGGTGATGATGATCGTGCGGTCGGCGATGTCCATCATCGCCATGTCGGTGGCGGCCTCCAGGGAGTTCGGCATGAGGAAGCCTCGCGGCAACGACACCGAATGCGTGCCCAGGAACACGGTGTTCACCCTCAGGGACGCCACGACCTTGTCTGCGATGGGGCCGACGAGGCAGTTCGAGCGGGTGATGACGCCGCCGGTGACGATGACTTCGACCTCCTTGGACTCGAGCGCCTGGACGAGCTCGGCCACGGGCATGGAGTTGGTGAGGATGGTGATGCCCGCGCAGCGCTGCGACTCGAGCAGATGCTGGGCGAACACGTAGGCCGTGGTCCCGCCCCCTATGGCGATGACGTCGCCCGGGGAGACGTAGTCGACGGCGGTGCGTGCGATGGCGTCCTTGAGGCCGATGTCCATCTGCGACTTGACGGAGAACAGCGGTTCGCTGAGCAGAGCGCTCGTGGTGATGGCCCCGCCGTGGACGCGTTTGAGCAGTCCCTTGTCCGCCAGCTCGGCGATGTCGCGGCGGATCGTCATCGCGGACACCCCGAGCTCCCTGGACAGCGCGGTGATGCGGACGGCCCCGCGCGTGCGCAGCCGGCCCAGGATGAGATGCTGGCGCTGTGAGGAAATCATTCGAACATTATCTCACATCATCGCGCATCAGGAAAGCCGCCCGAGCCTGCGGCGGACGCCCCACACGGTCACGCTGCGCATGGCCTCGGAGACTATGGAGGAATCCATCTTCGAACGTCCGCGGATGCGTTCGAGGAACACGATGGGCACCTCGACGATGCGCCCCCCGGCGGCCGCCACCCGTCTCGTCATGTCGATCTGGAACACGTAGCCGTTGGAGACCACCGAGGAGAGGTCCAGCCGCCGCAGCATGGACGCACGGTAGGCGCGGAAGCCGGCCGTCATGTCATGCACGCCCAGCCCGAGCATCCGGCGCGCGTACCACGAGCCGCCGCGCGATATGAGGTCCCTGTACCACGGCCAGTTCTCCGTTCGCCCCCCGGACACTCGCCTCGACCCGATGACGAGGTCGACGGCGGGGTGGCGTCCAAGCGGGTCCAGCAGCCGCGGAAGATCCTCGGGACGATGCGAGCCGTCCATGTCCATCTCGCATACCACGTCATAGCCGTTCGCCAAGGCCCAGGCGAACCCCTCCAGATAGGCGGGACCCAGCCCGTTCTTCTCCGTGCGATGCAGGACGTGCACGCGCCCATCCTTCGCCGCCAGCCGGTCGGCAAGCTCCCCGGTGCCGTCGGGAGAGGCGTCATCGACGACGAGGACGTCGACGTCCGGTTCGTTCCCCAGCACCCCGCGGATGGTCGGGACGAGATTCTCCCTTTCGTCGTACGTCGGCATGACGACGCAAACGCGTCCGGGGCTGCGCCGGGGCCGATCACTCGCTTCATTCACGCCCTCACTGTACAGCCGCGATCCTGAGCCGCCCGTGGATGGACCACGGAGAAGCCCTCGACGAGTCCCGGACGCGGGCTGAACGCACGCCGGGAGCCGATGACGTCGCAGGATGAGGACGTCAGGACATCGACGAACGACGCGACGGCCGGCGCGGAGGACACAGCCCGCGACCCGGAACGGAAACCGCCGAGGCGCGGGCGGACGACGGGACGGCCGACAACGGGGACGGCCGACAGGGCAGGGCGAAAGAGTGAGACAATGGGCGGCATGGGTTACGTCTCCGAGGATTTCCTGCACGACGCCGTCAACAAGGCCACCTGCGACCTGTTCACGTTCGCCTACCGGCACGTCGTCAAGCCGCACGCCGTCTTCAACGTCCCACCGGACAAGGCGCACGAGAGGATGATCGACTTCTGCCGTGCCACGGGACGCGTCGCGCCTCTGATGGCCTTGCTCCACGGCATGCTCGACTACACCGACCCCGTCCTCGAGACCTCGGTGATGGGCGTCGGCTTCGCCAATCCCTTCGGGCTGTCGGCAGGGCTCGACAAGAACTGCGATATGCCCGTGCTCCTCGACAACGCGGGATTCGGCTTCGAGACGGTGGGCTCCACGACGTCACGGCCCTGCTTGGGGAATCCCAGACCGTGGTTCCACCGCCTGCCGGAATACGACTCCATGCTCGTGCACGTGGGCCTCGCCAACGACGGCAGCGCGAAGGTGATCGACCGGGCCGAGAGGGCCTGGACGAAGGCACGGTCCCTGCAGATGTCGGTATCGATCGCCCGCACGAACGATGATCTCGTCGGCGATCTGGACGAAGGCATCGAGGACTACCGGATCTCGCTGGAACGCGCCGCGAACCGCACCGCCATGGTGGAGGTGAACATCTCCTGCCCCAACACCCACGTCGGGGAGCCGTTCACCGAACCGAAGAACCTCGACCGCCTCCTGGACTCCCTGGACACCGTGAAGCGCTCGCAGCCCACTCTGATCAAGATGCCGCTGAACAGGACGTGGCCGGAGTTCCGCGACCTGCTGTCGGTCATCGCCGACCATGACGTGCAGGGCGTGACCATCGCCAACCTGCAGAAGGACCGCACGGGCCTCGTCGTGCCGAAGGAGTGGAAGGGGAACCTCTCCGGCGGGCCCACCTACGCCGCCGGCAACGACCTCATCCGCCGCAGCTATCGGGAGTTCGGCGACCGGCTCGCCATCGCGGGCGTCGGCGGGGTGTTCACCCCGGCCCAGGCCTATGCGAAGATCCGCGCGGGCTCCTCGCTGGTGATGTTCGTCTCGGCCCTTATGTACCGGGGACCACAGCAGATCACCGTGCTCAAGCGTGGACTCGCGGCGCTACTGCGACGCGACGGGTTCGAACACGTCTCCCAGGCCGTCGGCCTCGACGCCTGACCGGCGGGGAAACCGGCAGCCGACCGGAACGGAAGAGAACGGACTAGAACGCACCCCGTTCGTACTGGTAGGGATAGGGGGCGTCCTGGGCGTCCAGACCCAGCTTGTGGGCCGCGCGCAGCGGCCAGAACGGGTCGCGCAGAGCCGCTCGACCGATTTCGATGGCATCCGCCTCATGGTTGCGCAGGATGCGCCGCGCCTGCTTGGGCTTGGTGATCAGCCCCACGGCCGTCACGGGCAGGCCGGAGCGACGCCGCACCCTGTCCGAGAACGGCACCTGGTAGCCGGGCTTGACGGGAATCGTCACATCCGGGACGATGCCCCCGGTCGAGACGTCGATGAGGTCGACGCCATGGTCCTTGAGGATCCGCGCCAGCTGGACGGTCTGTTCGGGATCCCACCCGCCTGCGGCCCAGTCGGTGGCGGAGACGCGCACGAACAGCGGCATGGCGTCGGGAATGACCCTGCGGACCGAGTCCGCGATCTGCACGAGGAAGCGGGAGCGCCCTTCAAGGTCCCCGCCGTATTCGTCCTCGCGTCTGTTGCTCAGCGGGTCGAGGAACTGCGACATGAGATAGCCATGCGCGGCATGCAGCTCGATGAACTGGAATCCGGCGGCCACGGCGCGGCCGGCCGCATCCCGGAAGCGGTCGATGATGCTGTGGATCTCCTCCACCCCAAGCTCACGAGGCTCGGCGTAGCGGCCGTAGGCGATGGGGCTGGGAGCCACCGTCTGCCATCCGCCCTCCTCGAGGGGGACGCTGGCGCCGATATGCCCCGTCGGCACGCATCCGGTCGATCCCTTGCGGCCGGCATGGTTGAGCTGCACGCCCATCGCGGCTCCCGCGTCCCGCACGTCGCGCACGATCCAGCGCCAGGCATCGATCTGGTCGTCGTTCCACAGGCCGACGTCGCAGGGAGAGATGCGCCCCTCAGGGGTCACCGCCGTCGATTCGGCGATGATGAGCCCGAAGCCGCCCATCGCCCTCGAGACATAGTGCTGGTAGTGGAAGGGGGTGGGCTTGCCGTCCCTGGCAAGCGCCGAGTACATGTCCATCGGGGGCAGCCAGATGCGGTTGCGCACGGTGAGTCCCCGGATGGTCATCTCATCGAAAAGACCCGGGCCGTTCTTGGCGACGCGCCTTCCCCCGTCCGCATCGTGGGTATCGTCTGCATCGTTTCGTGAACGTGCCATATGAACCACCCCTCGTTCGTCCATGTCCCTCCGTCGATCCGCCGACCGAATCCGACCGGACCGCGCGATCTCGGACCGCGCGCGTGACGACGCCGGTTCCGCCTCCGGACGTCGCACGACGGACACTCGACCGGAGCGGTCCCACAGTCACCACGATATGCCATATCCACGGCATCGGGGATGCGCGCGGTCGAGTGTGCCGTGGCGCCCGGCGGCGCCCCCCGCCCCACCGCCCCGCACACGCGACCCCAGGGGTGGCTTGCCGCACGGATTTGCGCTGCATTGCCATTTGCAAATACTGGTTTAGTTA
>NZ_CAUTOG010000040.1:0-14180 GCF_963540075.1 uncultured Bifidobacterium sp.
GCCACGGCCTCCAGAGCCAGCCGGTACCCGAGGAATCCGAGCCCCGTGATCGTACCCGTCGCGACCGGAGAGATGACGCTGCGCTTGCGGAACTCGTCGCGCGCAGCCGGATTGGAGATATGCACCTCCATCAGCGGAAGACCGGCGTCCCCCACCATATGGGCCGCGTCGGCGAGGGCGTAGCTGTAGTGCGTGAAGGCGGCCGGGTTCATCACCACCGGGGTGTGCTCGTCCACGGCCCGATGCATCCAACGGACCATCTCGGCCTCGTCGTCGGTCTGACGCACCTCCACGTCCAGACCCAGATCGCGGCCCCATACCGTGCAGATCGTGGCGAGCTCGGCCAGATCCTGATGGCCATACACATCGGGCTGACGGACGCCGAGACGTCCCAGATTGGGGCCGTTGACGACGATGACGCGCACGGGCTTCTTCCCGGCCACGTCCTTCATGGAATCGGATGACGCCATGGCCGGTATGGTCGTGCCTGAATCGTTCATGTCCTCCCCTATCCGTCCTATCCGTTGTGTCATGTGTGTCATGTGTGTCATGTCCGTTCCGTCCTGCTTCCCCGAAGCCACTCGTCATCCGCATCCCTTCACGGATTTCGAAGACCTCACGAATTCGTCTCCACCCGTTCGGATTGCGGGAACCGTTTTCCCCGGATGATTCCGAGAGTGGGTCCCGGGCTCCGTGACGGTCAGCCGCGGATTCTCTCGAAGGCCTCGTGGACCGCGTCCAGCGGCGGGTCGTCGAGGTGACGGGGATGGCCGATGGATTCGAGGATGACGAATCGCAGGGTGTTGCCTCGCGCCTTCTTGTCATGATGCATGAGCTCGAGCACCGTCGGCCAGTCGCCGCCGGACCAGGACACGGGAAGCCCCAGGGAGGACAGCAGCTCGCGATGGAGGGCGACGTCGGACTCGTCGAGGAGTCCGAGGACGTTCGACAGCTCGGCGGCGAAGACGCAGCCCACCGCCACCGCGTTGCCATGGCGCCACCGGAAATGCTCGATCTGCTCGATGGCGTGTCCCAGGGTGTGCCCGTAGTTGAGGAACTCGCGCAGTCCGGACTCCCGCAGGTCGGTGGCCACATGGTGCACCTTGACGCGAACGGTGCGTTCGATGAGCTCGGCGACGACGTCCTCGAGAGGGGTGCCCGCCAGGGAGGGGCCGTCGAAGTTCCTGAGACCGTCGGCGTGGTCTCGCAGCGTGCCAAGCATGCCGACGTCGCTGATGAGGCCGGATTTGGCGACCTCGCCAAGCCCTTCGACGAAGACGTCACGCGGCAGGGAGACCAGGGTCCTCAGGTCAGCGAGCACGGCCGTCGGGGTGAAGAAGGAGCCCACGAGGTTCTTGCCCTGCGGGATGTTGACGCCGGTCTTGCCGCCGGTCGAGGCGTCGACCATCGCCAGCAGGGACGTGGGGCAGTTGACGTAGCGGATGCCTCGCATCCAGGTGGCGGCCGCGAAGCCCGCCAGATCCGTCGCGGCCCCTCCCCCGAGTCCGACGATGGCGTCCGAGCGCGTGAATCCCTCATCCGCCAGACGGCTCCAGACCCCGTCGGCGACCTGGACCGTCTTGCCGGCCTCGGCGTCGGGGATGACGATCTCGGCGACCTCATAACCAGACCGACGCAGCAGGGCCCGGGCCCTGTCGGCATGGCGCTGCACCGGCGTGGAATGGACGAGGGCGACCCTCATCGTGGACGCGCCGAGGGATTCGGACAGCGATTCCATGGCATCGACGCCGATGCGCACGTCGTAGTCGCTCCCGCCATCGACGGGAACATGGACGACCTTCTGGGAGATCATCTCCACCAGCTTTCTGGCCGCCGCGGCGGGCGACGACCTCTGTGTTCTCACATGGACGGTGGCGAGGGCGTCGAAGACGGGGTCGCGTCGTTCATACAGGCTTCGCCATCGGCGTCGCGCGTCCCCGGCCAGCATGGGACGCCCGCCGGCCCTTACCGCACGCTCCATCGCCTCATGCGGGTCCGCCTGCAGGTACACAAGCGTTCCCCCGTCGCGGACATAGGTCCTCAGGGCGTCCTGGACGCTCGGGGTCATGGGCGCCCCTCCGCCGAGGGAGAGGATCCCGTCGCAGGAGGCGAGCATCCGCATGACGATCCTGGATTCGAGCCGGCGGAAGGAGGCCTCGCCGTGCCGATCGAAGTAGTCGGGAATCCTCTCCCCGGACTCATGCTCGATCCGCGCATCCGAATCATGGAAGTCGACGTCGAGCATCCTTGCGGTTTCGCGTCCGATGCGGGTCTTCCCGGCTCCGGGCATCCCGATGATCACCGCGCGGGGCCGTCCCGGCATCCCCGCCGGGACATGCGCCGGGCGTCGCGTCCTCGTCATCCCCGTCGACCGTCCTTCCGCATCGTCTCGTCCGTTCCGTCCACGGCGCCGGCTCAGCGCATATGCTCCGGCCAGGAGGCGAGGTACGTCCGTGCGTTGCGCGAGGTCTCGGCCAGGCTGTCCCCGCCGAACTTCGCGAGGACGAAACGCGCCAGGGTGAGTCGGACCATGGCCTCCGCCACCACGGCGGCGGCGGGAACGGCGGTCGTGTCGGAGCGCTGGTTGATGGCCCTGGCCTCCTCCCCCGTCGCCACGTCCACCGTCCTCAGCGCGCGAGGGATGGATGGGATCGGCTTCATGGCGGCGCGGACGCGGATGGGCTGTCCGTTGGACATCCCCCCCTCGATGCCGCCGGCCCTGTTGCTCAGCCTGGTGATGCGACCGTCGTCTCCCGGCACCATCTCGTCATGCGCCTGGGACCCGAACCTCTCGGCCTCGAGGAAACCGTCGCCGACCTCCACGCCCTTGATCGCCTGGATGCCCATGAGAGCGGCCGCCAGTGCGGCGTCGAGACGCCGGTCGGATTCGACGTAGGTGCCCAGCCCGGCCGGGACGCCATAGGCGATGACCTCAACGACGCCGCCGACGGTGTCCGCATCGGACTTCGCCTCATCGATCCTCGCCATCATCCGGCGTTCGGCGTCCTTGTCCAGGGTGCGGACGGGTGAGGCGTCGAGGGCGTCCGCATCGTCCGGCGTGGGAAGAGGGGCGTCGGAGCCGACGGATTCACCGCCCAGGGCGACGACATGGGCGACGGTGCGAATGGACAGGCACTGCTCGAGGAAATCCGCCGCGATGGCTCCCAGGGCGACACGGGAGGCGGTCTCACGGGCGCTGGAGCGTTCGAGAACGGGACGGGCGTCATCCAGGGCGTATTTGCGCATCCCCGTCAGGTCCGCATGCCCTGGTCTCGGCCGGGTCAGCGGGGCGTTGCGGCCGGTGGGCGCAAGCTCATGCCCAAGCGGGTCGACGCTCATCACCTCGGTCCATTTCGGCCATTCGGTGTTCCCGATCTCCAGGGCCACGGGGGATCCAAGGGTCAGTCCGTGGCGCACCCCGGTGAGCAGCCTTACGCGATCCTTCTCGAATCCCATCCGCGACCCGCGGCCGTATCCGAGACGACGACGCGCAAGGGCCCTCACCACATCGTCGGTTCTGACGGCCACGCCGCTCGGCAGCCCCTCGATCATGGCGACAAGCGCCTCGCCGTGCGATTCCCCAGCGGTCTGCCAGCGCAGCATCCGTTCAGCTCCTTCGTCGCTTCCCTGCCGGTTCCGGCAGGATCGTCTTCTCGTGACGGGTCCATGGGCGGGATGTCCATGGACCATCCCGTTCCGCATCATGGGTCGCCACTCTCGCGGTACGGGACCGGGCGATGCGGCCCACAGGGATCATCCCTGGAACTCGCCCGTCGACGGCGTCATCCCGCCGGATCGGCACCGAGCCCATCGTACCGCCTGGGGGAGGCGGGGGCGGTCCGTCGAACGTCGCCGCGGAACCCGATGCGGCGTCTAGTTGGCGTCGCTGTTCGAGTTCTTGTACTCCTCGCGGATCTTCCAGAACTCGTCCTCCGTGGTCGCGAACTTCGTCTCCCCCGTCGTGAGATTCGTCGTGACGAAGTACAGCCAGTCCCCCGAGGGCGGGCTCAGCGCGGCCTGAAGGGCCTCGTCGCCCGGATTGCTGATGGGGCCGGGCGGGAGGCCCGCGTGAACACGCGTGTTGTAGGCGTTGCCGGTGTCGGCGAGCATCGCGTCGGTGAGCTGGCTGGCCTTGATTCCCAGCCCATAGGCGACCGTGGTGTCCATTCCCAGGTTCATGCCCTTGTCGAGGCGATTGAGGATGACGCGCACCACTTTGCCGTAGTACTGGTCGGAGTTCACCTCCGATTCGGCGATGGAGGCCATGATGAGGATCTTCTCGCGCTGCGAACCCGTCGGCACCCCGAGGGAATCGAGCTTGGTGATGCGGGCCTTGACCATGGAGGAGAGGATGGCGGACGCGGACTTCGCCGACTTCACGTCATAGCTTCCCGGCTCCAGCCATCCCTCGAACTTCCCGTTGGCCTCGGAGGGAAGAATGCCGCTGCCGCCGGAATCGACGATCGACGTGAACTCCTTCTGCGCGATGCCGGACAGCTTCGCGGCCTCGGCGATGACCTCGGACACTCTCTCCCCCGACTTGACCTGAAGCACGCCCTGGGCCTTGCTCTGGTCGGACAGGATGGCGACCGCGTCGGAGGCGGACATATGCCTTTTCAGCTCGTAGGTGCCGGGGTAGAGGGTGCTGCCGTTGGCGGCCACGACGCTGGAGAACGCGTCGGCGGTCTTGACGACGGAGGCCTTCACCAGACGCTCGGCGACGGAGCTCACGCCTTCGCCGGTGGCCACGGTGAACTCGACGCTTCCTGTTCCGGGACCCGGATAGTCGAGACTTGTCGACGTCGAGGAGGCCATGCCGACCCTCCACTGGGACAGCGTCCGGTATCCGGCGTGGACGCCTATGACGAGCAGCGACAGGATGACCGCCGCAACGACGACGATGACGATGACGCGGCCGCGGCGGCGACGATGACGACGCTGGCGCATGCGCTCGGACCGACGAGACCCGATGGCCGGGGACGGGGTCCGGAGTTGCTCGCGATGCGCATCGTCGTGGATTGCCGGCGGCGTCGGAGGGACGGAGTCGTCAGCGGTCCATTCCGCATGGCTGTCGAAGAATTCGCCGAGGTCCACGGGGGCTTCGTCATCCGTCGCCTGCCCATCGGGAGCCGACGGCGTGGGGGCACTCTCATCCCCCGAAGCGACGGTGCCGCCGCCGACGGCAGGGAACCTCCCGGTGGGCGCATCCCCGGAGGACTCGCGGAAGCCGCCTCTCCACCCGGAGTCATCGGAACCGGTCGCGCCTCCCGGCGTGCTGCTATCCGACATGCAAGTCCCCTTTCCTTGGCGGATTCCCCGTCGTGGCGTCCAGCGCCGACTGAAGGATGATGACCGCTGACTCCTGGTCGACGAACGGGCGGTGACGGCGACCGTCGATGCTCGCCTGCCGCAGATGCCCGTGCGCCGTGACCGTGCTCAGTCTTTCATCCTGGAAGACGATGGCCGGAAAGCCGCCTCCCGCCGGTGACCATGTCGAGTCCGACGGCTCCGCCGAACCCTGCGGACTCATCTCCAGACGCCGTCCCAGGCTCCGCCCCCATCGGCGGGCCTTATGCGCGCTGGACCCCTCCTCACCGTTGAGAAGCAGAGGGAGACCGATGACCACACGGGAGACGTCGAAGCCCCTGATGACGTCGAGGACGGCGTCCAGGGCGCGGAAGGAGTCGCCAAAGGCCTCGATGTCACCGGCCGGATGGGCAAGCGTCAGCTCCGGATCGGACATCGCGAGACCGACCCGCGCGTCACCGAGGTCCACGCCGAGCCAGACCGACACCCGGGTCACCGCCTCCGGCCGATGGCGTCCGAAAGCCCCTGCAGCGCGGCATCCACCTTGGCGGGATCCGCTCCTCCCCCCTGGGCGAAGTCAGGACGTCCGCCGCCGCCTCCGCCCAGAACCCTGGACGCGTCCTTGACCAGGTCACCGGCGCGCAGTCCGGTGGCGCGCGCCGCCTCGTTCGTCGCGACGGCGACCATCGGCCGGTCCTCGTCGCTGACGCCGGCGAGGGCGACCACGACGGGTCTGTCCTCGCCGAGACGGCCGCGGATGTCAAGAACCGTGCGGCGCAGCGCGTCAAAGGCCCCGAAATGACCGACGTTGGCCGAGGCGAGGACTATACCGCCCGTCGAATCCCGGGCCTTGTCGACGATTCCCGGAACGGCCTCCGCGAGACGGCTCTCGTACATGGCGGACAGTCTTCTGTCAGATTCCTTGAGCTTGTCGAGGAGGGCGGCCACGCGCGACGCGAGCTCGTCGGGACGCGCGTTCAGCGAATCCGACAGCTGGGAGACGAGGGCGTGCTCACGGGCGCCGAACTCGTACGCGCCCTGCCCCACCACCGCGTCCACGCGCCGGACGCCGGAGCCGATGGAGGCTTCGGACATGATGCTGATGGCGCCGATCTTGCCGACGTGGTCGACGTGGGTCCCGCCGCACAGCTCGCGGCTCCACCCGTCCTCGCCGATGGAGACGACGCGGACGACGTCACCGTACTTCTCGCCGAACAGATGCATCGCGCCCAGGGTGATCGCGTCGTCGAACGTCATCTCCGTGGTGGTGACGGCGAGATTGTCGCGCAGCTTCTCGTTGACGCGCGCCTCCACGACGTCCATGGCCTGCCGGCCCGGCGCCTTGGACCACTGGAAGTCGAAGCGCAGACGGTTCGGGGCGTCCTCGGACCCGCGCTGGGTGGCCTGGGGGCCGAGCTCCTCGCGCAGGGCCTTGTGAACCATATGGGTGGCGGTATGGGACCGGGCTATGGCGCCGCGTCTGGCCTCGTCGATGGTCGCGTTGACCTGGGCGCCGAGAACCAGGGTGCCCTCGGTGAGCCTGCACCGATGGACGATGAGGTCCTTGATCGGCTTCTGCACGTCGTCGACCTCGAGCACAGCGCCCTCGTCGGAGATGATCTGACCCTGGTCGGCGAGCTGTCCGCCGGCCTCGGCGTAGAAGGGGGTGCGGTCGAGGATGACCTCGACGTTGGCCGGTCCGGTCACGGCCGGGACGGAGCCCCTGCCCTCCTGGATGATCCCGATCACCGACGACCGGCTGGAATGCCGGGTGTAGCCGAGGAAGTCGATGGGGGCCGCCAGGGTCTTGCGGAAGTCGTCGTAGACACTGAGGTCCACGTTGTGCCGCTTCTTCAGCGCATCCGCGCGCGCGCGGGACTTCTGCTGGCCCATAAGCTCGCGGAACCTGCGCTCGTCGACCTTCACGCCCTGCTCCGCCGCCATCTCGAGGGTCAGTTCGATGGGGAATCCGTACGTGTCGTGGAGGGTGAAGGCGTCCTCGCCGGAGACCTCGCCGCGTGAATCCCTCGCCTTCGAGACGGCCACGTCGAGGATCGTGGTGCCGTTCTCGAGGGTGTGGCGGAAGGCGTCCTCCTCGCCGCAGGCCGATTCGTACACCTCGTGGAAGGTGTTGGCGAGCTCGGGGTAGCTGGGGATCATCGCGTCCCGCGAGACGGGCAGCAGCTCCGGCATGACGGCGTCGCGCACGCCGAGCATGCGCATGGAGCGCACGGTGCGGCGCAGCAGGCGGCGCAGCACGTAGCCGCGGCCGACGTTGCTCGGACGGATGCCGTCGCTCATGATCATCAGCGCCGAGCGCACATGGTCGGCGACGACGCGGAAGCGGACGTCGGCGTCGGCGTCCTCCCCGTAGTGCCTGCCCGCAAGCCTCTCCGCCGCCGCGATGACGGGATACACCTCGTCCGTCTCGTAGATGTTCTGCTTGCCCTGCATGAGGTAGGCCAGACGTTCGAGGCCGGCTCCCGTGTCGATGTTCTTGTTCTCGAGCTCGCCGACGATGTGCAGGTCCGTCTTGGACTTCACGTTGTCGACCTCGTAGTTCTCGAAGACGAGGTCCCAGATCTCGATGAACCGGTTCTCGTCCGCCGCGGGGCCGCCGTCGCGGCCGTATTCCGGGCCGCGGTCCACGTAGATCTCCGAGCAGGGGCCGCCGGGGCCGGGGCCGCCCGTGGTCCAGAAGTTGTCCTCCATCCCGAACACCTGCATATGCGCCGGGTCGAAGCCCTCGTTGCGCCACAGGGAGCGGGCCTCCTCGTCGTCCGTGAAGGTCGTCACCCACAGCAGTTCGGGGTCGAAGCCGTATCCGCCCTTGTCCTGCGGGGCGGTGAGCAGCTCCCAGGCGAAATGGATGGCCTCCTGCTTGAAGTAGTCGCCGAAGGAGAAGTTGCCGAGCATCTGGAAGAAGGTGCCGTGGCGCGTGGTCTTGCCGACCTCGTCGATGTCGAGGGTGCGTACGCATTTCTGGTTCGAGGCCATGCGCTTCGACGGAGGCGTCTGTTCGCCGAGCAGATACGGGATGAACGGCACCATGCCGGCGATGGTGAACAGCGTGGTGGGATTCGGGGAGATCAGAGAGGCCGAGGGCACGACCATATGCCCCTGGCTTTCGAAGTACGTGAGGAAGCGTCTGGCGATTTCCGAGGTGCGCATGCGCGGATTGACTCCTTGTTCCTATCGGATTGCTGATACGTGCTGACGCCCGGGCATGGCCGTCACGGGCGGCCCCGGGACCTGGAGGACTAGATCGATCCCCCGTAGCGCCTGTTGAGCTCGGCCTCGCGCGCAAGGCGAGCGGCGTTGAACTCCTCGACGAGACCCACGACGGTGCGAATGACCGTGTTGTCGGATTCCCTGCCGTCGAGCACCCGCCGCACGGTCTGCGGGGTGTTGGCCTTCACGTAGGCCCGTGCCTTCGAGACGACGATGACGCCGGCGACCATGCCGACGAGAAGCCAGAACGCTCGCCTGCCCATCACTCACTCCCCCTTGCGAGTCGACGACGCGGATGCGACTGATCCGGTTCCCCTGCCCTCGGCGGAGGCGTCAGGCGATTCCGCGTTCCGGGACGAGCCATCGCCTCGGCGTCCTGAGAGGAAGGAGCGCAGCGTCTGCCGCACCGCGTAGAGGGCGGATGCCGCCTTGATGATCGGCTTGCCGAGGAAGGACCCGTACAGGTCGGCCAGCGCCCCCACGGAATTCGCCGTGGACGAGGCCGCCGCCGAGATCCTGTTGACGTCCTCGAGCGAACGGTTGATCTGCCTGACGGTGGTCACGCCCTCGTCAAGCGCCGGGATGGCATGGTCGCCGGATTCGCGCACGGTTTCCGCGATCTGGTCGAAAAGCCTGCCGAGCCGGATGAGCGGATAGATGAGGAAGCCGGCGAGGATGGCGAAAGCGATGGCGGCGATCAGACCGGCGATGTCTCCAACATCCATATGCACCCCTGTTCTTCTGTCGGAGCGGCGCTGCACCGCTCCGCTTTCCCGGACCCGACTCACTCTAGACTCCCGCCGCGACGCCCTCCACACGTCCCCTCGCGCGTTCAGGCGTCGTACGAGACCACCCTCACCGCCCGGTCAAGGGGAAGCCCCGTGTCGAAGTCCATGTCCGTGACGCTGCCGTTGGCCGGACGATGCGTGAGGTCATGCCCCTGGGGCGCGAAGCGGTTCATCAGGCTGAGCAGGGTGTTGCCGTGCGATATCTGCAGGACGTGGTCGCCGTCCTGCAGCCCGGGGGCGGCTGCGATAAGCGCGAATCCTCCCTCGATGCGCGTCCAGTACTCCGCGTCGGACTCCGCGTCGTGGAAGGGGTCGGCGTCCTTGAGGAAGTCGCGCGTGGCGCCGAGGCCGTGCTCAGCGACGATCTGCGCGTAGGTGGGTGCGCCATGCGGCGCCCCCGCGGCCCACCATGCCATGGACATGTCCTGGCCTTCGAAGTAGCCGTAGAACTGCTCGCGGAAATGCATGTCCGCCACCAGAGGGGGACGTCGATGCCCCGCCGCCTCGTTGCGGTCGAGGATCATCGTCGCGGTCTGCATGGCCCGCGTGGTGTCCGAGCAGAAGGCGGCGGCAAGATCGACCCCTGACAGCCTCTCCGCCGCGCGTCGGGCGTCCTCCAGCCCCTTCTCGGTGAGCGGGGAGTTCGACCAACCCTGCAGCCGGTTGTAGCGGTTGAAGTAGGTCTGGCCATGGCGGACGAGATGAAGATGGAGGAGCATGCGGCCCATTATCGCACCGTGCGCGACGGCCGCGGCCTCGCCGCGGCCGACCCCTACGCCGCGTTCCGACCTCGAACTCTCGCACGGGAGGGACGGAGCGGCTCCGAAGCGGACGGCTTTGAAGCAGGCAGGACCGGTGGTGCTGGCATAATCGGGGGCATGTCCTCCTTCCTCACCCGCTGGGTCGTCCTGACCATCGCCGCCGGCGTCATGGTCGCCCTGCTCCCAGGCATGCGTCCCATCGGAAGCCCGGCGGTGCTGGGTGTGGCGGCCTTCGCCTTCTTCCTCGCCCTCATCAACGCCTCGATCAAGCCGGTGGTGCACGTTCTGGCCCTGCCGTTCTCGATTCTCAGCTTCGGGCTTGTCGCCCTCATCATCAACTGGCTGTTCATGGAGCTGGCGTCCTGGCTGGCCCTCACCCTGTTCGGAGTGGGGGTCTGGATCGACGGGTTCTGGTGGTCGGTGATCGGATCACTCATCATGGCGGTGGTGTCGGGCATCGTCGGCGCCGTCATCGGCGACTGACGTCCCCTCCCCTGACATCCGGGCGCCGGAAGACTCCCTGCTCCGAATACGAATACGACCGCGCCCCCGGGCCTGACGGCTCCGGGGGCGCGGAAGGAATCCGATGGGTCAGCGAGCGTAGAACTCGACGACGTACTGGATGTTGACCTGCACGGGAATCTCCTCCGGTTCGGGCTTGCGCAGCAGCGTGGCCTTCAGGGAGGTGAGCGTGACGTCCAGGTAGCCGGGGACCGCCGGCAGGACGTCGCGGTGCACGCCCTCGGCCGCGATCTGGAACGGCACGAGGATCTGGCTCTTCGCCTTGACCTGGATGGTCTGGCCGGGCTTGACCCTGTAGGACGGACGGTCGACGATGACGCCGTCGACGAGGATGTGGCGGTGCACGACGTACTGACGGGCCTGTGCGGTGGTGCGGGCGAACCCGGCGCGCAGCACGAGGGCGTCGAGACGCGTCTCGAGGTCGACGAGCATGGCGGTGCCGGTCTGGCCGGCGGTGTGGGTGCCCTTCTCATAGACGGCGCGAAGCTGCTTCTCGGAGAGGCCGTACTGGGCGCGCAGACGCTGCTTCTCGCGCAGACGGACGGCGTAGTCGGACTCGGTGCGACGACGGGTGCGGCCGTGCTCGCCCGGGGCGTAGGGACGCTTCTCGAAGATGCGCTGGGCCTTGGGGGTCAGCGCGATTCCCAGTGCGCGCGACAGGCGGACCTGACGGCGTGACCGTTGAACGTTGGTCATGTTCTTCCTTTGCTTCTGTCGTTATCTGAACGTGACGCGGATTCCTGAGGATCCCCGCCGAGCCAGCCTCTCCAGTGCTTCCCGTGCCATGCACGAACGGCCACAGGGCCGCCGACCCACTGACGGGCCAAGGCTCCAGACAGCGTCCGCCACTGCGGCGGACACGATTTCACAGACTATCACCGCGTGGCGACCTGCGGAAACGCACGCTGGGAGGCAGCCGGAGCTCGACCATCAGAGCTTCTCGATGGGGGCGACGCGCAGCATCAGCCTTTTGGTCCCGCCTGAACCGAAGTCGACGGTGATGACGGAGTTGCGGCCCTTGTCCTGGACGCCGACGACCGTGCCCAGCCCGTATCTGTCATGGGTGACGCGGTCGCCGGCGGAGAAGTCGGCGATGTCGAGGTGGTTGTCGGAATCCGCCGTGGAGGCGTGGGACGTCGCCGACGCGCGCCGCACGGAAACCGTCGAGGACGGCCGCCCGTGGCCGTAGGTCGACGGGGAATCCGACGAGGAACGCGACCGGGAGGAATACGAGCCATAGGAGCCCGATCCGACGCGGCGGCCGGAGGACGAGCCCCATCCCGCCGAATGGCCGGAACCCGACCCGTAGGACGAGCCGCGGGAGCCCTGGGAGCCATGCGACCCGTAGGAGGACCCGTACGACGCTTCCCCCTCGTCATCCCAGCCTCCGCCCGCGCCGAACTCGTCATCGCCGCGAAGCGCGCCCGTGGAGGTCTCGCGGCGCTTCCACTCGACGAGCTCGTCGGGAATCTCATCGAGGAACTGGCTGGGCAGCATCTCGGCGCTTCGGCCCCACTGCGACCTCACGCCGGCGCGCGTGACGTAGAGACGACGCCGGGCCCGAGTGATCCCGACATAGGCGAGGCGGCGCTCCTCGGCGAGCTCATCCTCGTCATCCAGCGAGCGCGAGTGGGGGAAGGTCCCCTGCTCCATGCCGCTGAGGAAGACGACCGGGTATTCGAGCCCCTTGGCGGTGTGCAGCGTCATCAGCGTGACCTTGCCGCTGTCGTCCCCTTCATCGGGAAGCTGGTCGGCATCCGCCACGAGAGCCGTGGTCTCGAGGAACCCGGCGAGCGTGGCGTCGGGGGTGTTCTGCTCGTATTCGGCCGCCACGGACTGCAGCTGGGAAAGGTTGTCCACGCGCGAGGCGTCCTGAGGGTCCTCCGAGCGTCTCAGCTCGTCGAGCAGACCCGTGGAGGACAGCGTCTCCTCGATGATCCGCGACGGATGCGCGTCGTTCTCGCGGGCGACGTCGGCGAGATGGTCGAGCAGCGCCCGGAAGTCGGTGAGCAGACGCGCGGTCCTCGTGGGCATCCCCTCGATGTCCTCGAGATGGAGGATGCCGTCCCAGAAGCTCATGCCATGCTCGCCCGCCCATCCCAGGACGAGGGCCTCGGCGCGGGCCCCGAGGCCGCGCTTGGGAACGTTGAGGATGCGGCGCATGTTGACGTCGTCGACGGGGTTGGCGACGGCCTGCAGGTACGCCAGCGCGTCCTTCACCTCCCGCCGCTCGTAGAAGCGTGTGCCTCCGATGAGCTGGTAGGGGATTCCGGCGTTGATGAGTCCCTCCTCCAGGGGACGGGACTGGGCGTTGGCCCGGTACATGATGGCGACGTCGGAGTAGGACACCTCGTCCTCGCCGCGCAGACGGGCGATCTCGCGGGCGATCCACGAGGCCTCCTGACGCTCGTCGTCCGCCGCGTAGCCGACGATCGGCTTCCCCTTGCCGGCCGCCGTCCACAGCTTCTTGGGACGCCGTCCCGGGTTCCGGGCGATCACCGCGTTGGCCGCGTCGAGGATGGTCTGCGTGGAGCGGTAGTTCTGCTCGAGCATGATGACCCGGGCGTGCGGGAAGTCCTTGTCGAAGTCCTGGATGTTGCTGATGTCGGCGCCGCGGAAGGCGTATATCGACTGGTCGGAGTCGCCGACGACGGTCACCCATGCCGGACCGCGCGCGGCGCCCCGGGACGCCGGATCCGGGGAGGCCGCGCCTGTTCCCTCCGCAGGGGCCGAGTCGACCCCCGCCAGTTCGCGGATGAGCTCGTACTGGGCGTGGTTGGTGTCCTGGTACTCGTCGACGAGGATGTAGCGGAACTTCCGGCGATAGCGTTCGGCGACCTCGGCATCCGCGCGCAGCAGCTCGATCGTGCGGGAGATGAGGTCGTCGAAGTCGACGGCGTTCGCCAGCGACAGCCGGTGCTGGTACTCGGCATGGACGACGGCCACCAGCGCGTCCATGTCGTCGGGACGTCCGAGATGATAGCCGCGCTGTCCGGGACGGTAGTCGGGCGCATGCTCCGCCAGGTCGCGTCGCCAGTCCCTCAGCGCGTTCTTGGAGTCGGATATCCGCGCCAGCACGCTGCGCGGCGTGAAGCGCTTGACGTCGACGTTGAGGTCGGTGCAGATGTTCTTGACGAGGCGCTCGCTGTCCGCCGAGTCGTAGATGGAGAACCCGGAGGACAGTCCGATGGATCTGCCGTCGCGCCGCAAAATCCTCACGCAGGCCGAATGGAAGGTCGACACCCACATGCGCTGGGCGGCGGGACCGACGAGTCTGCCCAGCCTCTCGCGCATCTCCCCGGCGGCCTTGTTCGTGAAGGTGATGGCGAGGATCTGTCCTGGCCAGACCCCGATCTCGCTGAGCAGCCAGGCAATGCGGCGCGTCAGCACCCGCGTCTTGCCTGAGCCCGCGCCCGCTCCGATGAGCAGGGCCGGTCCGCGGTACCGCACGGCCTCGGCCTGCTGCGGGTTGAGACCGGCGACGAGCTCCTCCTCGCTGCGGCTGATGACATCGGAATCCTGCGACACGCGCGACCTTCCTTTCCGTTCCTCACGGCTGCTTCGGCCCACC
>NZ_CAUTOG010000041.1:0-14074 GCF_963540075.1 uncultured Bifidobacterium sp.
ACGGTCCGTCTCGTGGCGCGGGCGACCTCGGCCACGGGGAGGTCGAAGACGTCGGCCACGGCTCCCAGAGTGTAGGGGATCATGTAGGGCGCGTTGGTGCGTCCGCGGTAGGGCATGGGCGCGAGATACGGCGCATCCGTCTCCACCATGACATGGTCGATCCCCACGATCCTCGCCGATTCGCGGATGCCGTCGTTGCCCTTGTACCCCACCGTCCCGGACAGGCTCAGATACCATCCGTGCTCGCGGGCGATGCGTCCCATGCCGGCATCCCCCGAATAGCTGTGGAAGACCGTGAACTCGGGGCTTCCGTCCGCCAGCAGCGTCTCGATGACCTGCCGGTGCGCGTCCCTGTCATGGATCTGCAGCGGAAGTCCCAGCTCCTTGGCGAGCGCGATATGGTCCCGGAAGGCCTGCCTCTGGATCTCCTCGGCCCCCGGCCCGGTGCGGAACAGGTCCATGCCCGTCTCCCCGATGGCCACCACCTGACCGGGATGCGCCAGGCACAGCCGATGCACCTCGGCCAGAGCGTCCCCGAACGCCAGGTCATGCCATGGCCGATAGGTCACGGGCAGGCCGTCCGGTCCGGGGACGCCGCGATGGCCGTGGAGCACGGCTTCGTTGGGGTGGATGGCGAGCGCCGCATGCACGGTTCCTGGATGCGCCAGGGCCATGTCCACGGCGGTGGACAGATGCGGGTACTCGCAGCCGACGTCGATCACGCCTTCCACGCCGACCGCGGACGCCTGATCCAGCAGCTCGTCCACCGAGTACACGGGGACGGGCGGCTGCTCGCGCTCGCGCGCCTGCCGGTCCATCTCCTGCGAGAAGGGGACCACGGACGCCACATGCGTGTGGTCGTCGACGACGCGGGCGTCCGCCGGAAGCGGCTCGGGGGCGGGGGCCCAGCTGCGGTCGCGATGATGATGCCTTGCCATGCCTCCACACTAGGCAGTCCCCATGCCGTCATGACACCGCGCATGCCGTCTGACACCGCCGGCTGCAGCTCGGGACCCGGCGGCGGCTGCGACGCCCGCAACGACGCTCGCGGCGGCCCCTGCATCCATCGGCAGGCTCAGGAAGGGTGTCACGCGGACCAGCCCCACGCCCTTCCTTGCGCGGGAGTCGATTCGCGGGCTACGCGCGGCGTGCGGCCGCGTACTGGGACTCGACCAGCCGCCAGTAGGCCCCATGTCTGGCCATGAGCTCGGCATGGCTGCCACGTTCGACGATCCGGCCGTGGTCCACATAGCAGATGAGGTCGGCGTCCTCTATGGTGGAGAGCCGATGGGCGATGACGAAGCTGGTGCGACCCTTGAGCATATGGGAGATGCCGGCCTGGAGAGCCTCCTCCGTCCGCGTATCGATGCTGCTGGTGGCCTCGTCGAGCACGAGGATCCTCGGGTCGGACAGCAGCACCCGTGCGAAGGAGATCAGCTGACGCTGGCCCGCGGACAGCGTCGATCCGCGCTCCTGCACGACGGTGTCGTAGCCCTCGGGGAGCTCCGCGATGAACTCGTGGGCATGGACGGCCCTCGCGGCCTCCTCGATCTCCTCGTCGGTCGCGTCCAGCCGTCCATAGCGGATGTTGTCGCGGATCGTCCCGGAGAAGATGAAGGGGTCCTGGAGCATGATCCCCATCTGTCCACGCAAGGATTCCAGAGTCACCTGGCGCACGTCGTATCCGTCGATGAGCACGGCCCCCTCCGTCACGTCGTAGAAGCGCGACAGCAGACTGACGACGGTCGTCTTCCCGGCTCCCGTGGGGCCGACGAGAGCCACCGTCTGCCCGGGATCGGCGTGCAGGCTGACCAGATTGAGGATGTTGGGCCCGTCCTCGTCGTACCGGAACACCACGTCGCGGAAGTCCACCCGTCCACGGACCTGGGGAAGACGGACGGCGTCAGGGGCGTCGACGATGGACGGCCTGACGTCGAGGGTCTCGAAGATCCTCTCGAGGTATGCCGAGCAGGTGATGAGCTGGTTGTAGAAGTTCCCCATGTCGATCACGGGGCTCCAGAAATTGTTCGCGTATCCCACGAAGGCGATGAGCACGCCGGTGGACACGTCGACGCCGCCGACGCCCATGATGCCGACGTAGTAGAGGAAGGCGATCGTCATGGTCGAGATGGTCTGCACCCCCGGCCACATCAGCATCTGGATGTGGACCGCCTTCATCCAGAAGTCACGCACCTCCCCCTGCTGCCTCTGGAAGGCCATGAACTGGCTCTTCTCCTGGGCGAAGGTCTGGGTGGTCTTCACCCCGGCGATGGACTCATGGATATAGGCGTTGAGATTGCTCTGCTTGTTGGACAGCCTCTGGTAGGCCCGGCGCTGGAAGACCTGGAGGATTCTCACCCACAGCACCAGCAGCGGGAAGAGGACGAGGCTCCACAGCGCAAGCCTCCAGTCCAGCACGAACATGACGGCAAGCGTGACGATGAAGGTGAACACGTCGGAGATGACGTTGATCAGCCCCGAGGAGAGGGTGTCGGACAACGTGTTGACGTAGTTGACGACGCGGATGAGGATCTTGCCATGCGGGCGCGAGTCGAAGTAGTCGAAGGGCAGCGTCTGGATATGGGTGAACAGGTCCCGCCTCATGCTGCGAAGCATCAGCTGGCCCACCCGCGTAATCGAGACCGTCCGATAGCGCAGGCCGATCTCGTAGACGACGATGAGGGCCGCCAGTATCCCCGACAGAAGACCCAGCCTCGGCAGGTCCCCGTGCGGGATCACGTCGTCGATCATGATCTTCGTCAGATAGGGGACGGTGACGACGATGGAGCTCATCATCACCACGACGGCGAGGATCTTCGCGATGCTCCCGGCATACGGCCGCAGATAGGCGACGATGCGTCCGAGGTCATGGAGGTTGATGCGCTCCTCGAGCTCCTCGTCCTCGCGGGACGTGTTGCGCTGTGCCATGGTCCCTCCTCCTACGATTCGAATCCCTGGGGCTCGCCCGACTGCAGGCCCAGCTGTCGGCGGTAGATCTCCCAGTACCGTCCATGGGCGGCGACGAGCTGGTCGTGGGCGCCACGCTCGACGATTCTCCCGTGCTCAAGAACGAGGATCAGATCGCAGTCCCTGACCGACGAGATCCGATGGGCGATGGTGATGGTGGTTCTGCCGCCTCCCATCTCGAGCAGATGACGCTGTATCTCGGCCTCGGTCTCCATGTCGACGGCGGAGGTCGTGTCGTCCATCACGAGGATCGCCGGGTCGTCGGCAAGCGCCCGGGCGAGGCTGAGACGCTGCTTCTGACCGCCGGAAAGACCGACGCCGCGTTCGCCCACGATGGTGTTGTAGCCCTCGGGGAGCTCGCGGATGAAGTCGTCGGCCCCGGCGATGCGGGCCATGCGCCGAATGTACGTCTCGTCATGCGCCTGCCCGGCGGCGAAGCCGATGTTCCCGACGATCGTGTCGGAGAAGAGGAAGGTGTCCTGGGCGACGATGCACACCTGGCTGCGGAGGGTCGCGAGAGGCCAGTCGCGCACGTCGATGCCGTCGATGAGCACATGCCCCACCGTGGGGTCGTAGAAGCGCGATATGAGGCTGACGAGGGTCGACTTGCCGGAGCCGGTCTCCCCCAGGATGCCGAGCTTCCTTCCCGCCGGAAGGACGAAATCGACGTCCTTGAGGATGGGGACGTCCGGATCGTCGGGGAAGGCGAAGCTGACGTGGTCGAAGCGTATCTCGCCGCTCATGCGCTCGGCCACGTGCCGGCGCCCCTCATCCCCGGTCACCTTCGCCTGGATGACGGCGGCCTGGTGGACCTCCGTCGCGGCGTCGGGCCTTTCGACGATGCGCGGCCGGGCCGTGAGCAGACGCCGGATCTTGACGCAGCTGGCATTGAAGCGCTGCCAGTCGTTGATAAGCCATCCGAACTGCCTGACCGGGCCGTCAAGCATCCACAGGAAGCTGCTGAAGCTGACGAGGTTCCCCAGGGTCATCGTGCCGCGGATGACGAGAAGCCCGCCGAAGCCGAGCGTGATGAGCTGCAGAGAGAATCCCAGGCCATCCATCCACGGCATGTAGCGTCGGCTGTTCTCGGCGAGGTCCATGTTGCGATCCATGTAGTCCTGGTTGCGCTCATCGAACTTCCGCGTCTCATGGTCCTCCCGGACGAAGGCCTTGACTATCCGGTTGCCCTCGATGTTCTCCTCCACCATCGAGTTCAGGCTGGCCAGCGAGTTCCGGATGGCCAGAAAGAGGGGACGGGCGTGCGAGGCCAGCCGCCGAGTCAGAAGGAACAGGGGCGGAACCACGCAGGCGAGGGCCAGGGCGAGCCTCCAGTCGATCCAGGCCATCACGCACAGCGACCCGAGAACCATGACGACGGCGTCGGCCATCTGATAGGTGACCCAGCTGAGGAAATGCCGTATGGCATCGGTATCGGAGGTCATGCGGCTCATGATGTCGCCCACCCGCGTGTGGTTGAAATAGGTGAAGTCGAGCTCGTGGAGCTTCTCGTACTCGTCGCTGACCAGCCGGTAGATGGAGTTCTGCCCGAACCGTTCCATCCAGAGCTGATAGCCGTATCTCGACACCACGCGGACCAGCGTCACCAGCACCATGAGGACGCACAGCGGCACGAGCCGGTCGCGACGACCCTGGGTGATCACCTGGTCGACTATCAGGCCGGCGATAAGCGGCGAGATGATGGCAAGCGTGTCATTGAGGAGGAAAAGGACCAGGGAACCGGCCACGCGGGGAAGGTCCGGACGGCAGTAGGGAAGAATCCACCGCAGGTTCCCGGCGTCGCTGTTGCTGGATGAATTGACGTACATCGACCCTGCCTACCGCCCATCCTCACTGATCTGGGTATGTTTCGCCGCACTGCTCCATCGACGGATTCCAGCACCGACGCGAAGCCATGGTAACCACAGGGCGTTCCCTTCCTCTCACGGAATGACGTCGGGCGAGTCGTCGACGGGTACCGTCCGTGAATACGCATTCCCGCAGCCGCCACGCCGCCGTTCTCGCCGGGACGACCCCATAATGGGTGAGAGCGAGACCGTGATCGGCGCGGTTCGGACGACTCCCCGGATGTGGGGACGCGCTCCGCCGGAGGACGCGGAAACCCCGTGCAGGCGGCGCCAGCGGCATGAAAGGACGGCAATGACGGCATCGGACAGGACGACGGCGGGGATGGCCGACGCGATGAGGCCGACGACGGGAGGGCAGGCCCGTCATCGCGGAACGCCGAAGTCCGAGAACGACGGAGTCGACCCCTCGATCGTCGAGCGCGCTCGGCGCTGGAGCGACATGGACGAGGATCTCATCGACGTCCCCGAGGACCTGGCCCGGTCCATCTTCGACGCCCGATGCGCCATGGCCTCGTCGGACGTCCCCCGCACGCCGCTGTGGCGCGACCCGGACGGGGTGGACGTTCTCACGGACATCCCCTATCTGCCGGACGGCGATTCGGTGCGCGGCCATCGGCTCGACCTCTATCTTCCCCAAGACGCGGTGCTGCGCGGCGGGCATACGACCCCCGTGTTCATCGACGTCCACGGCGGCGCCTTCTGCTATGGGTCCAAGGAGCTCAACCGCAACTTCGCCACGCATCTATGCGCTCTGGGCTTCGGCGTCATCGGCCTCAACTACCGCGTCGCCCCGCAGACGGACCTCCGGGGACAGCTGGCGGACATCCAGGCGGGACTGAGGTGGGTGAAGACGCACGCCGAGGAGCATCCGCTCGACCCGTCGACGGTGTTCCTCACCGGGGACTCGGCGGGAGCCGCACTGGCGCTGCTCACCCTCGCCATCGAATCCTCGTCGGACGCGGCCCGCGCCTTCGGGATCCGCAGGGCCTCGGAACTGCGGCTTTCGGGCGCCGCACTCGTCTCGGGCGTATACGACCTGTCCCGCAACGGAGCTCCCGGCACCGGGCGGCATCGCACCTACACCTCGCTGAAGGGCACGGTGGGCGAGGCCTTCTTCGCCGGCCTCGACGACGCGCAGAGGTGGCTGACGCCGCAGGGCCTGGTGAGGTCGGCGCAGCTTCCCCCTCTGTTCCTCACCACCAGCAGCGACGACTTCCTCGAATCGGAGACCCTGGATCTGGCGGCTGCACTGGCACGCCGGCACGCCGACTTCGAGCTGCACGACTGGAAGGCGCCACGCCACCAGACGCTGGGGCATGTCTTCCCCGTCTGCCTGACATGGCTGGAGGAGAGCCGACGGGCGCTCGATCTTATGAGGGACTTCGCGCTGTCCAGGGCGTAGGCGGCGCGGCCGGGATGGAGATCAGGGGGTCGGGGAAACCGGGAACGAAAAAGAAGAAGCCCGGTGGAGGGGGATTCCGCCGGGCAGGAGAAGAGAGAAGAAGGGTTCAGTTATGGGGTTCGGCTGGGAGCCTCGCCATCGGTATCCGTATCACCTTCAACCGCTGACATGACTGATATAACCAGCGGATTCTTGGAGAATCACCCCGGTATCCTGAAAGTTCTCTGAGAATCCAGTGGCGGTATTGTGTCTCCTTCGTCAAGGAGGCCTCCCGAAGTCCGTCCGTCGAATCGTCGGGTGCGTCACCCGATCGCCGCGCATCCTCCTCCGCGAGGATCGGGAGCCGCCGGCGCGAATCCGCGCGGCCGGCGCGTCCGCACCGACCGGCGGACCCGTCACCGAATCCGTCTACTTCTCCTCGTTCGTCTCGTCCTCATGCAGACGGGCCTTGGCCTCCTCGAACCTCTTCCGCTCCGCCGCCCGACGCTCGGCGAGCTGGGTCTCGAAGCGGGCGAGCTCCTCGTCGACGGCCTCCTTGGGGATCTTCGCGAAGATCGGCTCGGCCGTGGGCACGGCGGCCCCGGCGACCAGCGGTTCGCTCGCCCACGGATGCACCGTGCGGCCCAGCTCGTAGTCGCCGGTGATGATGGGATAGCGGAAACCGGGCCTGTCGAGGTCCTCGACCTCCTCGATATGCGGCAGCGGCGAGAACGTGCCGGTGCCGCCGAGCGCCTCCCACACCTTCTGCGCCGAATGCGGCAGGAACGGCGCCAGCAGATGATTGGCGTCCGACACGGCCTGCGCCGCGACGTGGAGCACCGTGCCGAGACGCGCCTCATCGTCCTTGATCTTCCACGGCTCGGTGGCGGAGACGTACTTGTTGATGTCGCCGACCACCCGCATGGCCTCCGAAAGCGCGTTCTTCTGGCGATGACGCTCGATCAGCCCGCCGACCACGTCGAAGGCGGCCGCGGTCTGTTCGAGCAGGGCGCGGTCCTCGCCGGTCATGGAATCCTCGTCAAGCGGCGGGATCGACCCGAAGTTCCTGTTGATGAGATTGGCGACGCGGTTGACGAGGTTGCCCCAGCTCGAGGCCAGCTCCTCGTTGTTATGACGCACGAACTCCGACCAGGTGAAGTCGGAGTCGGAGCTTTCCGGCCCCGCCACCGAGATGTAGTAGCGCACCGCATCCACCGGGTAGCGCGACAGAATGTCCTTGACGTAGATGACGACGCCACGCGAGGAGCTGAACTTCTTGCCCTCCATCGTCATGAACTCGGAGGCGACCACCTGCTCGGGGAGGTTGAGCGGCCCGAGCCTGCCGGTCTCGCCGCCCTTGGATCCCTTGCCGTTGTAGGCGATCATCTCCGAGGGCCAGATCTGGGAGTGGAAGGTGATGTTGTCCTTGCCCATGAAATAGTAGCCGGGGGTCGCCGGATCGTTCCACCAGGCGCGCCAGGCCTCGGGGTCGCCCTTGCGGCGGGCCCATTCGATGGAGGCCGACAGGTAGCCGATGACGGCGTCGAACCATACGTACAGCTTCTTGTTGGGGTTGTCGATCCACCCCTCGACCGGCACGGGGATGCCCCAGTCGATGTCGCGCGTGATGGCGCGCGGGCGGACCTCCCTGAACAGGCCCAGCGAGAAGTTGATGACGTTCGTGCGCCAGCCCTCGCGGGTCTTCAGCCAGGCGAGATTGGCCTCGGCGAGCGCCGGAAGATCGAGGAAGAAGTGCTCGGTCTCCTCGAAGCGCGGGGTCTCGCCGTTGATCTTGCTCACCGGGTTGATGAGCTCGTCGGGGTCCAGCTCGTTGCCGCAGTTGTCGCACTGGTCGCCACGGGCGCCGTCGGCCCCGCAGATGGGGCAGGTGCCCTCGATGTAGCGGTCCGGCAGCGTGCGTCCGGTGGACGGCGAGATGGCGACCTTCTGGGTCCCCTTGTAGATGTACCCGTTCTTCAGGCACTGGGTGAACAGCTCCTGGACGACCTTCTCGTGGTTGCCGGTGGTGGTTCTGGTGAACAGGTCGTAGCTCAGCCCCAGGTCGCACAGGTCCTTGGCGATCACCGCGTTGTAGCGGTCGGCGAGCTGCTGGGCCGTCACGCCCTCCTTCTCCGCCTCCACCAGGATCGGCGTCCCGTGCTCGTCGGTGCCGGACACCATCAGCACCTTGTTGCCCTTCATGCGCTCATAGCGCGCGTAGACGTCGGATGGCACGCCGAAGCCCGCGACATGGCCGATGTGGCGGGGCCCATTGGCGTACGGCCAGGCGACATTGACGAGAATATGACTCATGATTCCCGATTATCGGCCCCGTCGGGGACAGGGGGTCGACCGACGGGGCCTGTGCAGGCGCCTGGAAAGGCCCTTCCGGTCCCATCCACAAATCCCCATTCCTCGGAGGCGACGCCAGAAGGCCCTACGGCATGTCCTAGCCTGCCGTAATGGAGCAGAGAACCCAGAAGACGATGGCGACCTCCCCGAGCACCGGAACGGTGCAGGTGCTGGGCAGGATCGCGACCGCCTCGCACCCCGCGGGACGACCCGGATCATCACCCCACGGCCAGGGGGCGCCCCATGCCCCGGCCTCCCCACGGATCGGGCCCTCCCGGCGCCCGCACGGCGGACCGCAGGGACATGCCCGCCCCCCGGTGCCCCTGCTGGTCATGGCGGACAGCCTTCCCGGTCCGCTGAGCCTGCGCCATCTGACGCGGCATGGCGTCATCCGCACGCTGGACCATCGCACGGGCGGCTACACCTGCCTGCAGGCGCGCACGCTCTCCGGCAGAGGCGCCATCGTGGGGACGATGCTTCCTCCGGACACGGCCGCCTGCATGGGTCTCGCCGCCTGGGTGTGGCTGGGAGGACGGTTCCCCGACACCATCGATATCGTGTCCGATTCGCATTTCCGCTCGCTTGTGCATGGACGGCGAATCCGTGTGTTCAATCGCAAGACCTCCGCCAGGGACGTCATGGTCATCTCCGGCATCCGGGTCACGGCCCCCGCGCGAACGGTCTGCGATCTGACGCTGCTGCCGGACGCGGAGTTCGCGGCGTTGGGAGGTCTCGAACGGATCCGCGAGCTGCTGGACGACTATGACGTCCATCCCCACGAATGCGTGCAGGTCCTCGACGAGAACCGTTTCTGGCCGAACATCCGCACGGCCAGAAGACGTCTGGCCGAAGTCGGGGCCACGGCGTGACGGAACCGCATCGTTCGCTCTGCCGCCCGCGGGCCTGAACGTGGCGGGGACCGACGAACCCGTCCTTCCGCCCCCTCCGCCCTGACGCCCGTGGGTCGCAGACGACCCGGTCACGACATCCACCGATTCGGGGAGGAGCCGGCATGGCGTTTCGGAAGTGGCGAATACGGAGGGACCGCACATCGGCGGGAAGGCACAAGGCGGAAAGGTCTCAGGAGACAAGGCCTAGGGCAGGGCAGCCCAGGAGAAGACAACCCGACCGCCCGGAGGACCTGGGACGACGACTGAGTGAATGCGGTCCCTCGTCGCCCGAGCGGAGAACGCGCTCCGCCCACGGGGAGAACGACGCCGCAGCCACACCCCCGCATCCGCCACGACGCCTGGACGCGCAGGCCGCCTGCGACCCGGACTGCGACCGCGCGATCCTCTGGCGCATCGCCCGCGAGCGCCCCGACCTGCGCCGATGGCTGGTGGCCAACCCACGCGCCGACGCCGGGCTTCTGGAGTTCATCGCGCAGGCCGGAGGGCCGGGGGTCACCCAGGCTCTTCTCGTGCTTCTCGAAACACTGGACGAGTCTAGGAGCGCATCTCCAGAACCGCCGCGTACACCTGCTTGCGGTTCGCCAGGGACCCGTCGGGCATCGGATGCTCCTCGATGACCTCGGCGATGGCGTCCTTGATGCGCAGCCCGTCCTCCCGCGCGCGGTCGATGGACAGCACCGCCAGATCCTCGACGCTCAGGGCGGAGGATGCTGCCGCATCCGCCTCGTCCTCGGACGCGCCGGCCACGACGAGCACGATCTCGCCGCGCGGAGGGTCCTCCACGACGCCCCGGCGGATTCCCTCCACGGTCCCCCGGCGGATCTCCTCGTAGTCCTTCGTCAGCTCCCGGCAGAGCGCCATCCGGCGGTCGGGACCGAAGGCGTCGAGAAGGTCGTCCATCGACTCCGCGATGCGATGGGGGGTTTCGTAGAGGATCATCGTCCGCCGCTCCGCCTGCAGGGTGCGCAGATGGCGGACGCGCTCGGCGTGCCGACGGGACAGGAAGCCCTCGTAGCAGAAGCGGTCCGTCGGCAGTCCGGACAATGCGAGCGCGTCCAGGGCGGCGCTGGGTCCGGGGGCGCAGGTGACCGGAAGCCCACGGTCGATGGCGCGGCGGACGATGGCGACGCCCGGGTCGTTGATGGTCGGCATGCCCGCGTCCGAGACCACCAGCACCGTGGCCCCCGCCTTCACCTCGTCCAGCAGACCGTCGCTGCGCTCGCGCTCGTTGTGGTCGTGGTACGCGACCACCCGTCCCCCGACCCTCACGCCCAGCCTGTTGGCCAGGTCGTACAGCCGGCGCGTGTCCTCGGCGGCGATCACGTCCGCATGCTCGATAAGGCCGACGAGCCTGGACGAGGCGTCGGCCACGTTGCCGATGGGCGTGGCCGCCAGCACCACGCGGCCGACCCCGAAGGCATGCCCATCGGAACCATCGGAACCGGGGACCGGAACCGGAACCGAGACGACGTCGCCCCGATCCTCACGATCCAGGTCATCATCCGTCACCGGGTCGGTGCGGACGCCATCCGCCGCGGCCACCCCCGGCCCGACGCCCCCCAGGGGAAGCTCATCCCTCCCCGGCCCGTCATCGTCATGGGGACCGTCATCATGGGGAATCTGGGAAGCTTGGATGGTCGTCGCGGTCATGCCCACCAGTATCCCCTAAAGTATCCCCTAAGGTGGGGGATGATGGGAGCGCGAATGAGGATCACGGCCTTGCATGCCCGTAAGCCGGAGTCCGAACCGTCCACGGTGACGGACGACGACGGAACGGACGAGGATGCCGTCGTCGGCACCGCGGCATGGCGTCTCGCCTGGCGGATGCGCGCGGCAACGGCGGCGTTCCTCGGCCATCGTCGTCTCATCGGCTGGCTGCTCACCCTGCTGGTAGCGGCCTTCGGCGGCGCCCTGCGGTTCTGGCGTCTGGCCGAGCCCCGGGCCGTGGTGTTCGACGAGACGTACTACGTCAAGGACGCCTGGACGATGATCATGACCGGCGAGGCCCGCGACTGGCCCGAAACGGTCCGGTCCGACGGCATGGACGTCGCCGTCAACGACCTCTTCGCCGCGGGGGACACGAACCACTGGCTGAGCACGGCCGAATACGTCGTGCATCCCCCCCTGGGCAAATGGCTGATCGCGATCGGGCTGAGGCTTTTCGGCGGGGCGTCGAACCCCTTCGCCTGGCGTGCCAGCGTGGCCGTGGCCGGGACCGTGGCCATCATCCTCATGATCCGCGTGGCGCTGCGGCTTTTCCGCAACCTGCCCATCGCCCTCATGGCCGGCGTGCTCATGTCCGTCGACGGCGTGGCCATCGTCCTGAGCCGCACGGGACTGCTCGACAACTTCATCATGGTGTTCGCCCTCGGGGCCTTCAGCCTGCTGCTCATCCATCGCGACTGGGCGCGCAAACGGCTGCGGGAGCAGTTCGCCCTCGACTCCTCCCGCAGGTCCGCGCGCTGGCTGGTCCGCGGCACGCGCCGCCATCCCCGTATGGTGCTCGACGCCCGGGGGCCGCGCATCGCCTTCTCGTGGTGGCGCGTGGGCGCGACCGTGCTGCTCGGCATGGCCACGGGCGTCAAATGGTCGGGCATCTACTTCTTCGCCGTGTTCTGCCTGTTCAGCGTCCTGTGGGACGCCTGGGAGCGCCGGAGGGCGGGCTACCGCTTCTGGCTGTGGTCCGGGCTCGTGCGCGACGGGATCCCCGCCGCCCTGTACATGGTGCCGCTGTACGGGCTGACGTATCTGGCGGACTGGACGAACTGGTTCATCCACCCCGACTCCTACATGCACGACTGGGCGGCGGAGAACCCGGGCCAGGGGGTGACCTGGCTGCCGGAGGGTCTGCGCTCCTTCGTGCAGTACCACGTGGACATGTGGAAGTTCCACACCACGCTCGACGTTCCGCACGCCTACAAGGCGAACCCGCTCACCTGGCCGCTGCAGGTGCGGCCGACGAGCTTCTACTGGGAGTGGCTGGACGGGCATCCGGGGCTGTGCTCGCTGGATACGAGCCAGCGCTGCGTGTCCGCGGTGACCTCGCTCGGCAACCCGCTGATCTGGTGGCTCGGATCGGCCTGCGTGATTGCAGGAATCGTCATCGCGATCCGTCGCCGCGGCGACTGGCGGATCTGGGCCGTGCTCGCCGGCTTCCTCGGCGGATGGCTCCCGTGGGCGCAGTATCTCCACCGCACCACCTTCACCTTCTACTGCATCGTCATCCTCCCGTGGATCATCCTCGCGATCTGCTACGTGGCCGACTGGCTGCGCTCGCGCATATCCCCCGCCGCGTGGAGGACGACGGTCGGCGTCACGATGGGCGTCGTCATCATCGTCTCCGTCTTCTTCTACCCGATCTGGACGGCGATGCCCGTGCCCTACGGGTTCTGGCTGAGTCATATGTGGTTCAGCTCCTGGATCTGACGGCGACGTTCGACGCGTGAACGCAGCGCGCGTGAACGTTCGGGTCGGGAAATCGGATGCCCACGCCCGAAGCGGGAAGACTTGCTAGGGTGAACGACCAGAGCGCCGCCGCCGGAACGACGGCGGACCATCATCACCAGGAGCCGCCCGAACCATGAACGCAATCAGCTTCTTCGTCAGGCTTCTCAGGGATCCCCGAACCGCCATCGCCACGTGGATCGGCATGGGCGTGGCGCCGACGCTGGGGTTCATCTTCCTCATCGTGTTCATCGAGACCGGCGTCGTGTTCTTCCCGTTCCTTCCGGGCGACTCGCTGCTGTTCGCCGCCGGCTTCTTCGCAGCGCCCGACGCGACGACCGGTGTGGCTGCGCTTCCCTTAGCCGTCCTGCTGCCGGTGGTCTGGTGCGCGCCGATCGTCGGCGACCAGTGCAACTACTTCATCGGGCGCTTCTTTGGACGTCGGATCATCGATTCGGGCAGGGTGAAGGCCATGACCCCCGAGCGCATCGCGAAGACGGAGGCGATGATCGAGAAGTGGGGGCCGCTCGCCGTGTTCCTCGGGCGGTTCTTCCCCTTCATCCGCACCTTCATGCCCTTCATCTCCGGCATCTCCGGCATGCGCTGGGGCCGTTTCACGCCGTTCTCCGTGCTGGGCGGACTGACCTGGTCCACGCTGTTCACCCTGCTCGGCTACTTCTTCGGCGGCATCAGGGTGGTGCAGGACAACTTCGAGCTCGTCATCGTGGCCATTCTGCTCATCTCCCTGATCCCGACCTTCGTGGGACTGTGGAAGGCGAAGTTCGGGCGTCGGAAGGATGCGGACGCGGAGTCCTGAGGGGAGTCAGGGGAGACGAGGCCATGCGGATTGCGCCGGTACGGGGGTTGTATTAGAGTGTCGTGAGTTGCCCGATGGGGCAATGGGGCTGTAGCTCAGTTGGTAGAGCGCTTCGTTCGCATCGAAGAGGTCGAGGTTTCGATTACCTTCAGCTCCACGAGCGGTCTTCGGGGGTGGTTCCCCGGAGGCCTTTTTCATTTTCGTCCGCCCCTTCCTCGCTGCGCGAAAGCTGACGATTCCCCCGTCCGGCTGGAAGAATGGCGATGTATGAAGGTGGCTGCGAAGCGCTCGTCATGGCACTGACCCGAGACAGTCATGCATCGACCCGTGGCGGGCA
>NZ_CAUTOG010000042.1:0-12953 GCF_963540075.1 uncultured Bifidobacterium sp.
GTTGAACGACGACCCCTCATCCTTCCAGCCCAGCTTCACCAGCGCGTCCCGCTCCTCGGTCTTCGCCACGTAATGATGAAGACCCGAATGACGGTTATACAAGCGATACACCGGAACAGCCGTATAAGAGGAAACCGCCGCCACCGCATTCGCCAGACCCGTGGGGATATCCGACAGGATATCGGTCCCCGGAGCCGCCAGAGTGACGCTTGCTCCGTAGTTGGAGGAACTCGACAGCTCCAGCATCCCCGTCGCCGAATCCCCAACCTTCTCCACGTTGGACACCGACACGACCCCGTCCAGCCTGTCCGGGGACTCCTTCTCCTGGTCGTCAGCAAGAATCTCGTCGATATCCGAACTGTCATTCCCCGCCGCGGCCACGACCACCATGCCCTGCTTCTGCGCATAGCCGAAGGCGCGCTCCTCCACCTCGAAGAATTGATCATGAGTGACCGAGGTGCCGATGTTCACGGCGAAGTTATGAGCCCCCTCCGTCGTCTCGGTGAGGAGACTGTCCCCTCACCGGAGGAGGTCGTGGCCGCTGTCGCGGAGGAGACAGGGGCAACGGCCATCGCCATCGCGACGATGCAGGACAACGCCGACATGGACACCGTCCGAATCGAAGAACGCCTGACGAATCCACCCATCTGCCACCGAGCGAATGCATTGACACATGGCATGACCCCCATCACGAAGACGCCCTCAGAATACCGTGGTCACCGTAAAGTTCCGCCGTTGCCCCGTCTAAAACTTCACTCTTTCCTTATGCCGACTTGGCGATCTGGTGAAGTCTCATCCCCGCGTCCTCTGATATGCCACACCCCTCGACCCCCACGAACCCCAGCCCCATCACCAGCGGCAGTAGCTGGAACATGGGCGTCGCATACCAGCACAGCACCACGGGCGAGGCATAGAGCGACAGCACCGTGAAGCCGACAAGCGACCAGGCGGCGAGCGCCATCCACCGGCGCCGGACCAGCAGATACAGTCCGGCAAGCATCGGCAGGAACGTCACCCACACCGCATAGGAGAAGGCCGGCCGGCGGATGATGCGCCGCAGCCTTTTTGCCACGGCTTTTTTCCACGCCGGCACCGTCGCGGTCGCATCCACCAGGTCTCCGAGCGCCGATTGCGCGGTGACGGGCCGCGTGACGAAGGTGTCCCAGCGCCGCATGTAGCCCGCGTCGAACAGGTATCGCGAACTCCACGGGAACATGATCGCGCCGTCCCCGCTCGGGTAGTACCAGCGGGAGTCCAGCGTGGCGTACGTCCGCACATAGGCCCGCGGATGATTCAGCCCGATCACCACCCAGGCCTTCAGCGCCCGGAGCTTCGCCGGCAGCGCGTCCTGGGGGCGCACCGTCCAGGAGGTGGCGTCAGACCGCTCGTCGTCATAGCGGCTCCCCGCCTGGTCGACGTTCATGAAGGCTCTGAGCTCCGCCCGGTCCGACGCGGTGATGTCCTGCGGCTCCTCGGCCTGGATGCGCGCCACAGGCAGCATGATGACGCCGAACACGTCCCTGTCGAGCGACACATGCGCATGCGTGGAAACCGTGACCATGGGCGCCCACACCCCCTGCGCGAGCAGCACGGCCCCCAGCAGGCAGCAGATGGCGCGACGACGATGCGAGGAGCATGCCAGGACCATCGCAACGCCGGCGAGCAGCACGACGACAAGCATCGTCCTCTTGCTCGCAACGGCAAGAAACGCCAATGCGACCAAAGCCACGCACAGACGATGATCCGCCAGCGCACGCCCGCGGGTGAGACAGACCTCGGCAATGATCACCGCAAGCGGAACGAGAAACACGGTGTTCAACGAATCCTTCGACATCGTCACCGCGCCGCCCACGACGCCGTAGAACACCGCCGAATACAGCAGTCCGGCCGCTTCCGCGAGTCGAGGAAGACCTCGGCTGCGCAGCCAGCACAGCACCAGGACGAGGTTGGCGGCCATCAGCACCATCTGAACGCCCACATAGATCGCCAGACCCCAGGCGAGGCTTCCCAGAACCCCTCCCAGCCTCCAGAACAGCCCGAACACCAGGGTGTCGAACAGCGGATGCTGCGTGTAGAACTCGTGGTATCCGGAGGACTGCATGAACTGGGCGATGGTGTCGTCGCGCATCACCCCCGGCCAGCAGAACAGATACCAGGGCGTCCAGCATGCGAGCAGCAGAAGCGCATACGGAGCAAGCCGGCGCCTGAGGACGGCGCGCAGCGGGACTCGGTCCCGGCCGCGCAGCAGACCGCGGATGACCGCAAGCACATGAGTTCGAAAACCGTTGGAGAACGAGACGCCTGAGACCGGGACATCCGGGAGCACGCCATCGGCGGTCGCCGCTCCGGAGAGGTCACGGCCTGACGAACCGGTCGATGACCGGAGCATCTTCCCTGACGCCGCATCCCACCAGACGCCCATTGCCAGGGACGCGAGCATCGTGACGACGGTGAATCCGATGGCCTCCGACGACGCCCGTGAGACGCTGGTATGCAAACCATCCGCAAGGAAACGCGCCCCGAAGGTCACGGCGAACGTCAGAAGACCGATGATGCAGGGAACGACGACCAGCGATACGACGGAAACCTGCTTATGCCGTCCGGGCAGGGCCACGGGTCCATCCTCCACGGTCAACCTCCCGCGTCATGGTCCGGCACCGAACCCCATACGCCGAACGCTCCACCAATCTAGACCCGTTCCATCCCGGCGTCATCCTCCGGCATCACCTCCTCCTGCCGTCAATCCGGCATCACCATCACCGCATCACGCGAACCTCCGCATCCCTCCTCCCTCCGATTCCCGATGACATGACACGCCTTCCCCCGAACCGGGAGCCGGAGGAGAACCGGCGGACGATCGCGACCTCATAGCCATAAGACGAAACCCGATACGCCATACGACTGCGGTATTCTTCGCAGGTCATCATCCGCAGAGAGCAGCAGACCCGAGGAGCAGCAAACATGGCGATCCGTCACGGGAACGACGCCTCCGGCCCGCTCAACGACCTCTCTCGAAAAACCCGCGACAGCCAAGGAGGAATGGATGTCCATCGACTACGCCCGGACGCCTTCACGACGCGACGATGAGCGCACCGTCGCCGGCCGGCGACGCCCGATGCGACGGGCGGACCGGGAAGTCACCGATCCGGCGCGCATCGGCGAGATCATCGCCGCCTGCCGCATCATCCACGTCGCCTACGCCGACGCCGAAGGGCTGACCATCGTCCCCGTGAACTTCGGATTCGACGGATCCGTGGCGGCCGCGGCTTCGGGGTCCCCGGCCGTGGCACCTCCCGTCGAAGCCGAGGCACCTTCCGACGGCGTCCCCGGCCTCGTCTTCTACATGCATTCGGCACTGCGCGGACGGAAGATCGACGCCCTGCACGCGTCCGGCAACGCCCTCCCCGTCGCCTTCGAGATGGAGACGGACTGCTCCGTCGTCGAAGGACGCACGCCCTGCGCCTGGGGTGAGGCCTTCGCCTCGATCGTGGGAACGGGAACGGCGTCCATCGTCGACGACCCCGAGGAATGCCGGCACGGCCTGGCGCTCATCATGGAGCTCCAGGCGGGCATGCATGTCGACTTCACCGACAGGCAGGCGTCGACGGTGACGGTCTGGAAGATCGCGGCCAGCCATATGACGGCGAAGATACGTCCTCGACCGAGATGACGTCAGCGCCGATCCGCCGGAACCGCCAGCGACGGAATCCCGGAGGGCGCCACATAAACCTCGTCGCCCGCGTGGACGCCCGCCGCCGCATCATCCGAGGCCATCTGGACGGTCACTCGCACCGGGTCGGACGACTCGGGAAGATAGGCGTCGTCCGCGGCCACGAGGACGTCGAAGCGGACCAGAGCCCCAAGGAAATGCACGGCGGCCACCCGTCCCCGGGCGCCTGGTCGACGCGGGACGCTCCCCGCGTCGGCAACCATCTCGAGAGCCTCGGGCCGCACGAGAAGCTCGGCAGGTCCATGATTCGTCGACCCGGGCAGGAGGGGCACCCGCCGACCGAACGCCGATGCGAATCCCGCCTCGCAGACGCAGGGGATGCGGCTGGTCAGACCGACGAAGGTGGCCACGTATTCCGTCGCGGGTCGACGGTAAAGCCTCTCCGGTGCGTCGATCTGCTCGATCCGTCCGTGGTTCATGACGCCGATCCGGTCGGCGATGGCCAAGGCCTCCTCCTGGTCGTGGGTGACGAAAACCGTGGTCGTCCCCGTCTCCTTCTGGATGCGCCTGATCTCATCGCGCAGCTGGACGCGGACCTTCGCATCCAGCGCGGACAGCGGCTCATCGAGAAGAAGAACCCGCGGGGAGACCGCCAGGGCTCGCGCCAAGGCGACCCTCTGCTGCTGGCCGCCGGACATGCGCTGGGTGTAGCGGTCCGCCAGCTCGGAGAGTCCCACCAGCTCCAGCCTGCCCATCGCCAGCGAGCGGCGGTCGCGTTTGGCGATGCCGTGCGCCTCGAGACCGAATTCGACGTTCTCAAGAGCGGTCATATGGGGGAACAGCGAATACTGCTGGAAGACCATGGCCATGTTGCGGCGGTTGACGGGAACGCCCGTGACGTCATCGCCCGCGACAAGGATCCGACCGGCCTGGATGTCCTCCAGCCCCGCCAGCGAGCGCAGCGCCGTCGACTTGCCGCAGCCCGAGCCGCCAAGAAGCACGACGAGCTCCCCCGG
The DNA here is from genome assembly GCF_963540075.1 of uncultured Bifidobacterium sp. Classification (GTDB taxonomy): domain Bacteria; phylum Actinomycetota; class Actinomycetes; order Actinomycetales; family Bifidobacteriaceae; genus Bifidobacterium. Next base: position 4,687 of record NZ_CAUTOG010000042.1, read on the forward strand.
ATCGATATGAAGCGTGAAATCGTCCAGGGCCTTGACGGCGCTTCCCGGATATGTCTTGTCCACGTCGACCATGTCGATTCCGGCGGCCGTGGATGCCACGCCTCCGGACCCGGAGCCCGTCGTCGTCGTCCGTTCCTGCATGGGCCTAAGCCTCCCGATGTCTGCGGACCGCGTCCGCGATAAGGTCGACGGCGACGAGCAGCACCGCTCCGAAAAGAAGCGCGAGCAGGGACATCGCCGCGGACACCTGTGAATTCGACTGACCAAGCTGGAACAAAGCCACCTGCAGATTCATCCGTCCGAGCAAGGAGGCCACGGTGTACTCGCCGAGGACCACGGCCACGGAGATGAAGGACGCGGACAGAATCGACTGCCACAGATCCGGAATGACCACCCGGAGGAAGGTCCGTGGCCAGGACGCCCCCAGGGACCGGGCGGCCTCGCACAGGGTCGTCAGATCGGTCGAGGCGATCCCCACGGCGAGGGAGCGGAAAGCGAACGGCATGACGAGGATGACGTAGACGAAGCACAGCCAGATGGGATCGGTGTTCAGCACGTCCGCGGACAGCCATCGGTAGATCGGCCCGAGGCCCACGACCAGCACGATGGCGGGAATGGTCAGGGGCAGCGTGGCCACCCATTCGACGACCCGTTCCATCCGGCGCGACCTCAGATGAAGGACGACCATCGTCGGCAGAAGCAGGGCCAGCGTGATGGCCACCGTCACCACGCTCAGGGCGAGGGACGATCCGAGTCCCTCCCACAGCACGCCCAGATCCGTGCCCAGAGAATCGCCGTTGCCGGTGAAGATCGCCACCCATGACTCGAGGCCCCATCGTCCGGACAACGGCTGCCGGACCGTGAACAGCAGCATCGACAGCAGGGGGACGAGCAGGAACGCCAGAACGATGGTCAGCACGACGGTTTTGACGATCCTCTGCGCTCTCACCCTCCTGGCATGCAGCTGGGGCGGGCGGTCCGGACCCGTCCCCGCCCCCGTCGCGACCGGCGTCGCCCGGGGGATGGCGGACCGCGAATCGTCGGATGACAAGGTCACTGCCATCGTCCCAGTCTCCTTTCGAGGGCATGGCTGAGAGCCATGACGAGGGCGACGATGATGATCATCGCCAGGGCCAGCACCTGCGCCGCCCCCTGCTGGTCGGGGTCCATCTCGTTGCGCATGGCGCCCTGGATCATCAGGGGGACGAGGATCGACCTCTGGGTGAACAGGGCGGCGGCCGTGGCGAACGCCGAGAACGCGTTGGCGAACAACAGCAGCATGGAGGAGATGAAGCGGGGGGCGAGGATCGGGATCGCGATCCGCGTCCAGTACAGCCAGGAGCCGCCGCCGAGGCTCTCCGCCGCCTCACGCCACTGCGGCAGCATGGAATCCACGGCCGGCAGGAAGACGATGATCATCAGCGGTATCTGGAAATAGCAGTACACGACGATGATCCCCGGCAGCGAGCTGAGCCAGTTGGGATCCACCGTCATCCCGGTCAGCGCATGAAGCAGCATCGTCACCATGCCGTTGATGCCGATGGTGGCGATGAAGGCGAAGGCCAGCATGACCCCGCCGAACTGCGCCAGAACCGATGACAGGGCGACGATGATCCGGCGGAGAACCCCGTTCGGCCGGGCGCCGATGACCAGCGCGTACGCGGCGAACGCCCCCACGACGGCGCCGATGAGGGCGGAGGCGAGCGAGACCATCACGGACGTGCCGAAGGCCTCGACGGTATTGCGCTCCGTCAGCCTGGCGAAGTTCGCCAGAGTGAAGCCGCCCGAATCGTTCCGGAAGGCGCCGATGACCACGATGGCCGTGGGGATGATGAGGAAGCATGTCGTATAGGCGAGGAAGGGCAGCGCGACGGCGGCCGTGCCGATGGCCCTGCCGTGATGGCCGGAGAAGGGATGCGGGATGCCGTCAAGCGGCCGTGCGTCACGCGCACGGCCGCTTGGCGAGGCAGCCGACGGAATCGTCGTCATGGACACGCCTAGTCGCCGATCGTCGAATCCCAGTTCTTCTCCAGCCATGAGGTGATGCGGGTGGCGTCGTCGTTCGTGTAGGTGACGGCGTCGCCCTCCAGGACGGTGGAATCGGCGAGGATGTCCTTGTCCACCGTGCCATCCTTCTTCATGGCCGACAGAAGCACCGGGTTCGCCCCGCCCTTGAGCCACAGGTTCTGCGCCTGCGCCGAGTAGAGGAACTCCTCCCACAGACGGGCGGCGGCCGGATGGGGAGCGTCCTTGTTGATGGCCTGGTTGTAGTAGCTGACGACCTGGGCCTTCTTGAAGGTCTTGAACTCCCAGTCCACGCCCTTCTCCTTGAGCTCCTTCTGGTAGGAGGTCTGGTTGTACGTCCAGTCGAACACCACGCCCGTCTGGCCGGATTCGATGGTGCCGTCGGTCACGTCCACCTGGGTGAGGTTCCCGGCCGCCTTGAGCTTCTTGAAGAACGCGAGGCCCGGCTTGAGGTCGTCGACCGTTCCGCCGGACAGCTGGTTGGCCATGAGATACCCGTTGAAGGCGGCACCGGCCTCGGCGGGCTTGCCGTTGAGGGCCACGGTGCCGGCGAACTTGGAATCGAGCAGGTCGTCGAGGCTGCTGATGGTCCCGTACTTGTCCTTGTTCCAGCCGATGGACATGATGCCCGTGTAGTCGGCGTAGTAGCGGCCCTTCGAATCCTTCACCGAGCTGGGGATGGAGTCCCACGCCTTGACCTTGTAGGGCGCGAAGTAGTCGGTGCTGGTCGCCGCGACGGCCAGTCCGAGGTCGAAGACGTCGGGGGCCGAGCTGGTGCCCTTGTTGGTCTGAGCCGCCTGGATCTCCTCCTTCGAGGAGGCGTTGGCGTTCTGCTCGTTGACGGTGATCTTCGGATACTTCTTCTTGAACGCGGAGATGATCTCCCCGTAGTCGGCCCAGTCATGAGGCAGGGCGATGACGTTGAGAGACCCCTCCTCCTCCGCGGCCTTGACGAGGTCGGACATCGAGCCGAAGTCGGACAGCGAGGTGGCCGACGCCGCCTTGGTGGACGCGCTGGAGCCCGATCCGCTCGACGAACCCGAACCGCAGGAGGCCATGACGATCAGAAGAGCCGCGGCGAGGGAGCCGGCGGCGCACTTACGCAGGAGATGCATCGGATGATCCTTTCTCAATCCTCCGGATGGGGAGTCGCGGCCATGGATGACCGTGCTCCGCAACCAGGTGGAGATTAGAAGGTCGAATCAACGCGGGTCTGTCCCATGGATGAACGCGTGATGAATCCAGGAGCGGCGACGTGAACCGACGATGAACTCCCGGGGTCGGCATCGCCGCATCATCGGTCGCATCGTCATTGCGGCGATGGTCCCGCCCCATCCGCATATGCGCAGACCGCATCATTGCGCGCGCCGCGGAGACGGACGTCGCGGGCGAGAGGCTATTCCTCGACCTGCTTCGTCTGGCCGGGATGGATCATGTCGTGCTGGCCGTAGTACACCCAGCCCGCCTTCGGGCTGCCTCCCAGCAGCTGGGCGACGGTGACGAGGGTGTATCCCTTGGCGCGCAGCTGGCTGACGATGCCGGGCAGGGCCTCGGCCGTGCTCTGGTAGATGGAGTGCATGAGGACGATGGATCCGGCCCGGGCTCCGTCGACCACCCGCTTGGTGGTCGCCGCGGCGTTCCTGTTCTTCCAGTCCTCGGAATCGACGTTCCACAGTATGACGGCATCCCCGTTGGCCGCGGCCTGATCGCGCACGGTGTCGTTCCACGAGCCGTAGGGCGGACGCACCAGCCCCGGAAGGACGCCGCCCGCGTCGGTGATCGCCCTGTCGGTTTTCGTGAGCTGCGACGCGATCTTCCGCGCATCCAGGGTCGTGAGATCGGGATGCGTCCAGCTGTGGTTGCCGTCGAGGTTGCCGTCCTTCACGTCGCGGGCGATGACGGAGTCGTCCGATGACGTGATGGTGCTTCCGATCATGAAGAACGTGGCCTTGACCTTGAGCTTCTCCAGCTCGTCGCGGATCGTCGAATCCGAGGAGGAGTTCGGTCCGTCGTCGAAGGTGAGGGCGATGCAGGCGAGCCTGTCGCAGTCCACGCCGGAATGGTCGGTGATGGAGTCGTTCACGTCGGCGATGGTCTTCTCCAGAGCCGCGTACTGCTCGCGGCAGATGGCCGCAAGCGACGTCACGGTTCTGGACGCCGAGCTCCGCTCCGAGACGAGCAGCGACGCCCGGGCGATCGCATCGGACAGCGCGGTGCGGGTGGCCTCGTCGGAGACGTTCCCCCTGGAGGATTCGAAAAGCGTCGTCGCCGAGGCGACCAGCGTAGCCAGGTCGTTCTGCGCATCGGACAGCGTCCTGGCGTCACGGCTCACGGTCACGGCCTTCGCCGCCGCGGCCAGGTCGCGTGCCGACGCCCGTGCCCGCGTCGACGATCGGTCGGCCGCGCGGGCGCGGGCGCGCAGCACGCCGGGCGTGACCCTCCCCGTGCAGCCCGGCTGTCCGCCCGCGAGCCGCACGGAGGACAGACGGCTGTCAGACAGGGTCTTCCCCAGCGCCGTGACGACGGAACCGTCCCCGACCTCCTCCGTCGTGACGGTCGAGGCGGACGCCGCCGCCGTCAACGCGCGGCGGTACGCCGCGACCGCCGAATCACGACGGGAGATCGCCGATTCGCAGTCGGCCTGGGCCGCGGCATACCTGACATGCATCCACGACAGGGCGCCGAGAACGAGTGCGACGACGCACACCGCGCACACCAGGATGATCGGCCATCGCCGGCGACGGAAGCGCACCGACGCCAGGACCTCAAGACCCTCGTCCTGATCCTCGCCGGGTCCGGACATCCCCTCCGGCATCCCGTCCGGGCTCTCGTCACCGGCACCCTTCGTCCCAGCCATATCCCCTCTATCAGCTTCTCGAACTCGTCGTCGTCGCTCCTAGGCTATCCCCATCCCCTGTTCCGACGGATCGCACATCCACGGCCGCGAACGCCCGGAACGACGCCGATCTGACGCTCGAAGCACCACGGCCACGACACGCGGATGCGTCTCGACGTGAGGGAAGGCGAGGAGGACCCGCTACAGCCTCATCACGGCGGCACCCGCGAGCACGACGAGAACGCCGACCAGACGTCTGGGCCCCACGGGCCTGCGGGGCGAGCCGAAGAGCCCGAACTGGTCCACGGCCATGCTTCCCGCAAGCTGTCCGACCATGACGACGACCACCGTCAGGCCCGTTCCCAGAATCGGAGAGAGCAGCGCGTTGCCATAGACGAACAGGGCCCCGAGCAGACCGCCGCTCCAGAACCACCAGCGCCGCCTGACGCGTTCCCCTGTCTCGGCGGGAGCCGATGTCCTCCGCGCGATGCGCCATATCCCCTCCGCGCCGACGAGCAGGGCGAGAAGGGCGGTGCCCGAGACGAAGGACACCACGGAGGCGCGGACCGCCGACCCCATGCGGATGCCGAGCTCGCCGTTGGCCGCCGTCTGCATGGCGCTCAGGGTTCCGAGCAGCACTCCGACGACGCTCCAGAGGACGAGGCCGGCCGACCTGCCGGCCACGGCGCGTGAGCTCCCGCCATCCGATGGTCCGGTCATGCCTCCGAGCGCCTCGTCGCCGGCATCATCGGATGCGGCGGCTCCGCGCGGATCCCTCGACAGGTCCACGGAGGAATCCCCGTCCCCGCGCGGGCCCGGAGCTCCGGCGGCGACGGCCATGACCATGCCCGCGGCGGCGAGCACGGTGCCGGCGACCAGCCTCCAGGTCAGGGCGCGGACGGGCAGACCGAACAGACCCAGCACGTCGATGACGTCTCCCATGAGGATCTGGCCGAGAATCGGCAGGATAACCGTCCTCACGCCTCCCAGATGCGGGAAAAGCACGATGTTCCCGGTGAGGAACGCGACGCCCAGCACCCCGCCGATCCATACCCACCAGGGCTGCGAGGTGAGAAGGCCCCGGGACAGGCCGAATCCCTCTCCCGTCAGCAGCAGGACGGCCATCAGGGCGACGGTCCCCACGGCGAAGGACGCCAGGGAGGACCGCATCGGCGATCCCAGGGCGGCGCGAAGCCGGGAGTTGATGGCGGTCTGCATGGGCAGACCGGCACCGATGACGACGGCGACGAGAACAGGCAGCATAGGACCTCGGTTCGGACCCGGTGCGGGACGCAGCGACCCGCGGCGCGGTCATTCTACCGAGGGCGGTCGAACCCGGTCCGGCTCCGCGGTCCTTATACGCTCAGGGCATGTCCCAAGGCCCCCCAGGATCGGAACAGAGACAGGGACGGACGACGTTCCCGCATGTGGGCATGCCCGTCAGGACGACCTCGTCACGCTGGTTCCGGCACGTCCGTATCGACGCTGACGCGCCGCGTGACGCGATGACCCATGGCCGCGTACATGACGCCTTGTGGACCGTCGATGAAAGCCAGTTCGGTCGCCTCACGGTCCCGGGGGAAACGCACGGCGAAGAAGCCCTCCCTCGTGCGTCGGATGGGAACGGAGACCCTCACGCCGGCGTCGCCGTCATCCGGGTCGGGCTCGAACACCCCCGTCAGCCCGCTGAGGCCTCCCGGAATCATCCGGAATTCGGTCTCGAAGCGGCTGTAGGTTCCGGCGACACGACGCGCCTCATCGACGCTTATCGGCTCGTCGCTGACATGCAGGACGAGAGGAACCCCGATGCCGGCGTCCTTCGCCAGGGAGGAGACGAGGTCCGCAGCCATCTCCGATCCGCCCTGCGAATTGGCGAGGACAGCCATGATGACGCGTCTCCTCGGGAAGACGACGATCTTCGCCCTCTGCCCTTCAGTGGCGCCTCCATGGCCGTACGCGGGCTCATCGCCCCAATTGGGAAGCTGCCATCCCAGGCCCCAGCCGACGTTCTCGACGCCCTGATCGCGAAGACTGACGGTTTCGGTCGTCATGGCCTGGCACGCCTCCTCGGACAGAAGCCTGACGCCGTTGGGCGCGAGGCCTCCGGCAAGGAACAGGGAGGCGAACGCCAGAAGATCGCCCATCGACGCGGACACCGAACCGCAGGGACCGGAGCAGCGGGGAAGCTGCCAGATGGGGGACGGCTTCACCGGAGCCGGGAACACGGGCCGGTCGGCCGGGATGGCACGGATATGGCCGAGGGCAGCTGAGAAGCGGATGACGTCCTCCGGAAGAGTCCATGTGCGCCCCAGCCCGGCCGGGCGGGCGATATGGTCCCGCAGCGCCTGGTCCCAGGTGGTTCCACGCAGCTTCTCGACGATACGCCCCAGCACAACGAAGGCTCCGTTCGAGTAGCTCAGCGGACCTCCCAGCGGAGTGCGCGCAGGAAATCCTCCGATGTAGCGTACGTAGCGCCCGACGCAGTCGTCCCCGCGGCCCAGGTCGGGGAAGGCGTCCCCCTCGATGCCGCTCGTGTGGTTCATGAGCTGGCGGACCGTGCATCCGGCGGTGTTCTCCGGCGAGTCGCGGATGGAGAACTCCGGAAGAAGATCATGGACCTTCGCGTCGAGCGACAGACGCCCCTCGTCGACCAGCTGCATGGCGAGCACCGTGGTCCAGATCTTGCTGATCGATCCGATCTGGAACAGCGTGTCCTCAAGGACGGGATATCCCGTATCCGTGTTCGTCACGCCCGCACAGGCCATGTCATAGCGCAGACGCCCCCTCGCATCGGGCGCGACGACGCCGATCTGCGCGCCCGGCACGCCGTCGTCGCGGATGGCCGACGACAGCCGGCTTCCCAGCTCGTCATGCCCGATGAGAACGTCGCCGCTCCGCTCGAGATGTCCCCGGTCCTGTTCCATCGTCATTCCTCATGCTCCTTCATCGTTCCCGTCACCGTTCCGTTGCGACGCCCCTCGCCAAACGGCGCCGGAACCCCATCCCCTCTCGTTCACGTCCATTCGGAAAGCACCCGGAGAATCCGGGGAATCCGATGGGCGGACTCCAGAGAGGACGCGGGAACGCGCTCGTCTACGCCGGCCTTCGCATCCTCGGGCATGAGGGTGACCCTGCAGCCCGCCGTGAGCGTCGTCGGCACGGTCGATGGACGAAAGGCCCCGCGGACCGGGGAAACCATCGGCTGCGGGACCTCGCACGGAATCCGCGCTCATGCCGGCAGCCTTCCGGCGAGCGCGGCCGCGGCCACCGCCCGGATCGCCTCATGGGCGGCCTGCTCCTCGTACCCTCGCGTGCACACGGCTAGGACGAGCAGCCCATCCGTGTCCGGATCGCCGATGAAGGCCACGTCATGCTCGATGCCCGTCACCGAGCCCGACTTGGAACC
>NZ_CAUTOG010000043.1:0-12319 GCF_963540075.1 uncultured Bifidobacterium sp.
CGAAGGAGGCCGGGGTGTCGGATGGGACGTGGAAACCGGTGAACATCGCGGTCATGGCAGCCTCCTCGCCGCGGTGACATGCCGCCGGTGCTGTCACATTAGGAATCGGCGGGGTGTTTGTCAATCCGCGCCGATGCCCCGATTCCGGCGGAATTCCGGGGTTTCTCGGCATCCCGACACAATGGGGTGCCGGGTTCGTCCAATCGTTGCCCGTGTGTTCGCCGCATGTTCACGCCCTGCCGTACGCGCTGCCATCCACGGGGTCCATGAATCGGCTGTGACGGTACGGAGAGGTTGATTGGTTCGCCCGTTCCTGCTATTCTTGTGAAGGTTATGCCGGGAGAGGTTCGCCGCATGGTGCCTCTCTGAAGCGTAAGCAGCGTTCAGCCGCCGCGGTTCCGGGTTTCCCGGATCGTCGCGGACGGCGAATCGGCAGGTCCTTCGGGGGAGTCCCGGGGGTGGAATCGGGGTGTCCGGCAGGCGTCGGACGCCCCCGGATCTGGCGTCGGCATGCGGCGGCGATGGAGGACATCATGGCAACTGCCATCGAAGAGTACGAGGCGAAGCACATCAAGGGCGTCGAGGACATCCCCGACTTCCGTCCCGGCGACAACGTCGAGGTCAACGTCAAGATCACCGAGGGCAGCAACACCCGTCTGCAGGCCTTCGCCGGAGTGGTCATCGCCCGTCAGGGCACCGGTCTGCGCGAGACTTTCGTCGTGCGCAAGGTGAGCTTCGGAGTGGGCGTCGAGCGCCGCTTCCCCCTGCATTCCCCGGCCATTGATTCCATCCGGCTCGTGCGCAGGGGCCGCGTCCGTCGCGCCAAGCTGTACTATCTGCGTTCGCTGCGCGGCAAGGCCGCCAGAATCGTCGAGCGCCGCACCGGCAGCGCCGACGGCGCAACCACCGCGGCCAAGTGAGCGATTCCGTGTCGTCCGGCGACTTGCCGCAGGGCGCCGCGGAAGACTCCCGCATCCTCGAGGTGGCCGACCATGGCGTCGACCCGCGTCCCCTGGAATCATCAGGGCTGGCGGGGGCCGACGCCATGTCGTCTTCCTCGGCATCCCATGGCTCGGGTGCCAGGCGCGACCCGGGCCACCGAAACGGCAGGCATTCGCAGTCGAGGGACCGCGGCGATCGTCAGGGGGCCGACGCACGACCCTTCGGCCTTCGTGATGTCCTTCTCTACTGCGGCATCCCGGTTCTCATCGTCGTGCTGCTGCGCATATTCGTCTTCGGCGTCTACATGATCCCCTCGGGATCCATGATGGACACCATCGAGGTGGGCGACCGCATCATCACCTCCAAGCTCGCCACCCGCACCACGGGGCTGAAGCGCGGGGACGTCATCGTCTTCCACGACCCGGCGAACTGGCTGAGCGACGAGGGCTCCGCGATCGGCGGCAAGTACCTCATCAAGCGCCTCATCGGCATGCCCGGCGACGTCGTCGCCTGCAAGGGCGCCGGATACCCGGTCACCATCAACGGCGTGGCCGTCAACGAGTCCTCGTACATCCGTCCCGGCGTGGACCCCAGCTCCTTCGCCTTCAGCGTCACCGTCACCGCGGGACATGTGTTCGTCATGGGCGACAATCGCGCCAACTCCGCCGACTCCCGCTACCATCAGGACGACGGCGACGACGGTCTGGTGCCCGTCTCCGACGTGGTGGGCGTGGGACTGGTGACCTTCTGGCCGCTCACCCGCATCGGCGTGCTCGAATCGCATCATGAGGTCTTCAGGAACGTCCCCGATGGCAGCGCGGTCTGACCGGACGCAGGGTTCCTCCGGAATTCCCGATTCCGATGGTGTCCGGGGATCCGACGACGCGCCTCTTCACCCTTCGCTGCTGGTCGAGTCCCAGCTGGCCCGGCGGGGATTCGACCTCGTCGTCGGCTTCGACGAGGTGGGTCGCGGAGCCCTCGCCGGCCCGGTGATGGTGGGCGCGGCGGCCCTGCGTACGCGTGACCTTCCCGGACTGCGGATTCCCGAGGGACTGGAGGATTCCAAGCTTCTCACCGCGCACAGGCGCGAGGCCTTGGCCGGCCCGTTGCATGACTGGTGCGCGGCCGTCGCCGTCGGGCAGGCCGACAACCACGAGATCGACGACTGGGGCATCCAGTATGCCCTCGGCGTCGCCGCCCTGCGGGCCCTGCGCGCTCTGGAGCTCGAGCTTGGGCTTGGCGCGCACGCCGGCCTCTCGGTCGCCGGGATCCTCGACGGGCCGTACGACTACATCACCCGCGCCCGGGACAGCTTCGACGCGCCCGAGGTCCCCGTCCCCGCCGAGATCGTCACCGTCGTCAAGGGCGACCGGCGCTGCGCCTGCGTGTCCGCCGCGTCGGTGGTCGCCAAGGTCACCCGAGACCGGCTCATGGTGAGCTTGGCGAAGGGCAATCCCCGCTACGAGCCCTATGGATGGGCGTCCAACAAGGGCTATGGTTCGGCCTCCCATCGGGCGGCCATCGCGCGGCTCGGCCCCACGCCCCTGCACCGCGTCTCCTGGCATCTGGCGGATGGCGATTGGACGGAGGGCCGTCCGCGGCAGAGGGATCCGCGATGAGCATCCGGAGATCCCCGAATGCATCGGGCGGCCGCCGCCCCTCGATGCTGGACGTGGCGCGGATGGCGGGCGTCAGCCATCAGACGGTGTCGCGCGTCATCAATGGCTCTCCCGACGTCGCTCCGGAGACGCGCGCCCGCGTTCGCAAGGCCATAGACACGCTCGGGTACCAGCCCAACAACACGGCCCGGGCGCTCGCCTCGCATCGCACGCGCACCATCGCCGTGGTCGCTGGCGGCCTGTGGCGTCCCCGCTCCGTCGACATGCTCGCGGCGGCGTCCGCCACGGCCCGCGCCCACGCACTGTTCACCACCGTGTCCCTGGTCGATGCGGACCTCTGCACGGACGCCGATATGGTCGGCCTATGCGACGACTTCAGCCAGCAGGGCGTCGACGCGCTGGTCGTGCTCGCCCCCACCGATGTGATGGTGAGGGCCGTCTGCCGGCTCGACACCCCGCTTCCCCGCGTGATCGTGACGTCCACGCATGGCCAGGCGAGCCTGCGGGACATGATGTCCTCCATGCGCGAGGAGTCGCGCCGGCGCAGCGCGGTCGTGGGCGGCGACGACTGGGGGGCGATGGCCCAGGTCGTGCGGCTGGTGATCGGCTATGGCCACAGGTCGGCGCTGTATTTCGCGGGCCCGCGCGGATGGCGGGGGTCGACGACCCGGCTGCTCGCCTGGAGGACGCTCACCGCCGAGGTGTCCCTGCCGAACGTGGTGGTGCCCGGCAACTCCTGGGATGCGGGGGAGGCGTACGCGCGGATGAACCATGCCCTGGAACGCATCGGCTCGTCCGGCGGCGCGGTCCCGACGGTGGTGGTGACGTCCAGCGACGGCCAGGCGATGGGGGCCGCCCGGGCGCTGCACGAGCATGGGCTGCGCATTCCGCAGGATGTGAGTCTGGTGGGGTTCGGCGACTATCCGGCCATGGCCGCCATGATGCCGCCGCTGTCCACCCTGAGGCCGGATTTCGCGCAGATCGGCTCGGCGGCCCTGCGGGAGGCGGTCTGGCTGCTCGGCGGAGGTCCGGAGGTGGGCTATGCGGCGAGCGTGCACGGCGCCGGCCTCATCCCCGCGACGATGGTCCGCCGCGCCTCGCTGGGACGCGTTCCGCGCGTGTGACCACGCGTCCTCCGTCGGGGGAAGCCCGATGATTCGTCGTCGGTCAGCCCGCTTCCGCCGTCCGCTTCTTAACGCCGGGGGACTTGTGGAACGGCTGCTCGTCCTCGCCGCGGTGGCCGTGGTCGCCGGGATCCTTCTCGGTCTGCTGCTGCCTCGCATGAGCGACACAATCGGGGAGATCACGGGACGCTTCGCGGTGTCCGGACCGGCCGCGGCAGCGTTGGAAGGCCTTGCCGTCGACGACCATCCGACCAGCGCCGGATACGACCGCGACGCCTTCGGCTACCGAATGACGGATGCGGATTCCGACGGCTGCGACGTGCGCGACGAGGTGCTCGCCCGCGATCTGGAGAACGTCCGCTACGACCCCACGGACCGCTGCACGGTGCGGCGCGGCACGCTCCGCGACCCCTACACGGCGGCCACCATCCGCTTCGTCAGGGGCCCGAGCACCAGCTCCGCCGTCCAGATCGACCATGTCGTCGCCCTCGAGAACGCCTGGCGATCCGGCGCCCGGAACTGGGGCATCCGCCGGCGGTGGCGCTTCGGCAACGACATGCGCAACCTCCTCGCCGTGGAGGGCGAGGCCAACGGGGACAAGAGCTCCGCGTCCGCCGCCTACTGGCTGCCGGAGAACCGGGGGTTCCGCTGCGATTACGTGGCCCGGCAGATCGCGGTGAAATGGGAATACGCGCTCACCGTCACCACGCCCGAGCGCCGCTCGATGCTCGGTGTGCTGCGTTCATGCCCGGGGCAGAGCCTGCCTCGTCAATGAGCTGCCATCGGGTTCTTCGAAGTGGCCTTGGGCATGCGTCGCAATCCGTGCAGGCGCCGACGATGATGCTCCGCGGCGAGCAGTCGCATCGACAGGTGGGCGGATCCCATCCGGCGTCTGGAGCCCACCGGACGCGGGTGCCGGCATCTCCAGGCACAGCAGCAGCGGCAGCAGCGGCAGCAGATACCGTCCCTGGATGCCATCCATGCTGGACGGCACGCGCATGGTGGACAGGTCGTTCCAGGTGAGGAGCAGGGGGACGCAGACCAGGACGAGCACGACGACGACGATGACCACGGCCGCCAGAAGATACCTGTACGTCCCCACTCCTCGCCTGCCCACCGAAACGCTTGGAGCGCCACGAGTCCGCCGTCCATGGCACGTGATGACCACCGCGGTCGCCGCGCCGAGGGTCGCCGCACCGGCGGTCAGGGGGGCCACGAGGAAGGACTGCCGGATGACCCGAGGGATGGTGATCGCCACGTTCCAGAGCAGCAGAGCGATCGAGGAGCCGGCATGCGAGGCCGCATATGCCAGGTTGTCGTGGACGTTGACGATGGCCAGCAGCCCCATGAACCGACGTGCCCAGAACGCGTAGAGGGGCACGGTGGCAAGCGCCGAAACAAGCGTGCAGACGATCTTGCGCCGCAGGGGCAGCACCCGATCCGGCAGACAGAGCAGGAGCAGCGCCTCGGTGGCGTACACCACCTTGCAGAAGAACAGCAGGGTTATGCAGACCGCCGCCAGGGCGATCTGCACGGCGGTGAGCGGTCGGTCACGGTCCGTCCAGCGCAGCAGCAGAGCAAGGAACACCGCGCTGACGGCGAGGAACAGCCCATCGGGCATGAGGCTCGAGGCGATGAAGACGACGGGAGGCATGACTCCGATGGCCGCCAGCGCGAATCGTCCCCGCGGGGCCAGCAGTATCGCCAGTGCAAAGACGGCGAGGAAGACCAGAAGACCGGATAGGCGTCCCCACTGCCAGACGGTGAACGGGCTCTGGCCGGTGTGAAGGGCCAGGGCGATTCCCGTCGCCTGGGGGAGATAGATGACGGGCAGGTACTGGTTCGTTCTGCTGCTGACGTTCACGTTCGGGATGGTCACCACGGCGAAGCGTCGTGCGTCCACGGCCTTCTGCGCGGGCAGGGCCCAGTCGCCTCGGTGCAGGACGTCGGCGAGCAGCCACATCACCGTCTCGTTGCGGTTGCCGCGGTTCTGGAGGAGTCGCGCATCGCCGGTGATCCGCTGGATGCGGACGCGGTTGCCGTGTCCGTCCGTCACCGTCGTCGTCGCGTTGAACGCCTGTCCCGTCGCCAAGGCGTACGCCGAGTTGGCGTTCATATCCGAATCGGGGATGCTCATGGGGCCGAATGCGGTGAGAAAGAACGCGGACTGGGCGATCGACAGGACGAGAAAGAGGACGACCGGAATGATTCGGCGGCGGATTCCTCCGTCTGCGCCCGATCCCCGATGTTCCATTGCCGCCCCCCCTGTGGTGCCCGTCTCCGTACCGGCTCCCTACTTTGCCACTCGTCCCGGATGCACCACATGCATGCGGGCGATGGCGCGCCGGGCGATGCCGCGGGCGTTCCCGGCGCCGTCGCCGCGCACGCCGAAGACTACGCACAGGGTCATGGCGAGCATGATGGCGGCGGAGATGCGCAGCGCCCAGGTGACACCGAAGATGCTGGCCACGGCCGTGGTGCCCGCTCCGCCGCCGAGGGCCGCGTGGCGGGCCTTGGCGAAGCTCTCCATGAGGATGACGAGCACGGGGGCGCCCACCGCGCCGGAGATCTGCCTCACGGTGTTCGTCACGGCGGACCCTGCCGAAACGTCCTTGCGCTCAAGGCAGTTGAGCGACCAGGTGGTGATGGGCATGAGCACGAACCCCATGCCGATCTGCCTGACGAACTGCCAGATGGAGATCCACCAGATCCAGGTGTCCGTCCCGAGGAAGCTCATCATCAGCGTGCCGAAGGTGAGAACGATCGCGCCGGTCAGCGCCACGGGACGCGCGCCGAGCCGGTCGAGCAGACGCCCGCCGAAGAACTGCGAGATGCATTGTCCCAGTGCGCCCGGCAGCATGATCAGACCGCTCATCGTGGCGGAATAGCCGCGGTCGGTCTGGATGTACAGGGGGATGATGACGAGAATCGAGCTGAACGCGAAGAAGCTCAGAGCCGCGCAGATCGTCCCGATGGTGAAGCTGCGGTTGCGCAGCACGCCGAGGTCGAGCAGCGGCGGCTGGGGGAGCTTCGCGGTGGCCGCCGGCCTCGCCGCCGAGCCGGCGCCCTCGCCTCCGGCCGGGGCCCCGTCCGCTCGCGCATCGGTGCCGCCCGCATCCGCATCCGTACGCGTATCCGCGTCCGCCGCGATCCTCGCCATCTGCGCGTGATAGCGCGTGGCCGCATGGATCTGCCGCAGCACGAACCACACGATGCCGACCACGCCGACCGTCATCGGAAGCCACACCATGGGATGGTCGAAGCGGTAGGACTCGATGTTCGTGAAGCCGAACATCAGCCCGCCGAAGCCGAAGACGGACAGCCCCACGGAGAAGAAGTCCGCCCGGGCGCCGCGGTCGTTCTCGGCGAAGTTGCGCAGGCCGAACACGGCGAGCAGCAGTCCGACGATCCCGGTGATGGTGAGGGTGAGGAAGATCGACCGCCAGCCGTTGGCGTCGGTCTGCAGCCCGCCGATGGTGGGTCCGATGGCCGGGGCGACGCTCATGGCCATGCCCACCGTGCCCATCGCCACTCCGCGATGCGACAGCGGGTAGATGGAGAACACGGTGATCTGCAGCACGGGCCACATGACGCCCGTTCCGACGGCCTCGAGGGTGCGGCCGAGCAGCACGAGCCCGAAGCTCGGCCCCAGCCAGGCGAGCACGGATCCGGCGGTGAACACGAGCATCGACGCGATGACGATCTGCCGGGTGGAGAAACGCCGGGTGAGATAGGCCGTGAGCGGAACCATGACGCCCATGGACAGCTGGAAGACGGAGGTGAGCCACTGTCCGGTGGTGACGGTGATCCCGAATTCGGAGACGATGTCCGGCAGGGCGGCGCTGAGCTGCAGCTGGGTGAAGTTGCCGACGAAGGTGATGAAGGTCAGAATCGCCAGCGACGCGAATCCGGCTCGCGTCAGATGGCCGTCCTGGTAGGCCTCGTCGCGGGTGAGGCGACGCGACAGGCCGGATAGGCGTTGCCGTCCGACGCTGCGCCCGCCGCCTGATGCGTTCGACCCTGTTGTCCCTCCGCTCATGGACCACTTCCCTCCGACCCCCGTGGCATGTCTTGTGGACACGGCTGATGCCGATGACGACAGGGGGACAGGTCACCCACTGTACGCCCGCCACGGGTCGCGCCCCGCGCCGGTTCCATGCGGCGTGGGATGCTCCCAGAATGGGCGGAACCCCTCGTCCCGGACACGCAGAAGGATATCGGCGGCGGATGCCGAAAGTAGACACGGTCGCACACAATGGACGCGACGACGTGATGGACGCGGCGAACGACGCGACGGCACATGCCAGTGAGGAGTCGAGGATGACGGAACCGGCGGAATCCGCAATGCACATGCACGAAGACCTGCAGGCGGGGGATCCCGCGCTGTGGTGGAAGCAGGCGGTGGTCTACCAGATCTATCCGCGATCCTTCAAGGACTCTTCGGGCTCGGGGCTCGGTGATCTGCGCGGCGTGACGCAGAAGATTCCGTACTTGAAGGCCCTTGGCGTGGACGCGCTGTGGCTCAGCCCCTTCTATCCCAGCCAGCTGGCGGACGGCGGCTACGACGTGGACGACTACCGCGACGTCGACCCGCGTCTGGGCACGATGGACGACTTCGACGAGCTCGCCCGAACTGCGCACGGCTCCGGCATCCGCGTGGTCGTCGACATCGTCCCCAACCACTCCTCGAACCGTCACCCGTGGTTCCGCGAGGCGCTCAAGGCCGGTCCGGGCTCGCCGGAGCGTGACCGCTACATCTTCCGCGACGGCCGCGGCGAGAACGGCGAGCTGCCGCCCACGAACTGGACGGCGCATTTCGGCGGTCCGGCGTGGACGCGCGTGCCGGACGGCCAGTGGTATCTGCACCTGTTCACCAGGGAGCAGCCGGACTGGAATTGGCGCAACCCCGACGTGCGCGCCGATTTCCTCAGGACCCTGCGTTTCTGGCTTGACCATGGGGCGGACGGCTTCCGCGTGGATGTGGCGCACGGCCTGGCCAAGGACCTCGACCGCGACGACCTGGACGACTGGTCGGTGACCCCCGCCGGTCTGCCGGCGGACGGCAGCCATCCGCTGTACGACAGGGATGAGGTGCATGACATCTACCGCGAATGGCGCAAGGTGTTCGACGAGTACGACCCGCCGGCCTTCGCCGTGGCCGAGGCGTGGGTGAACCCCGCCCGGCAGTACCTGTACGCCTCCACGGACGAGCTGGGGCAGGTGTTCAACTTCGAGTTCGCCAAGGCCGACTGGACGCGCGGGTCGCTGCACCGGGCCATCGAGGAGGGACTGGCGGCGGCCGGGCGCTCGCGTTCCACGGCCACTTGGGTGATGAGCAACCATGACGTTCCCCGCCATGCCACGCGATACGCCCTGCCGCAGGTGGACAGCCGCGTGCTGCATCAGATCTCCCGCGACTGGACGCTGCGCGACGGCCTGACCTACGTCGAGGACCGCGAGCTGGGCACCCGCAGGGCCCGTGCGGCCATTCTGCTGGAGCTGGCGCTGCCCGGCTCGGCATACGTGTATCAGGGGGAGGAGTTGGGCCTCTTCGAGGTGGCGGACCTGCCGTGGGACCGGCTCGAGGACCCGACCGCCTTCCGCAGCAACGGCATCTACGTCTCCAAGGGGCGCGACGGCTGCCGTGTGCCGCTGCCGTGGACGGCCGGAGATTCCCCCGTGCGCGGGAATCCGCACAAGCGATACGGTTCCGAGGGCAGCTTCGGCTTCTCGCCGGCCACCATGGTCGCCGGCCCAGGCGTGAAGCCCGAGGACGTCGGCGAACCGGCCCGCGAGCCGCATCTTCCGCAGCCCGCCTGGTTCGGCGAGCACGCCGTCGATGCCGAGGAGACCGACCCGGACTCGATGCTCAGGCTCTACCGCCGGGCTCTGGCGCTGCGTCATCGGCTGATGCCGCGGGATGCCACGCTGGAATGGCTGCCCCAGGACCGTCCCTCGGGGCGGAACGACGGCGCCGACGGCCATGAGGGCGGGGTCATCGCCTACCGCCGCTCGAACGGCTGGGCGGACGTGACGAACTTCGGCGGCGACCCCGTGGCGCTTCCCCGGGGAGAGGTGCTGCTCACGTCCGTGCCGCTCACCGACGACGGCCGCCTCCCGCAGGACGCCAGCGCCTGGATCCGGCTGGCGTCCTGACTTCCTACCTCAGTACAGCTCGCTGAAGATCTTGAGCACGCGCGCCTCGTCGAGGGGCACGAAGCAGTTCCTCATGAGCCGCTGCTGGGTGGTGATCACCCGGTGGGCGAAGACCGGCAGGTCCTGGCGGGTGACGCCGTACTCGTGCAGCGCCTTCTTGGGCAGGAGACGGTTGATGAGCGCCTCCAGCCGGTCGTAGACGTCGGCGACGTCGCAGCCGAGGATCCCGGCGAGATACGAGTTGAGCACCGCGATCTCGCCGTCGGATTTGATCTCCATGTAGTTGCGCAGCACGCCGGTGAACATCGCATAGTTGGATTCGCCGTGCGGCACATGGTACTTGCCGCCCAGCTGGTAGCTGAGCGCGTGCACCGCGGCGCATCCGCCGATGTCGAAGCTGATGCCCGCGTAGTTGCTGGCGATGAGGAAGTCCCTGAGCAGTTCGTTGCGCTTGGCGCGGCGCTCCTTGCTGCCCTCCGGACCCGCGAAGGTGATCTCGCGATAGCCGGTGACGATCATCCGCATGGCCGCATAGCCGAACATCCGCGTGTAGGGCGTGGCGTTCGGCGAAAGCACGGACTCCACGGAATGCACGAGGGCGTCCATCGAGCTCGTGGCGAACACATGGTCGGGCAGACCCTCGAGAAGCTCGGGGATGAGCACCGCATGGTCGGCGAACATCTCGGGGCTGGAGATCCCGGCCTTGCTGCCGAGCCGGGTGCGGTTGATGGCCGCGATCTCCGTGGTCTCGCTTCCCGTCCCGCAGGTGGTGGGGATGAGAACCAGTCCCACCGTGCGGTGATGGTCGGCGATGTGGTCGATGAGGTCGTCGATGGAGGAGTCCCCGGCGACGGCGACCACCTTGGCCACGTCCATGACGGCTCCGCCGCCGATGGCGATGATCCGCTCGAACGGCGTCCTGCGGGCGTCATCGAGCACGGCGTCGATCATCTCGTCGGTCGGCTCCTGGCTGCCGTAGTCGTCGAGCAGCAGATGCGGCGAATCGGCGGCGTGCTTCGCGACGTAGCGGTCGTAGATCGGGTGGATGCTGATGACGAGGTCCTTGGCGGACGGCCGGAACTCGGCCGCGAAGTCCGCCAGGCGCTCGAAGCTGTGGATCTCGCGCGGACCCAGGGAGAAAAGCTTCATCGGGACCTACTTCGCGCTTTCCTCGACGATGATCGCCTTGAGCACGTCAAGCGCCTCGGTGAGCTCCTCGTCGGAGATGACGAGCGGTGGCAGCAGACGGATGACGTTGCCGTTGATGCCGCAGGTGAGGATGATCAGCCCGGCCTGCTGGCAGGCCTTGACGATCCTGTCGACGAGCTCCTTGTTGGGCTCCATCCCGCCGGCCTTGACGAACTCGACGGCCTTCATGGCGCCTAGGCCGCGCACTTCGGCGACGGTGGGAACGGACTCCGCCAGCGGCCCGAGGACGGAGTCGACGACGTCGCCGATATGGGCGGCGCGGGCCGGCAGGTCCCTGCTTTCCATGAGGCCGACGGCCGCGAGGGCGGAGGCGCAGCTGACGGGGTTGCCGCCGTAGGTGCCGCCGATGCCGCCGGGCTGGACGCTGTCCATGATCTCGGCTCGGCCGGTGACCGCGGAGATCGGCATGCCGCCGCCGAGGGCCTTGGCCGTGGTGATGAGGTCGGGCTCGAGTCCGAAGTACTCGGAGGCGAACCACTTGCCGCTGCGGCAGAACCCGGCCTGGATCTCGTCGGAGACGTACAGCACGCCGTTGGCGTGGGCCCAGTCGTTGAGGGTCTTGAGGAAGCCCTTGGCGGGGACGACGAATCCGCCTTCGCCCTGCACGGGCTCGGCGACGATGGCGGCCACGTTCTCATGGCCGACGAGCAGCTCGATCTTGGCGATGCTGGCCTTGGCGGCGGCCACGCCGTCCGCTCCGAAGCCGTCGCGCAGCGGGTAGGAGAACGGCACGGCGTAGATGTCGGGCGCGAAGGCGCCGAATCCGCGCTTGTACGGCATGGACTTGGTGGTCATGGCCATGGTGAGGTTGGTGCGGCCATGGAAGGCGTTCTCCATGACGATGACGGCGGAGCGGCCCGTGTACCTGCGGGCGATCTTCACCGCGTTCTCGACGGCCTCGGCGCCGGAGTTGAGCAGCACGCTCTTCTTCGGGAAGTCGCCGGGGGTGTGCTTCGCGAGCTTCTCGCACACGTCGACGTAGCCGGCGTAGGGGGTGGTGGCGAAGTTCGTGTGGGTGAGCCTGGCGACCTCGTCCTGCACGGCCTTGACGACCTCGGGGGCCGCGTTGCCGACGCCGGTGACGGCGATGCCGGCGGCCAGGTCGATGAAGCGGTTGCCGTCGACGTCGGTGATGGTGGAGCCGGAGGCGTGGTCGGCGAAGATCGGCATATGCTGGCCGATCCCGGCGCTCACGTACGTGTTGTACTTCTTCTGGATCTCCTGGGACTTCGGTCCGGGGATGGCGGTGACGATCCTGCGCGCCACCTG
>NZ_CAUTOG010000044.1:0-11881 GCF_963540075.1 uncultured Bifidobacterium sp.
CGCCGATGAAGGCCACGTCATGCTCGATGCCCGTCACCGAGCCCGACTTGGAACCCCGGGGGACCCCTGCGGGAAGCACGTCGGCGATGACGGCGAAGCGCTGACGGGACAGTGCGCCGCGCAGGAAGGCGAGGTCACCACGATCCACGTTCCAGCCGCGGCCCGCGCCCCGCAGCATGAGAAGGGACAGCTCGTCGGAGGTCACCTCGTTGGGCTGGCCCGAATCCCGAGCGGCGAGATCACCGATCTGCCGTTCGATGTGCAGCAGTCGCATCCCCTGCTCACGGCAGAGACGCTGCACCCTGGGGATGCCCATCAGACCGAGAAGCATGTTCGTGGCCTCGTTGCTCGACCTGTCGATCATCGCCTCCAGAAGGTCGCGCACCGATATCGGCGTGCCGTCGGGCGGAAGCTCCGCATCCATCTCGTCCGGGTCCTCCGCCAGGGAGAAGACGCCTCCCCGGGCCGACGTGAAGCTGTGCGTGCAGGGCACCATCCGATCCCAGGCCAGTCCCCCCGCCTCGACCTCCTCGATGACGGCCATCGCCACGGCCAGCTTGATGGTGGAGGCCGCATAGTACACGACGTCACCGCCCCGGGAGGCCAGAACCCTTCCGGACGAATCCCGGAGCGTGAAGCTCACCGAGCCCACGCCGTCGCTGTAGTCACTGATCACAGGCATCTGCCACTCCTTTCCGAAAAGCCGCCAGGGCCTTCACGCTTCATTTCAGGACATGTCTCCCTCACCGAACTCCTCCGCACCGGAGCACGGCGCCATCCGCACCGATCTCCAGGCTTCCGCGGACGTCCAATGGCAGGGTCGTGGCGCCAGGACCGTGCCCAAAAGCGAACCCCGAGGCGATGGGCACACCGAGCCCGCCAAGAACGTCATCCTCGTGTGAACGGCCCATCATCCCCGCGAATCGCAATCCTTCTGGGGCAACCTCCACGGCAACAGGTGCCAGTATCCATCCGGATTATTTCCTCGGCCTGCGCGAATATTTCGAAAGATTCCCCGGCAGCGCGCCATTTGACGGAATACTGTTCCCTCCCAGCCATCGCTTCCCCCCACCATCGCACCATGGACGCGGATCCGCAGGCCCGGGCAAACACATCCGCACGGGCCGTCTCAGCCAGGATGCCCGCCGGGGCCGCACAAACACCGAAGGCCGATGATTACACTGGTTCCCATGCCACTGCACGAGCTCTCCCCGAACGCACAGGACTATCTGAAGGTGATCTGGGACCTGCGGGAGTGGGACGGCGCCTCCGTTCAGTCTTCGGATCTGGCACGACGAGTCCATGTGAAGCTGTCGACCGTGTCGGGAGCGGTGAACCGTCTGGTGACCGGAGGATTCGCCACGCACAACCCCTACGGCGCCATCGAGCTCACTCCCGAGGGCGAGCGCTACGCTCTGGCCATGGTCCGGCGCCACCGTCTGCTCGAGACCTTTCTCGTCCGTTCGCTGGATTACGGATGGGATGAGGTCCACACCGAGGCGGACTCCCTGGAGCATGCGGCATCGGACCTCATGATCGACCGCATCGACACGCTTCTGGGGCATCCCGACACCGATCCGCACGGCGATCCCATTCCCCGGGCGGATGGCACGCTGCCGGAGTCGGACTCCATCCCCCTGGCGGACGCCCCGGACGGAGCATGCATCCGCATCGACCGCGTCAGCGATGAGGACCCCCATCTGCTCCGCTTCCTCGAGGAGCAGGGCGTCGGCATCGGTTCGCAGGCCCGCGTGGAGGCGCGTCGACCGTTCTCCGGGGTGACGACCATCCATTCCCTGCACCGCGATTCCGAGAAGACGTCCTCGTCACCGGAAACCACCGTCTCCCAGCAGACATCCGAACGTCCCCCGATGACGCGGTCCATCAGCGTCTCCGACGCGGCGGCGAAGCAAATCAGAGTCAGCATCCTGGATGCGGGCGTCCGCTCCAGCATGGCCGAACCCTCCGCGACGCGATAGATAAAGGGGCACCGCCGGATCGCACGACGTCCATCCCGTTTACGACGACCCGACTCCCTCAGAGGTCCTGCGGCCCCAACGGCCACGTCCGGAACCCCTAAACGCCGGTAGCCGCTCCCAGGGAGAGCGGCTACCGCATGACGATGACCATACGGCGACGGCTACAACGCGGCCGCGATCTGCATGACGTCCTGGACGACGAGCTGCAGGTTGAGGGCCGTGAGCACAGCCACGACGATCCACGCGATGACGGCGAGCCAGACCGGATTGGCGTGCCTCCCCATGATCTTCTTTGACGAGGTGAGGGCCACCAGCGGC
This sequence comes from uncultured Bifidobacterium sp., assembly GCF_963540075.1. Lineage (GTDB taxonomy): Bacteria > Actinomycetota > Actinomycetes > Actinomycetales > Bifidobacteriaceae > Bifidobacterium. The sequence continues at coordinate 2,298 of NZ_CAUTOG010000044.1, forward strand.
ACCATCGAGATCGGCAGCGCGACGCACAGGAACACCTGCGAGTAGACGAGCAGATTGTCCAGCGCGGCCTCCTGCCCGCCGAAGACGATCGCGCAGACGAGCACCGGGATGATGGAGATGACGCGGGTAACGACGCGCCGCAGCCACAGCGGGATATGCATGCAGATGAAGCCCTCCATGACGATCTGGCCGGTGAGGGTGCCGGTGATCGTGGAGTTCTGTCCGGAGGCGAGCAGGGCGACGGCGAAGAGGGTGCTCAGCACGCCGCTGGCGACTGGTCCGGCGATGGAGGAGTCGCCCAGGGCGTTGTAGAGGGAGGTGAAGGTGTCAAGCCCGTCGCCATGGCCGAAGAACATGGCCGCGCCGAGCATGAGCAGCAGGCTGTTGACGACGAAGGCCAGGCTGAGCTGGATGTTCGAGTCCCAGGTGGCGAAGCGCACGGCGTTGTCGATCTGCCGCGGATCGTCGCGGTCGTAGTCGCGGGACTGCACGATCGACGAATGCAGATAGAGGTTGTGCGGCATGACGGTGGCTCCCACGATCCCCAGGGCCATGGTGAGCTGTCCGTTGCCGAGGATCTTCGGACTGGGGATGAGCCCGGCGAACACCGAGCCCATGTCGGGTCCGGCGATGGCCACCTCGTAGATGAACACGACGAGGATGACGGTGATCAGCGTGGCCACGATGGCCTCGATCTTGCGGAATCCCACGAGCATGAGCAGAAGCAGCAGCAGCACGTCCAGCACGGTCAGCGCCACGCCGAGCGCCAGCGGGATGCCGAACAGCAGGTTGAGCGCGATGGCGCCGCCGATGACCTCGGCGATGTCGGTGGCCATGATGGCCAGCTCGGTGCTGATCCATAGGGCGATGCCGAGCTTCCTGCCCGTATGCGCCCGTGTGGCCTGCGCGAGGTCAAGGCCGGTGACGATGCCGAGCTTGGCGGACATGTACTGCAGCATCATGGCGATGAGGCTGGAGAGCAGGATGACGGACATGAGCAGATAACCGTATCGAGCGCCTCCGCCGATGGCGGTGATCCAGTTGCCCGGGTCCATGTATCCCACGGCCACCAGGGCGCCGGGACCGGAGAAGGCGGCCAGGCTGCGCCAGAATCCGCGTGGTGCGGCGGGAACATGGACCGTGGCGTTGATCTCCTCCAGAGACGGTCCGTTGGCCGTCGTGATGAGCGGTCTGCGTTTCCCCTCCGGATACCTCATCCGTGCTCCATCCATGACGCCTTCCGGCTCTTCCATGCCATCCATCTCCGTAACCGTCTCGTCTCCACCCTGCGATCCCTGTCCGACGTCCACGGAACCTGAGGTCGAGAGGGCGAACTTTCATGTTCTAGGGGTCGAAGTTTAGTCAGGCCATATGTCCGACACCCCGTAACATGCGAAACATTGCCCGAACGGCCGATTGCAGTCACGGAAACATTCCCCCGCACCACTCCGAACGCCGTCGCTTCCAGCCCCCTTTCAGCTTTCGTGGAGGGGTATGTCAGAGGCGTGCAAGATAACATGGACAGGACGCAGTTCGTCATGCCCGACCGCAAAGCCGTGCCGGGAGGCTTCGAGACGGGAAAGGCACCGCATGTTCGTTCTCAAGAACGCATGGGCAACACTGACGCGACACGGATGGCGCACCGGGATCATCGTGGTGACGACGATGGTCGTCGTCGGCACCACGATCCTCTCTGCGGCCGTCATCCCCGCCGATGACACGGCCACGGGATCCACGTACGACTCGCAGAAGCCCACCGCGATCATCCGCCCGACGGCCACGACCCTGGCCAAGCGCAACGGGGCCGATTCAAGCTGGACGAAGAACTATCTGTCGTGGGAGAACTACACCACCTACGCCTCCGCGGTGCAGAAGGCGAACATCAGCTTCTCGTACACCTTCAGCGAGACCATCCCGGTACGGCAGACCTCATCGCTCAAGGCGATCGGCGGATCCTCCGACGTCTCCGCCGACAAGACCGGCGGACAGCTCACCTGGCGGAGCTTCTACACCCTCGAGGCCGCCCAGGCCAGCGACATCGGCCGCTTCCGTCTCGTCTCCGGCAAGCATCTGAACTACACCGGAACCGACAAGTCGAGCGTGCTGATCTCCCAGGCCCTCGCGAAGAAGAACGGCCTCAAGGTGGGCGACACCATCAAGGTCGCCAACCCCACCGACGCCTCCAAGACCTACACCCTCAAGATCCGCGGCATCTACGAATACGCCTCCGCCGCGGCAACCGGCACGGGCAGCGACGCCAAGCTCGCCAAGGACGACCGCGACAACGCCATCTACACGGCCTACTACACCTTCGCCATCAATGGGCTGGACACCTCCAGCGGCAAGGGATGGGCCATCCCCGACCTCAACATCACCTTCAAGCTCACCAGCCTCAAGGCCTATGCCAAGTTCGTCAAGACGGTCAAGAAGGCCAAGCTGCCGTCGAAGTACGAGGTCTCATCGCCGTCCCTGACGGCCTACGAGACGAAGATCGCGCCGCTGACCTCGCTGGCGAACGTGCTGCGGGTGCTGCGGATCGTCGTCTGGGCGGTCGGCGGGATCCTGCTGGTGGCCCTCGTGGTCCTGACGCTGCGACGGCGAAGGAACGAGATCGGCGTCGCCATGGTCGTGGGGGCGTCCCGCGGACGCATCGCCTGGCAGTTCATGCTCGAGGTGCTGCTCCCCACCCTGGTCGGGCTGACGCTCGGGATGTTCGCCGGCGGCTTCGGCTCCGGTCCCCTCGGCCACGCGCTGACGGACAACTCCACCCCCGTGGGGGCCCGGCTGGTGTGGAGCATGATCGGCTATGGATTCGCCGGATGCCTGCTTCTGTCCTTCATCGCCATGGGACGCGTGGTGGCGTTCCGCAGGGCGGCACTGTTCAGCGCGGCTCCCACCGCCGAATCCGACGGGGGGGCGGAGGTCGACGCGGAGGCAGAGGTCGACGGGCAGGACGCGGAGAACACGGATGGCCCCCAGATCACGACGGACGCCGACCCTGAATCCGACGACGCCGGAAACGTCGATGGTCCGGAGGAACCGGACAAACCGGACAAACCGCACGCGGCGGACTCAGACGCGGATGCGGATACGAATGATTCCGGCACCGATGCCGGCGACACCGACGAGGAGGACGCGCGATGAGCGACACGGAGAAGGACGACCCCGGGAAGGGCGCCTCGGAGATGGACGGCGTCTCCCGGCAGGAAACCCCATCGGACGAATCCAAGGTGACGTTCCGCATCGTCTTCGAGGATGACGACGACGTCGAGGAGGCAACGGAGGCTGACGCCCTCAGCGAGCCGACCGACGCCGATTCCGAAGAAACCGAGGGCACAGAGGCCGCAGCCGGCTCCGACGAGGCGGCGGAAGGCGACGACGGGGAGCGCGCGACGGGCGAGGAGGCCGTTACGGAGTCCTCGACCGTGACCACCTCCGTACGGCCGGATTCGGCGCACATGGATTCCGCCGAGGCCGAGGGCGACGCCACGTCCCTGCCGACCCAAAGCCCCTCCCGGGACGACGAGGACGCCGTCGCCACGGAACTCGTCGACCATGAGCTCCGCGCCGAACGCCGGCGCGCTCCCGCCGAGGACGACATCCTGCTGCGCTCCTACCCCACCTTCGCGCTGCATGGCGCGACCGTCGTCAACAGGAAGACCGGCAGACGCCCGCTGGACGAGGTGACTCTGTCCTTCTATGCGGGAACGGTGTACGGCGTGACCGTCGACGATGCCGACCCCGAACAGCATCAGGCCTTTCTGGGACTCGCCAGCGGCCTTGTCCGGCCCGCCGAGGGCTCGGTCGCATCCCGCAGCGCCGATCTTCTGGAGCTGGACGCCACGGAGACGCGCGGTCATCGCATCGGCGTCGTTCCCCAGGGCTTTGACCTGCGAGACGACATGGACGCCGTGGACAACATCGTCTACGCCATGGATGCCTCCAACCGCACCTTCCTCAAGCCCAAGCCGGCGCTCGCCCGCGAGCTGCTCGACCAGGTCGGATTCGGCAGAGGCGAATCCGGCGATCGCGCGACCATCGACGAGACGGCGGTCAGCGCGGGAGCCGATCCCGATTCCGCCACCGCGGCCGATTTGACGACGGTTCCCGTCCGCGATCTTCACCCCCTGGACCGCAGACTCGCCTCCATCGCGCGGGCCATCAGCTGCGAGGCCGAGGTGCTCGTCCTTGACGAGCCCACCCGCGGGCTGGACGCCGAGGGCGTCTCGACGGTGCTGTCCGTTCTCGCCGACCTCGCCCACGGCGATCCCAAGCGCTGCGTCCTCGTCGTCACCTCGGACGATGACGTCCTGACCCGCGCCGAGCAGGTCGTCGAACTGTCCTGATCCGGCCGCGACCGCATCGGCCCGTTACTCCCTCGACCCCATTCTGGGCGAGTCCCTGGCGATCCCCCTATCGGCTCAGCGTCATGTCGAAACGCCTGGCCATATCGTCGACGTCCGGCTCGCCATAGGCGGCCACGAGCTCGAGCCACTGGCCGCGGTTGTCCTCCCCGAAACGGGCGGCCTTGCGCGCATACGCCTCAGCGGTGAGAAAGCGCGGCGGAACCGACTTGCTGTGGTACTTGTCGGCCACCATGACGGTCTCCTGCTCGAGGTTCACCGGCACGTAGTCGGCGGGCGGGAGGGCGAGGCCCTGAGCCTCCACACGTTCCTTCGTCAGTCCCACCCCCGTATGGTTGCGCGCGAATTCGGCGATGGACTCATCCACCCCCTGCTCCAGCAGATACTCATAGCCGAGCAGGCCATGGCGGATGTAGCGCGACCCGTCGAAACGCAGCGGACCGCCCTCGGACCCGTCCGAGGAAAGAACGCGATAGGTGCCGATGTCATGAAGCAGACCGCCGATGACGACCAGATGTTCGTCGATGAGCCGAGGGGGAATCGTGCCGCCCGTGACGCCTCCGGTCGGCGGGACGAGGAATCCTTCCGTCGGAGAGTGAAGGCCTTCGACGTCCTGGGGTGAGGCCTCCGAGGCCGAAACGCCGTCATCGACCCCCATGCGCCCGTCCCCGGACGCGTCATCGGCGGCGCATGTGACGGCATGTCGGCCTCCCCATTCCGACGCGTCGGGAGGCAGCGTGCAGCGTCTCATGAACAGCGCGTTGCGTCGCCGCGCAAGCTGTCGGGCGATGGTGGCGACGATGACGCAATGGGTGTGGATAAGGTCCCAGGCGGCCTCGGAGGGGCAGATTCGACGATGCAGCTCATCGACCTGGTCGACGGTGGGAATGATTCCGGTCATGCGATCCATTCTAGGAACCCGGAGCCCTCAGCCCCGTTCCGCGGACGTCCTCCCGCGTCCCTGGAGCTCCGAGGTCCTACAGCGCCCGCACATGGAAGCGGCCGGTGCGGTTCGAGGCGACGAGCATATGGTCATTCTCGAGCTCCCGCCAGCCCTCCTCCTCCGGCTGCGGGAACCCGGAGCTCGCCACCACGACCCCTGCCTGCGCCTCGTCGACGACGATGGGCCTGTAACGTACGACCCGGTAGTCGCGGACCTGGTCGGCGCGCCCATAGGAGTCGTAGAGCTCCACGATCCTTTCGGGACTGTCATGCCTGGCCGAGGCGCGCAGCATGATGAGCTCCTCACCGCTGAGCAGCATGCAGTTGTAGCTGGACTTCGGATAGGTCCGACGCAGCTCGCGCACCGCCTGCGCGACGGCCTCGTCGAGGGCGAAGCCGAATCCCACATATTCGAGGACCACGGCGAAGAACACCGCCGAATCGCTTTTCCCTCCCGTCGAGAGCAGCACGGAGCGGTCCACGGGAAAATCGCGGTTGGTGACGATGTTGCGGTTCTCGTCGTCGGATATGTCGCCATTGTGGGTGAAGCTCAGCCCATTGGCCGCGAAGGGCTGCTGGTTCTCCAGGACGAGCGGCAGATGCGAGCTCGCCAGACGCAGATGCCAGAGGGCGGATCTGGCGGGGACGTCGGCGAGACCCGCGAAGACCGGGTCGTCCACGGCCGCGTCCGTCGACCGGTACAGACGATCCTCGGTTTCGGGGGACGCCTCCCCTCCGTCGCGTCGGTAGGGCGAGCGCCTGGGCCTGGCCAGCATGGACACGCCCCAGCCGTCGTTGTGGATCTCCGCCATGCCGCGGTAGGCATCGGCGGCCGGGGAGCCCAGCACCTCCCTGAGGCTGAGATTGCGTCCATCGGTGGCGTATCCAAGAAGTCTGCACATACCGACCCACTGTATCGGGCATCCCGCCCGTTCACGCGGCACGGACCGCATGAGGCTGATCCGATGACGTCGCATGAGCCGGAAACACCACGCCGGAGGGCGTGACTCCGGACGGCCCCGAAAGGGTGGCCTCGCCGGGCGTCAGCTGTGCCGACGCCCGCGGATCATCCGACCGCGACGGGACGGCGGCAGACCGTTCTCATCGAGATCCTCGGCCTCGTTCCGGACGAGCGGAATAGTCGGACCCCCATCGAGACGCCTGTCGGATCCGTCCTTCTCGGGGACCTCGATCCGATGGAGGACCACGGTCTTCTCCGGATCGAAGGCCTTCTCCACGTCGGTGATCCGCTCCGTGGGCTCGTCGTCACGACCCTGCCGCGTCGGGAGCGCGTGGTGACCACCACCACGGGCGGCCTCCGACCGCGACACCTCGATGACATGGCCGGAATCCTCCGGCTCCCCGCTCTCGTCGGAAAGGGATGAGGAGACGGGCGAAGCGGCTTCGCGGACCTCCCTCGAGCCCTCCGCCGACTCCGTCGCCCGCACGGGGGCGACGGGGATCCCGCCGTCCCCGGACTCCACGGACCGAGGTCGCAGAGACTCGCGCCGGAGCCTCGGGGGACGACGCGTCGAGACGAACAGCGGCTGGATCTCGATCAGCGGGTTGTAGGGAGCCAGCCCGAACCACTTGACCGGGGAGCCGGCCACGTGGCGGATGGCGTACTTGACCTGCAGGGAGAGCGCGCCACGGGCGGAGATGTTGGATTCGGGCATGAGGGCCTTGTGGACGAGCACGTAGCGGATGGTGCCGATGCCGGGGTCCGCGTCCACCTTCGGGTAGACGTAGCTCTGCCGCGGCAGCTCGCCCGTCTTCGACAGGTCATGCATGATCTGGTGGATGTAGGCCGGGATGGACTGGGAGACCTTGAACCCCAGCCGGATGCGCACCCGGAACAGGTAGTCCGTTCCGAAGTCCTCGACGGAGTACTCGCGGGTGAACGGCTCGTCGGTCGTCTGCACGGACACGGCCCACCAGGCGCGGGCGCGCTTGGGATGGTCGGCGAAGACGGAGAAGAAGATGTCCGTGTCGAGGCGCTTCATCTCCCAATCGGAGGTCAGATAGACGATGTTGTCGGCGAAGTAGGTGATGCGGAAGTCGCCATGAAGCTTCTCCAGTGCGGGAAGGAAGTCCTTGGGCCGCATATGACGGCGCTGCGAGCGCTCGATCTTCGTGCCGTCGTTCCACGTCACCATGATGACGAGGATCGCCACGGTGAGCAGCATGGTGAACCAGCCGCCGTGCAGGAACTTCGCCATCGAGGCGATGAAGAACATGATCTGGATGGACAGGAACACCAGCGTGAACACCACCGCGCCCAGACGACGCCGGTGGTACCACATGTGCACGGCAAGCAGCACGGTGGTGGTGATCATCGTGATGGTGAGCGCCAGACCATAGGCCGCGGAGATGTGCTCCGAATCCTTGAACAGGGCGAGCACGAGCAGCGTCGCCGCGCACAGCACCCCGTTGACGACGGGGATGTACAGCTGGCCACGGGTGCGGGCCGGATAGCGCACCTGCAGATGAGGCATCCAGTTGAGACCGGTGGCCTCGGAGACCATGGTGAACGCCCCGGTGATCAGCGCCTGGGAGGCGATGATGCCGGCCGTCACGGACAGCGCGACCGCGAAGTAGCGCACGTCGGGGTTCATCATCTGGAAGAAGGGATTGAGGGCGTCGACGTCGGCCAGGGCCTTGTTGTTCTGGTTGCGCAGCATCCAGGCGCCCTGTCCGAAGTAGTTGAGGACGAGGGCCACCTTGATGAAGGGCCAGGTGAAGTAGATGTTGCCGCGTCCCACATGCCCCATGTCCGAGTACAGGGCCTCGGCGCCGGTCGTCGACAGGAACACGGTGCCCATCAGGGCTATGCCGGCGGCGTTGTGCGGACTGAACAGGAAGCGCACGCCGTAGACCGGGTTGAGCGCCGCGAACACGCTCCAGTCCCCCGCGAGGCTGAACACGCCCACGACGGCCAGGAAGGCGAACCAGACCATCACGACGCTGCCGAACACCTTGCCGATGCTTTCCGTCCCACGCGACTGCACGGAGAAGAGCAGGACGATGATGACGATGGTGATCATCAGCGACAGGTTGGGGTTCTCGGTGAACGCGGGGGCGAACACCGGAATCGACTGCAGACCCTCGACGGCGGAGGAGATGGACACGGCCGGGGTGAGCACCGAGTCGGCGAGGAAGGCCGCGCCTCCCAGCATGGCCGGTATGGCGAGCCATGCCCCGTAGCGCCTGATCAGGGAGTAGAGCGCGAAGATGCCGCCCTCGCCGTTGTTGTCGATGCGCATGGCGATGAGCACGTACTTGACCGTCGTGATGAGCGTGATCGACCAGAACACCAGCGAGAGCATGCCCAGCACGGCCGTCCGGTCGGTGTTGGCGAGCCCGCCCTGCCCCGCGAGGAAGGTCTGGGCGGTGTATAGCGGCGAGGTGCCGATGTCTCCGTAGACGACTCCGAGGGCCACGACGGCCATGCCGAAGGAGATGCGGTTGGGACCGGACTGCACACGCGTCCACCAGCGTCCAATGGGGCCGTGGCTGGCCACGTCGGCGAGCTTGATGGCCTCCTCGCGCTCCTCGGCCTGCTGCTTGGCGATCTCCGCGCTCTCCTGCTTCGTCAGGGTTCGGCGCGAGACCTTGGGGGCGTTGGTGAAGGTATCGGCCTTGAGCAGCTGCTCCTTGAGCTGCGCCGGGGCCGGAGTCTCGATGGGCCGCCCCTCCCGGGCGGGCTTCCCGCCGTTCTTCCCATCGTCGCGGGAAAGGGACGGATCCACCGGGTTCCTCCGGTTCAGTCCTCTGCCCCCACTCCGCCGATTCCTGCCGTCCCCGGTCCGGCCACTGCCGTCGGGCAACGATGAATCACGGTCGCGTGATGACGCCATGCGGTATCCTCCAATGGCGGAGACCCTCTCCGCGTGAACGACTCGTAAGGATTGCCGGTTCTTGACGGTTCCTTTACATATCACTCAGCGGACAGTGTATACGTCGCACATACCTATACCAACTTCCTGATGTCCGTCTTGCACCGTGGGGCGAATATCTGCACGGATGCGAAGCCCACGGCACCGACTGAGGAGCGGCCCCGGACGCATCGGAAAGGCCTTCATAGGGGGACTTCACGAGCCTGCGCTCGGGCGACGGCCCCGGACGCATCGGGAGCCCCCGCAGCCTCCCCTCACGGAGCACGGCGCGTGCTGCGACTTCTCCCCCGGCGTCTCTCCTGGCCTCACACCCCGTATACGCGGCCGACGGTCCGTCTCGTGGCGCGGGCGACCTCGGCCACGGGGAGGTCGAAGACGTCGG
>NZ_CAUTOG010000045.1:0-11851 GCF_963540075.1 uncultured Bifidobacterium sp.
GGGAGATCGCCGAACGCTGCGACGCGGACGTCCACGTCATCGAGAAGCCCTGGGGACAGGTCTTCCGGGTGGAGGAGATCGCCGAGGCCGTGCGTCGCGTGCATCCGAAGCTCGTCGCCACGGTGCACGGCGATACCTCCACCACCATGCGCCAGCCCCTCGAGGGGTTGGGCGACGTCTGCCACCGGGAGGGGGCGCTGCTGTACACGGACGCCACGGCGTCGCTCGTCGGCAACGACCTGCGGACGGACGAATGGGGCGTCGACATCGTCACCACGGGCATGCAGAAATGCCTGGGCGGCCCCTCCGGATCGGCTCCCATCACGGTGTCCGACAGGGCCGTGGCCGTCATGGAGCAAAGGCGCAGCATCGAGGCCGGAGTGGCCGACGGGCCGGAGGAGATTGCCCAGAGGCGCATACGGAGCAACTACTTCGACCTTCCCCAGATCTTCGACTACTGGGGGTCCCGGCATCTCAACCACCACACCGAGGCCACGCATATGCTGTACGCCGTCCATGAGGCGGTGCGGATCATCGTCGAGGAGGGCATCGACGCGGCGATCGAGCGCCATCGGCTCAACGGCGCGGCCATGGCCGCCGGCGTCACCGGCATGGGACTGAGCCTCTATGGCGACCAGCGAACCCGTATGAACGACGTCATCGGCGTGGTCATCCCCGATGGCGTGGACGACGCCGAGGTGCGGGCGCGGCTGCTCGAGGACTTCTCCGTCGAGATCGCCTCGTCCTTCGGCCCTCTTAAGGGCGCGATCTGGCGGATCGGCGTCATGGGCTGCAACGCCAGGAAGGACGCCGTGCTCACGACGATCACGGCGCTGGGCGCCGTGCTCCAGCGGCAGGGCGTCGCGGTGTCGCCGTCGGACGGCGTGGAAGCCGCCCTCGCGGTGTACGGGGGACGCTAGGGGTCGGACCGCGTGGAGCGGACGCAAGGTGCAAGGGAAGGGGCTACGGATGGAGGAGACGATGTCGATGCGATCCCATGGAGACGGAACGGCGACGCTCAGCGAACGGGAGCGGCGTCCGGCGGCCTGGGCGCAGGACGCGGCGGCGGTCATCATGCGGCGCTGCGATGAGCTGGCCGCCTTCAGCGATATGCCGTCGGGCATCGAACGCCTGTACCTGTCCCCGGAGATGTCCCGCGCCTATGAGCTGACCGCCGGGTGGATGCGCGAGGCCGGCATGGACGTGCACGTCGATCCCGCGGGCAACCTCGTCGGTCGCGTCGAGGGGCGGGAGCCTGGTCTGCCTGCCCTGATTCTCGGCTCCCATCTTGATTCCGTGCCCGATGCGGGACGGTACGACGGGATTCTTGGGGTCGTCTCCTCGGTGGCGGTCGTCAGAAGCCTCGTCAGGGAGGGCATGTCGGGGAGGCTGCCCTTCGCGCTTGAGGTCGTGGCCTTCGGCGACGAGGAGGGGGCGCGGTTCGGAGCCACGCTTCTCGGCTCCTATGCGCTGGCGGGCGGATGGAAGGATGAATGGCTCGATCTGAGGGACGCCGCCGGAACCTCCATGCGGCAGGCCTTCCTCGACTTCGGCCTTGACCCCGACCGCGTCGGGGAGGCTGCCCTCGACCGGTCCCAGGCCGTGGGATACCTCGAACTGCATATCGAGCAGGGGCCGATCCTCGAACAGCGGGACCGGGCGCTGTCCTCGGTGAGTTCAATCGCGGCGGCCTCCCGATACATGGTGACCATCGAAGGCGAGTCCCGGCATATCGCCACGCCCTATGACCTGAGACGGGATGCTCTGACGGCCGCCGCGGAGATGATCCAGGCGGTGGATTCCATCAGTCGCGAGGCCGGGACGCGCGCGAACGTCGGTGAGATCTCCGCCGAGCCGGGTGGCGTCAACGTCATCGCGGGCCGAACCGTCTTCAGCCTGGATGTGAGGGCCGGCACGGACTCGGACCGCGACGAGGTCTTCGACGCGATCTGGAGGGCCTTCGACGGGATCGCGGAACGTCGCCGCGTGATGGTGTCGCATCGGCTCATCCACACCGCCGATGCCGTGGTCTGCGATGCGGATCTGCGCGCCTGCATCGAGGAGGGGGTCGAGCAGGCCGAGGGGAAGCCCGCCTTCGGTCTCGTCAGCTTCCCGGGACATGACGGGATGGCCGTCGCCGAGCTTCTTCCGATCGCGATGCTCTACGTGAGATGTCGTGGGGGAATCAGCCACAGCCCGGACGAGGCCGTGCGCGAGGCGGACGTCGCCTACGGCGTGGACGCCTTCCACCGTGCTGTGCTGTCCGTGGCGAAACGCATGACTGTGGCGGAGCCGCGGGTCGTCTCCTCCACGGAGTGAGAAGCATCGCCAGATCGTCCGTTGCCGTCCGGCATCGGTGGAATGAGACGAAGGAGAAGCCATGAACGCATTATCCGCCGGGGAAGTCGATGAGCCCCTGGACCTCGTCATTCGTGGAGGGGTGCTGTCGCACGACGTCATCACCCAGTGTGCGGTCGGCGTGCGCGGCGGGAGGATCGCACTCGTCTCCTCCGATCCCGATGCATCCGTCGACGCGGTCCGTGAACGCCGTCTGGAGCCGGGGGAGGTCCTCATCCCCGGCATCATCGACAGCCATGTGCACATCAACGAGCCGGGGCGCACCGAATGGGAGGGATTCGACTTCGCGACCAGGGCGGCCGTGGCCGGAGGCGTCACGACGGTCATTGACATGCCGCTGAATAGCAATCCGCCGACGCTGACGGTCGAGGCCCTGGAGCTCAAGCGTTCGGTGGCGGCGTCCAAAGCTTACTGCGAACTGGGATTCTGGGGTGGCGTCGACATGACGAATCTTGGGCATCTGCGTCCGCTGTGGGATGCCGGGGTGTTCGGGTTCAAATGCTTCCTGTCGCCCAGCGGCGTCGACGAATACGGGTCCCTGGGCTACCCGCAGCTCGAGGACGCCATGAGCGAGATCGCCTCCTTCGGCGGCCGCCTCATCATCCATTCCGAGGACCCCGCCGAGCTGGCCGTCCATGCGGGCCACGTCGGTGCGAGCTACCGGAGCTTCGCCGAATCCCGCCCCGCCTCCTGCGAGGCGACGGCCGTCGAGCACGTCATGGAGCTTGTCCGCCGGACGGGATGCCGGACCCACATCCTCCATGTGTCGGCGGCATCGACGGTATCCGTCCTCGCCGGAGCCAAGGCCGACGGCCTTCCGGTGACCGCCGAGACGTGCCCGCATTATCTGACGCTGGACTGCGACCATATTCCGGACGACGACACCGCCTTCAAATGCTGCCCGCCGATCCGTGACCTGAAGGAGCAGGACGGTCTGTGGAAGGGGCTCGTCGACGGCACGCTGGACATCGTCGTCACCGACCATTCCCCCACCACGGCGGCGATGAAGGCCGGAAGCCTCGCCACCGCATGGGGAGGCGTCTCCAGTCTGCAGGTAGGCTTCAGGGCCGTTCTCACCCAGGCGCGCCGGCGCGGCCTCGGCCTCGCCGATGTGGTGAGATGGATGAGCTCGAACGTGGCCTCCTTCGCCGGCTTCGGCGACAGGGGAGCGATCGCGGAGGGAAGGCGTGCCGACCTCGTCGTCATCCGTCCCGACGACACCTTCGTCGTGGACGCCTCGAGACTCGCCAGCCGCAATCCGATAAGCGCCTTCGATGGCATGACGCTGAACGGGGTCGTCTCCGACGTCCTCGTCGGTGGACGCACCCCAGCCGCGGGCGCGGATCATCTCATCAGCCGTCCATCGAGATAGCCATGGCGTCCGTCCTCCGTCGGGCCCGCGGATCCTCTGGGGACCCGAGGCGTGGCCAAAGGAATGCCTGATGGTCGGCATCCGGATGGCGGGATGGATGATGGTCGATGCGGGTTCGTCCGCGTGACGGCGGTGCGCCGTCGGACGGCCGAAGGGAAAGGATGCGGATGGTTCATATACTGCAGTCGGGGACGGCGGTACCGGCCGGGATGACGTATGTGCCATCGGCGCCGGGGAACGTCCTGTGGGGGCGTCTGCCCTGCCGAAGAGACGCGGCGATAGCGGAGATGGGCGGCGACGGCGCGCTGATCGTCGACACCGTCAGCCATGAGGGTCTGCTTCCCGACCAGGGAGGCGATCCCGTCGCCTACTTCCGCTCGCATGGCGTCCCCCGCGAGGAGGTCCTCGAGGACGCGGTCGAGATATGTCGGGGGATGAGGCGAAACCCCCATACCGATGGTCCCCATGTCGTCACGGGTCCCATCGGGATTCCAGGGGCCCATCCTGGGGATCTTCTGGCCGTGACGATCGTCGAACTCGAGCGCAGGGTCCCCTACGGGGTCATCTCCACCCGGCATGGCCGCGGGGTGCTGGCGATGGAGCGGGGGCTTGATGGGGACTACGGCCAGTTCTGCCGGGTCGACGGGGATGCCGCGGTCCTCTCCCTGCCCTCCGGATCCGGTGAGGTGCGCCTTCCCGTGGAGCCGTTCCTGGGGATCATCGGCGTCACCCCCGATTCCGACATCCGTCCAAGCTCCATTCCTCCCGCCCGGTACGGCGGCAACATCGACCTCAAGGAGCTGCATGAGGGGGCCACGGTGTTCCTCCCGGTCGAGGTGGAGGGGGCGGGGCTGTATGTGGGCGACCCCCATTTCGCGCAGGGCAACGGCGAGGTGGCCCTCACCGCCCTCGAGGCCTCCCTGCGGGCCACGCTCCGCGTCTCGGTGGTGCCCCGATCGGACCGTCGCGCCCATCTCGACGGCGTCGAGGGTCCCTTCGCGATATCCGAAGGGCGGCTCATCGTCACCGGAATGCATCGCGACATGGACGAGGCGGTGCGTCGCTGCGTGCACAACGCCGTGGAGCTGGTCTCCCACCTGTTCCTGATTCCGCGCAGGCAGGCCTACCTCACGCTGTCCGCGGCCGCCGATGTCGACGTCACCCAGGCCGTGGACATCGTCAAGGGAGCGCATGGAATCATCGATCCGTCATGGTTCCGGGACGCTCCCGGGTACGAATCGGCCATGCGGCTTCTCGACCCCTTCGCCGACCGTTCTCTGGAGCGTGCCCTCGATGGATACGAGTCCGCCCTGATGTCCGACGATGTCCGCGCCCTCGACGCGATGTTCGCCGACGATCCGGACGACATCCCCGTGGTGCGTTCCGATTCCGGCGGCATGCGGGTGGGGCATCAGGTCATCTCCGACTTCCGTCGCACCAGGGGAGGGGCCCCCGCACGCACGCTGCGCAGCCGGGTCGTCAGGAGGCTCGGTCCGGGGGCGGCGTGCGTCACCGCATTGTTCGATCGCCAGGCTGGCGGAACGGTGATCCAGACGCAGGTCTGGAGGCGCGTGGGGGGACGATGGCGGATCGTCGACGCCCATCTGACCTATCCCCGTCCGGCCGTCGACGGTCGGATCTGGCGTGTGGCGGGCGATCCGCTTATCCCTCCTCGGAAGGACGGCCCCCTGCAGGGTCTGGGCGTGGCCGTCAAGGACCTGTTCGCGGTGGAGGGGTTCGCCGTTGGGGCGGGGAACCCGCAGTTCCTTCGGGAGTCCCCCATCCGCTCCGGGAACGCTTGGGCGGTGGACAAGCTGCTCGCGGCCGGTGCGTCCGTCCGTGGGATCGCACGAACCGACGAATTCGCCTATTCCCTTGCTGGAACCAACATCCACTATGGGACGCCTCCCAACCCGCTCGCCCCCGGACGCGTCAGCGGAGGGTCGTCCTCGGGATCGGCGTCCGCCGTCTCCCTCGGCCAGGCCGACGTAGGCCTCGGAACGGACACCGCGGGGTCCATCCGCGTCCCCGCGTCCTACCAGGGCCTGTGGGGAATCCGCACCACGCATGGTCTGGTCGCACGTGAGGGCGTTCTTCCGCTCTCCGAATCCTTCGACACGGTGGGCTGGCTGACGAGAGATCCGAGAACTCTGGCCTCGGTCGCCGAAGTCCTGGCTTCGGATGCAACGACATCCGTCCCCGACCCATCCGACGCCGGTGCCCTGGTCGTCTGCCCCGCCATGGATGAGCTGGTGGCCGATGAGGAGGCCCGCGCTGCGCTGGCGGGATGGAGGGCGGCTCTGCGACGCCATGCCGACGTGGGGGAACTGCCCGTCACCGTCGCCATGCTCGAGGACTGGGCGCGAATCTTCGGCGTCGTCCGCGGCTACGAGGCCTGGCTCGCCGACGGCGCCTGGGTGGGGAGGCACGGCGATTCGCTGGCTCCGGACATCCTCGCCCGGTTCCAGGAGGACGCGCGGATCACCCGGGAGGAGTACGACCGGGGACTGAGGGATCTCCGGCGTGCCCGAATCGCCGTCCGCGAGATGCTCGGGGACAGAATGCTGCTCATGCCCACGGCGTCCGGTCCCGCCCCGCGCGTGGCTCGGGGGGACGATGAGGCGTCCGCCCTTGCCGATGCGAGACGGGCGACCATACTTCTCACCTCGCTTGCCGGCGTGGCCGGGCTTCCCGCCGTCGCCATGCCCGGGTCGCTGGAATCCGGCCTGCCCTTCGGACTATGTCTGGTGGGGCCGGCGGGATCCGATGGAAGCCTCATCGACGCGTCCTCGCGCGTATGGAGGCTATGCGGGATGGATCAGAGGAGGAACGCCCTGAATCGTGAAGCATGCGGAGGTGGCGAATGCGGGATGAACGCGTGACGTCGACGGGCGCGGCTCCGGCGGTTTCCGGCGCGGCCGCCGGGGCTCATGCCGGAGGGTACGACTTCTACGTCGCCGGGCCCTTCTTCACGCCCGGGCAGGTGGCTTCGATGGAGAGGCTGGAGGCCGTTCTCAAGGCCCATGGCCGAAGCATGTTCCGGCCGCGTATGACCTCTGACGTCAGGGTCGTCGGACCGCGTGCCTGCTATGAGGAGGACCTTGCGGCCATCAGGGCATCGGCGGCCGTCATCGCGAATCTGGTGGATGACGATCCGGGCACGATGATGGAGATCGGCTTCGCCACGGGACGGGGCGTTCCCGTCTATGGATACCGAGAGGGGCTGCGGGACGGCGACTCGGTCAATCTCATGATCGTGCAGGCCGTTCGGGCACTGTTCCGCGGACCGGCGGACCTTGATCTCTGGCTTTCCGCCGGCGAGCGTCGCGACCCTGAGGTCATGCAGTTCTGAAACCGTCACGGACGGCATTTTCGCTTCATGGGTCAGATACTTCTGACGTGTGATATTTTGTGGATGTAACGGTCCGTCGCATGTGTGGCGGCATCGGGAGGCCATACGGGGCAGGAAGGACGATGTCGTGGGATATGAACGCGAGGCCGTGGACGAGCTTTTCGCCGCGGTGGCGATGAAGCGGTCCGAGATGCAGACCCGCCTCTTCCGGTCCGGCAAGGGAGAGCCCTTCGTGCTGCGGTATCTGCAGCGGCACGGCACATCCACCCCCACCATGCTCGCCTCGGCCCTCAAGGCCAGCTCCGGGCGAATTTCGGCGCTTCTCGCCATCCTCGAGCGCAAGGGCTACGTCACCCGCGAGGTGGACCTGGCCGACCGGCGCACCGTCCTGGTCAACCTCACCGAGGATGGACGACGCGAGGTCGAACGCGGGTACGAGGAGATGCGCTCGTCGGTGTGCTGGATCTTCGGGCAGATGGGGGAGCGGCGCACGCGCGAGTTCGTCGACCTGACCTGCGAGTTCGCGACCTACATGTCCGTGTGCAGACCGGGCGAGCCGCGGCCGACCGCCGAGGCCGTGGACTCCGCCTTCGCCGAGGAGCGGGGGAGACGGGAGCGGGTCCGCGAGACGCTGCGCAACGGCGGAGGGAATGGGTGTCCCATGGCCGCAACGGCGGAGGACCCCGCGCCGGCAGGGGACTGACATTGTTGCGGCCGGTCGCATATGGCGAGGGATGAGGATGACATCATCCCGGTGTATATTATCTCACGGCGTAAGAAATAAACAGACGAAGTAAACGACGTACGATGCCCACGTCGACGGCCGATGGAACCGATCCGGTTTCCTCCCGCCGCTGCTGGGCGCACGCCGCCCCGGCGGCCCGTCGGGCGGAACGTCCACTCCGGAAGGGAGCTCCATGCTGCGCATCTGCCGCTATCTGTCCAAGGCCGAAATCGGGCAGCTTCTCGCGGGCCTGCTGTTCGTCGTCGGACAGGTCTGGCTCGACCTCAAGCTTCCCGACTACATGTCGGACATCACCACGCTGGTCGAGACCGAGGGCAGCGCCATGCGGGACATCTGGATCGCCGGCGGCAAGATGCTCGGCATCTCCCTGGGGTCGGTGCTCTGCGCCGTGGCCACCGGCTTCGTCGCCGCGCGCGTCGCCGCCTCCTTCGGACAGCGGCTGCGCTCGCTGGAGTTCCGCACCGTCGAGTCCTTCGGGCCCGCCGAGATGGGGCGCTTCTCGACGGCCAGCCTCATCACCCGCTCCACCAACGACATCACCCAGATCCAGATGTTCATCACCATGGGTCTGCTGCTGCTCGTGCGCGCGCCCATCATGGCCGTGTGGGCGCTTGTGAAGATCGCCGGCAAGGGCGCCGACTGGACGCTGGCCACCGGCGTGGCCGTCGCCGTCCTCATGGTGGCCGTCGCGCTTCTCATGTGGCAGGTGCTGCCGAAGTTCCGCAGCATGCAGAGACTCACCGACGACATCAACGACGTGGCGCGCGAGAACCTCGTGGGACTCCGGGTGGTGCGCGCCTACAACGCCGAAGCCTTCCAGGAGGATCGCTTCAGCCATGCCAACGACGCGCTGACGGGCACCCAGCTGTTCACCAACCGCGCCATGGCCGTCATGATGCCCCTGATGAACACCGTGATGAACGGCCTTATGCTCGCCGTCTACTGGATCGGCGCCTATCTCATCCAGGCGGCCGCCGCGACGGACCGGCTCACGCTGTTCTCCAACATGGTCGTGTTCTCCAGCTACTCCGTGCAGGTGATCATGGCCTTCCTGCTGATGAGCATGGTGTTCGTCCTCCTGCCCCGGGCCGACGTGTCCGCCCACCGCGTCCTCGAGGTGCTCGACACGAAGCCCTCCGTGGTCTCCGGCACCCGCGTCGAGGGCGAGTCGGGACGGGGAGGGACCGTGGAGTTCCGCGACGTGGGCTTCACGTATCCGGGGGCACGCGAACCCATGCTCAGGCATGTGAGCTTCCGCGCCGACCCCGGACAGACGGTGGCCTTCATCGGATCGACGGGTTCCGGCAAGTCCACCCTCGTCAACCTCGTGCCGCGGCTGTACGACGCCACCGAGGGACAGGTCCTCGTCGACGGCCTGGACGTGCGCGAGTACGACGTGCGGTCCCTGAGGGGTCGCATCGGCTACGTCCCGCAGAAGTCCGTGCTGTTCTCCGGGACCGTCGACTCGAACGTCTCCTACGGCGACGACCCCGCCAGGAAGGGCGCCGACCTCGACGTCGAGCTGCCCGACACCTCCACCCGGGCCGGTCGCCGGCGCGAGGCGGAGCTGCTTGGCGGCGACAAGGCCGCAACGGAGGGCGCATCGGGGGATTCCGCAGGGGGCGTCGTCGGGGGCGAGGCCCTGGAACGGCGGGATCGCGTTCGGCGGGCCGTGCATGTGGCCCAGGCCGACGAGTTCGTCGACCGCATGGAGGGCGGCCTGGAGGCCCCCATCGCCCAGGGCGGCTCCAACGTCTCCGGAGGACAGAAGCAGAGGCTGTCGATTGCGCGGGCGGTGTTCCGGCATCCCGAGATCCTCGTCTTCGACGATTCCTTCAGCGCCCTCGACTTCCGGACGGACCGCGCCGTGCGCGAGGCGCTCGCCGACCAGGCCCGCGACGCCACCAAGCTCATCGTCGCGCAGCGCATCGGCACCATCATGGACGCGGACCGCATCGTCGTGCTCGATGACGGACGCGTCGTCGGACAGGGCACGCATCGCGAGCTGCTGGACTCCTGCGAGGTGTACCGGCAGATCGCCGAGTCGCAGCTCACCGCTAAGGAGCTGGCGGCATGACGACGGTGGGTCCGGGGGCGGCGACGACGGGAAGAACGGGAGACGATATGGCGGAGGATCGCAACGGCGGCATGACGAGGACGACGGGACGGCCGACCCCGAGACCCATGCGTCCCATGGGAGGCGGGCATGGTCCGGGAGCGGGCGGACCCGCCGAGAAGCCCGATGACTTCGGCAGGGTCATGGGTCGCCTCGCGGGATACAGCCGCCGCTACGTGCCGGCGGTGCTCATCGCTCTGGTGCTGGGCGCGGCGGGGACGGTCTGTCAGATCATCGGTCCGGACAGGCTGCGCGACATCACCAACGAGGTCGCCAAGGGGCTGCCAGCCCTCGTCCATGGCGTCCCGGTCCTCGGAACCGTGGACCTCACGGCCGTGGGGCGCATCGCCTGGACCCTGGTCGCGCTGTACGCGGCCTACGCGATCCTGGGCTATCTGCAGAGCTGGATCATGGCCGACGTCACCCAGCGCACCGCCCAGCGTCTCCGCGAATCCATCAGCTCCAAGATCAACCGTCTGCCGCTGCGCTACTTCGACCGCACCAGCACCGGTGACGTGCTGTCGCGCATCACCAACGACGTCGACGCCATCGGCCAGACCCTCGGGCAGTCCCTCGGCTCCCTCATCACCTCGCTGACGCTGTTCGTCGGCTCGCTGGTGATGATGTTCCGCAACGACGTCATCATGGCTCTGTGCGCCATCGGCGCCAGCGTGCTGGGGATGCTTGTCATGGGCGTCATCATGGTCGCTTCGCAGCGCTTCTTCGTGCGTCAGCAGGTCGCCCTGGGCGACGTCAACGGTCATGTCGAGGAGATGTACGCCGGGCACGTCATCGTCAAGACCTACAACGGCGAGGCCGACTCCATTCGCCGCTTCGAGCGCTACAACGCCGATCTGTACGATTCGGGATGGAAGAGCCAGTTCCTTTCCGGGCTCATGATGCCGCTGATGAACTTCGTCGGTAATCTCGGCTACGTCGTGGTCTGCGTGGTCGGTGCCGTGCGGGCCATGGACGGGGCGATCTCCTTCGGCGTCATCGTGGCCTTCATGATGTACATCCGGCTCTTCACGCAGCCGCTGTCGCAGTTCGCGCAGGCCTTCCAGAACCTCCAGCGCTGCGCCGCCGCATCCGAGAGGGTGTTCGCCTTCCTCGACGAGCCCGAGATGGAGGACGAGTCCGGCAAGAAGGCGCGGCTGGGCAGGGATGCGCAGGGCCGACCGGTCCCCGTGCATGGCGACGTGGAGTTCAGCCACGTGCATTTCGGCTACGACCCGGACCGCACCATCATCCGCGACTTCTCGGCCTCGGTGAAGGCAGGCCAGAAGGTGGCGATCGTCGGCCCCACCGGGGCGGGCAAGACGACGATGGTCAACCTGCTCATGCGCTTCTACGAGATCTCCTCGGGGACGATCACCATCGACGGGGTGGACGCCCGCGCGGTGCCTCGCGCCGACGTCCATGAGCAGTTCGCCATGGTGCTTCAGGACACCTGGGTGTTCCGCGGCACCGTGCGGGAGAACGTCGTCTACTCGCGCGCCGGCGTCACCGACGAGCAGGTCGAGAAGGCGTGCCGCGCGGTGGGACTGGACCGTTTCATCCGCTCGCTGCCGCAGGGCTACGACACGGTGCTCGACGATTCGACCAGCCTGTCCCAAGGGCAGCGCCAGCTGCTCACCATCGCCCGCGCCATGGTGCGGGACGCTCCGATCCTCATCCTCGACGAGGCCACCAGCTCGGTGGACACGCGCACCGAGGAGCTCATCCAGAAGGCCATGGACGCGCTGATGGTGGGGCGCACGAGCTTCGTCATCGCCCATCGGCTCTCCACCATCCGCAACGCGGACATGATCCTCGTCATGAACGGCGGCGACATCGTCGAGCGCGGCACCCACGACGAGCTGCTCGCGCGCGGCGGGTTCTACGCGGATCTGTACAACAGCCAGTTCG
>NZ_CAUTOG010000046.1:0-11044 GCF_963540075.1 uncultured Bifidobacterium sp.
CTGGCTCAAGGAGCAGTTCGAGATGGCCGAGAAGGAGGGTGAGAACGTCGACCGCGCGGATTCCGACCGCGAGGTCGAGACGACCCGCTGACCCATCCTCCGATCCCCGTACGGAAGACGGGATCCACAGCCCCGGGAGCGAACACCAGCCGATGACGATGGCGGCCTGGACGGCGGATCTACTCCTTCGGCAGCTGGGAGATCCAGGAGGAGATGAGGCGGCTGCGCTTGCGCGCCACCAGACGGGCCCTCACCCGGTGCCAGACGATCGTGGCCACGAGGATCCCCACGAAGACGATGAACAGGATCTGGCACAGCGCCGCCAGGGAATGCAGGAGAAAGGCCGCCGCCCACGACCCGAGGAACAGCACCACCGACATCATGAGCAGGAACGCCATCGCACACTCCCTTCGACGCACGGTCTGCCGGATTCGCATCCGCGGAAAGTCCCGGCTGCCACGGAAACCACACTAGCGCATACCGTGCGCGCACCCGACAGACGCGCATCGTCCGCCGGGTGCCCCTCCTCCCGCCCAGCCATCCCCACCGCACTGCGCTATTCCTCCTCGGAGCCCGATGCCTTCGGAAGATAGCGACCGTCACGGATCTCCTGGAGGATCTCCTCCTCGCCACGCGGCTCGGCCGGGACGTATCTCTCCTTCACGGGCCCGTAGTCGATGTAACACAACGTCGCGGATATGCCTCCGAGAGGAACACCAAGCTGCCGTGCCACCAGCAGCCGGTACACGTCCAGCTGCACCAGACGGCTCCTGCGCGTGGCGTCATCGTCCGGACGCCTGCCGGTCTTCCAATCCACGATGACGTACCGTCCGGCGGCACCACCCGGGGCCTCCTCCTCGGGACGCCGCGGGTCGAAACCCCCGACGAAGACCGCATCCAGCCTCCCGTTGACGGGAAGACCGTCGACGACGGTCGTTATGGATGTCTCCACCGCGACGGGACGACGCCGGGCCCAGACCGAAGCGGCCAGACGCCGACGCCACACCCTCTCCCCATCGTCCAGGCCGGGGTCCACGGACAGCTCCGCGAGCATGGAGTCCCTGTCGTCGACGTCCCCATCCAGCACCGCGTCGAGGAATCGCGCCGCCCACTGGTGGAAGAGGGTTCCCCGACCGGCCACCGACGACGGTCTGGAGGGCATGGGGCGCAGGATGCTCAGGGCGATCTGCCGGAGGCCGCGCCCGCTGTTCCGAGCGGCCAGCGTGCCTTCCAGAGCGGTGGTTCCGAGATTCATGCGCGCGCGCACCTCGTTGGCGCGCGCGATGAGGTCGGTGACGGTCTCGGACGACCCATGCGCCCGGAGGAGCTCCTCCGCTCGCGCCGACAGCGGCATCGTTCCGGAGATGGGGGACGTCCCGGCGGCCGACGACCCACTCAGCGCGGTCCCGTCCGCCGCATCCTCGTCCGCCATCGCCTCGTCTATGACCTTCGCGGTCATGTCAAGGATCCCACGGGTTCGCGGTTCGACGTCACCTGGCCATGATTCCTCGAAACCAGCGGTTCTCGTGAGTTCGCCGGCGGCGGCGATGAACGACAGCTCGGCGTCCGCCACGGACTGGATCAGACCGTCGACGTAGCGATTCCCCTCGTCGGCTTCGGCACCGTCCCGGAATGGCACCCGCACGAAGCCGACGGGCGTCACCGCATCGGCGGGGAGTCCGGGACCGAAGCGGGGAAGTGCGCGGACGACGGCCCCCTCAAGCGTCCGCACGTCGACGCCGCCGGTTCGGAAGCCTTCGAAAAGCTCGCGCCAGAACACCGAGGCGCGACGGACGCCGCGCGACCCCCCCTCGTCGGGCGCCAGGGGATTGGGCCGGACCATTCCGAGCTCGTCGCTCCAGGAAGGGTTCCGACGGGCGGAATAGGTGACGAGGACCTCTCGGCTGGCGCGGGTCAGCGCCACATAGGCCAGGCGACGCTCATCGGCATGGCGGCGGCGGCCGTACTCCTCGCGCTGACCCGCGTAGCCGGACGCTCCCGCCCGACGGCGGCCGTTGGCCGTGTACAGGCCGTCGACCGTCTCATGCTCCAGCTCATCGAGGTCGGACACGTCCCGGAGATTTCCGCGATGCGGGAACCTCGGCAGGATGGACCGGTCAGCCCTGACGGGTGCCGGAACGGCCGCGGGGTCATCAAGCCAGCACCGGCTGGTGGACAGATAGGCGGGCCCTCCGGGGACGTTCCAGTCCTCGTCTCTCGGACGGACGATGGACAGACGGTCCCCCTGCTCGGAGGGGAAGGTCCCCTCGGACATGCCCACCACGGCCACGGCCGGCCATTCGAGCCCCTTGGCCTGGTGGACGGTCATCAGCACGACGTCCATCGAATCGTCGATGCCCGTGGCCGGCCCATCGGGCTGTCGCTCGAGGGCCTCGAACCACTGGAGGAAGCCCAGCACCGTGGGCCGGCCGGCCCTGAGCTCGCGCGCATAGGCATCGACCTGGCCCAGCAGGATGTCGAGCGCGTCCCGCCATGTGGGACCGTAGCCCTCCGATCCATCGGAGCGCAGCGCATCGGACACGGCGTCATCCGTCTCCATGTCCAGGGCCTCGGCGGCTGCCCGGACGGCATCGGGCACCGACAGGCGCCCCGCGTCCTCCACGGACCGCAGCATCCGCGCCATCCGTCCGGCGACGGAACGGCCGACTTCCGACAGCCCCGCGGACCTCATACGCCTTTCCAGACCGGCCGACAGCAGGACGTCGGCCAGGAACACGCCCACCGGAAGAGGCATGTCCTGCCGAAGCCTGGCGACGACCCGGCGCCGGGCGGCGGGCGTGCGCCCCTCCGATTCCATGGTGCGGCCGGATTCGACCAGGCAGCGGAACTGGTAGTCGACGTTCGCCTCGTCGGCCAGGCCCGCGAGAACGCGCAGGTCATTCGCATTCATCCCGAAGCGGGGGGATGCAAGCAGACCGAGCAGCGCAGCGGGGTCGGAATGGTCCGACTCCGCCTTGAGAAGGGCAAGGAGATCCGCGATGTCCGGACGGCCGGCGAGCGGAGTGTTCCCGATCACCTGACCGCGGAGCCCGTGTTCGGCGAGGGCGTCCGCGAAAACCCCCATCTGTCCGCGACTGCGGAACAGCACTGCCACGGGAGGATGCCGTCGGTCCGTCGCGGAGACGGAGGAACGGGAATCATCACCTGAATCGTCAGAAGAGACGTCGGCGGCGAGCGCGACGGATCGGATGCGGTCCACCGTCTCCCGGGCGAACGTCGCCACCGCCAGAGCCTCCTCCTGCTGCGTCTCGAATCCCATCACCCCGCAGAACGGCGGAAGAGCCTCGGCGGGGTCGTTCGCGCCCGCCTCGCGACGACGGGACACGGAACGCGCGGGCGACGATGACACGGGCCGCAGCGGCGCGACCGGGACCTCCCTGCTGTCGCGAGGCACGCTCGTATCCGGAAGATAGGGCTTATGGAAGGCGTCCGTAAGACGGTTGGCGGCGTCGAGCACGACCGCCGGATTGCGGCGCGACTCGGTGAGACCGTACCGCCCCTTCGGATGGAAGCGGTCCGCGAACTGCCGGAAGGCGCCGGGGCTGGCACCTCTCCAGGAGTAGATCGACTGATACGGGTCGCCCACGGCGGTCACCGACGAACGATGGGAGTCGTCGCGATGGAACAGCTCGGCAAGCAGGGAGGCCTGGGTGGTGGAGGTGTCCTGGTACTCGTCCAGGAACACATGGGTGTACCGGCTTCGATATTCGGCGCCGATGGACGGGAAACGGCGCACCAGGCGCAGCGCCGCCACCGTGAAGTCGCTGAATTCCGCCATGCCTCGCCTCCTCTTCTCGTGCGCGTAGTCGAGCACCAGAGGAAGCAGCAGCTCACGGCGTCTGGTGACGACGATGAGATGCTCCAGCACCGCCCTGCGGAAGGGCGTGATCTTGGGGGTGCGGACACGGCCCACCATCCCGTCCGCCTCCAGCCACTCCTCGAAGGATGCCCCCGCGGACTTCGTCTCGTCATAGCGCGGCGGGGCGGGCATGGCATCCGTCGGGACGACGCCGGCGGCATCCGGGAACGCCTCGCGTCTCAGACGTTGGAGTACCTCCAGGAAGCCTTCATCCCAGGACCTGATCCTCTCCACGGCGTCCTCGACAGTGGGGCATTCGACGCCGATCACGGAATCGGCGATCGCCGAGGACAGGGCTCGGATCTGGCTGATGACGCCCTGCAGGGAGCCGACGTCGGAGCCTGCCGACTGGTCCACGTCCCCCGGATCCTCTCCGACCAGCCCGTTGGCGAAGAGATAGTCGATGCTCCTCGAGACGACGTCGCTGACCATCTGGATGGACCCGGCCTCACTCAGGGGCTGCGTGCGGGGGTCCATGCCGATGAGTGCCCCGTACTGGGCGACGATCGACTGGAAGAACGCGTCATAGGTGGATACCCTCGGCTTCATCACGATGGACTCCACGCGTGGCCCGGACCCGCGCTCTCGCCCGGTCTCGTGGCCGATCGCGTCTCCGGACGCCGCATCCACGGCCGCCGACACCCGGGAGAGCAGCTCGGCGGCCGCGGCCCGGGTGAAGGTGAGTCCGAGAATCCTCGATCGGGGGACGCCTCCCCTGACGATCAGCGAGATGATTCTCCCCGTCATGGTAAAGGTCTTGCCCGAGCCAGCTCCGGCGACGACGAGGACGTCCTCGTCGGCGGGCGCGTCGATCACCGCCCTCTGCTCCGGGGACGCCGTGCTCAGGACGTCCTGAAACGACCCCTTCGGCGCAATCCTCGCGGCACGCTCCTCCGATGCCGTCATGACCTCTCCCTTCCCATCACGGTCTCGATTCCCTCGGAGCATCGGGGACAGACCCCCGCATACCGGCAGTATCTCCGATGCGCACCGTCCACGACGGGATGCGGAGGCACCAGATCCGTGGTCGTGACGGCGGCCGCGTAGAACACCCTGGCGATCATCGACAGGGCCCAGAAGGTGAGTCTTCCCTCGTCCCTCTCCCTGAGCAGACGGGACCATGCGCCCGCGGACACCGCATCGGGCCTGTCGCCGAGGACCGGGAAATCCGGGAAAAGGGTCCAGAGATCCCTCGCGTGGGAACGAGGACGATACAGTCCGGCGTTGAGATGGTCTCCGTCGAAGATCGGTGGCTGCGCGGCGTTCTCGGCGTAGAAGAAGTACCCCGGCGCATCGTGGACGGACACGTCGAAAAGAGCGGCCGCGGAGACGGGAGGATGGAACCCGAGGATTCCCTCGTCCGGCGTCGCGTCCGCGAAACGCAGGGCGAGCTGGTAGCACACCAGCTGCAGGTCACCGAAGCACTCGGGGCCCGAATGCCCCCTCCCCCCCGTCTTGAAGTCGACGATCCTGCAGAAGTCCCCCTCATCATCGGAACGCAGCTCAAGACGATCGATGCGCGAGGTGAGCAGGATGCGAAGATCCGGACGGAAGTCGTGGGGAAACCCTCCGGCGAGCACATCAAGGATTCGCACCATGTCGTCAAAGCCGACGGGGTCGGCGCCCGGGACGGCGTTGTAGGCGTCGAGGACGTCCCGAATCCCGAATCGCGATGGGACCCTCAGCTCACAGGACACGTCCCGCAGCACCCCCATCCGGGGGTTCGCCTTCCCTGTCGCGTAGTCGGGCAGATTCGCCTTGACGAAATAGGCGGAGATGTCCCGGAGGATGTCCGTGACCCCTCTTTCCCTGCCTCGGACCCGGAAGATGTCCCCGACGCCGTCGGCGGCGTCAAGCGGGCCCCGGACCTCGCCATAGATGCCCTTCAGCTCGCCCGTGAGAGCCCTGATGCGGCCATTCGCGTCGTCCGTCGGCAGTCCTCCGCCGTCGGGGCCGTGCAGGGAAGCGTCCGGACGGTCAAGACCCCTTTCGCTGGCGACCTGCGCGACGCGATGGATGATGGTCCCGAACGACATGGCCACCCCCGACGGCGTCGGACCCGACATCTGCCGTTCCAGCAGCGCGCAGACGGGGCAGGACCAGATGGCGTCCACCGTCGAGGGGCTCAGCGGGACCAGGGGTCCGGCGCTCGTTCGCGCCGCCGCGGAGGCGGACCCCGCGGCGGCGGGACGGGACGCGCGGTTCTCCTGCCATCCGTCGGTGCTCTCGTCGGCCGTCTCCACGCCGTTTTCCCCGCCCCGCGGATGCAGAAAGGACCAGAAGCGCGGATCGGCCCGCTCGTATCCGGCGCGTGACAGCGTGACGAGGGCATGGACCGGGTCAGACAGCAGATGTACGGGGGGTGTGGCCGCCCCGCTGACGGACGCGGTCTCCTCCGCGTCCCCAGAGCCCTGACCATCATGGGAGTCCCACCACGCGGCCACCAGACGGGTGAGCTCGCGACGGGCGGCGACGACCAGCCCGTGCGGCGTCGAGGGGACTGCGGCACGAGACCCGACGTCGACGAAACGGGCCGCCTGACGGCTCTGACGTCGAGGGAACAGCTCGGGCGCATAGACGGACAGGAAATCCGAGGGAATCTCGTCATCGTTCCATGAGGCGCTGAGGATGAGGTCCTCGCGCGCACGGGTTATCGCGACCAGAAGGCTTCTCTGCTCGCCTCGAAGCACCTCCCGGTCACGCTCATCGAGTGACGGCAGCCCCTGCGGCGCGGGGCCCCTGCGATGGCCGGTCCCCACGGAGCCGCGAAGGGCCAGACCGGCCAGTTCGTCGGCACCGAACATGGTGTTGCGGGGGGCGAGGTTCGGCCAGATGCCTTCCTGGAGCCGGGGCATCCACACCCGCTTCCAGGATTCCCCGACCGCCCCCGCAGGCGTGGTGAGGGTGACGGCGTCGAGAACCGGGTGCGTCCGCGACAGGGAGTCGGCAATGACGTCCATGCCCGACACCTGGCCGACGAACTCATCGAGCGTGTGGAAGTCACCGCCCTGCGAGGCGTAATCGAACAGGCGGACGGCCACGTCGAGCCGGTCATTCGCGAGATCGGATTCAGGGCCAAGACCTATCGCCAGACTCTGCCAGCGATCGGCGACGCCCGATCGGTCCCACGCGGACCACAGCGCGGACGCGGGGTCATCGCCTCCGACGACGCGAAGATCCGCGGCGACGTCGGCGACGGTGCGCAACGCGTCGTCAAAGGCCGCGATATCGGGAGACCTCCCGGCGATGCGATCGGCCGCCTCCAGCACCTCCCGCGCAAGGGACGCGAGAGGGTCGGCAGCCCCATCGGAATCGTCACTATCACCCGGACGGGCGCCGGAGACGGTTCCGCGGGAAGGAAGATGTCGAACGAGCAGCCCGGACAGCCAGGCCACGGAACGATCCGGAACCGGCCGGACGACACCGGTGGCGGTCATGGAAAGCGAATCGGCATCGCCATCGCCATCGGCGCCGAGACCTCCGGCTCCGTGGGACGTCGAAGTTCCCCAGGCCTGGGCGAGCGATCGCAGGCCCCTTGCCGACGGCTCCGCATCAGTGGCGTCATGGGACACATCATCGACGCCACCGAGGGCCGTCGCCATCGCCACGACCGAAGCAAGCGCGGACCGCACGGCGGACAGTCGCAGAGGCCGGCGCGGCCACGACCGAACGATGGCCGGGTCCCCTGGGGACCGTCCGTCGGCGTGATGCATATCGCCGGCGGCGGCGACGGTCTCCGGCGGGACCTCGCATAACGGGCTGGATAGATAGGTCTCCAGCTCCGCCATGATGGCCCTGTCCCGCTGGACGGGAAGAGGAACCTGCGAGGCCTCGTCGACGGAGGGATCGTCGCCGAAATCGTAGGTGCCGTTGCGCATGCGAGCCAGCCGTAGCAGGGACAGCAGGCCCTGGACGAGCGGATCCGTGGCGAAGGACCGGGTCACGGACGAATAGCGCACGGGAATCCCCAGGGTCCTGAGCCTCTCGCCGAAGGCATGCACGGTGGAGTTGTCATGGGCTATCACCGCCATCTCGCTCCACGGCATCCCTGCGAGATGGGCGTCCGCAATCTGACGGACCACGTCGTCGGTCTCCTGGGCGGGCGACCGGTAGAGCAGACCCGAGACGCCGGACCGACCCCGGGCGAGCAGCGGATCGTCCTTCGGGACAACGGCACCGGACAAGGATCCGTGCAGATCGGGGAGCTTCCAGGGACGACGGGGAAGAGGGCCAAGTCCATCCTCGTCCGAGGTGATCGACAACGAGACCCTCGAGGCGATCACGGAACGGTAGTCCGGGTCATCCCGGGACGCCCGACCGTCGTCGACCGGTCCGAGACCGACGGGCACGGCCCCGAGCCGTCCGACCGCCGATCCACAGGCCGCGCGGTCCCCGTCGTCCCCGTCCGCCGATGCGACGGCGCATGTGAGCAGAACGTCCGGCGAGGCTCCGCGGAAGGTCTGCACGGCCTCGTCGGGATCGGCGACGAGGACGATCCGTGACGCCGGTTCCAGAGCGCGCAGGAACTCCATGCCCGCAGGCGTGAGATCCTGGGCGTCATCGACGATGACGGTCCCCGGTACGGCCGGGGCACATCCCGAGGGATCCCGCCGAAGCTCGGACGCGGCGGCGCGCAGCAGCGCCGACGAATCGAGGCGGGACTCGTCGGGGAATCGTCGCGACACCGCCTCGGAGTACTCGTCGCGGAGCCGGAAGGCGAGCGTCCACTGAAGTCGCAGACGCTCACGGACGTCGGATCCCGGATCGTTCGACCCCTTATCGCCGGATTCGCACCCTCCCTCACCGATCCCGTCCAGACGATCCAGGATCCTTCTCCTGTCGTCCTGCGAGTCCGCCACCTCGGTGATCCGCGCGAACATCTCCCTGAGCTGCGCGGCGAACGACGGGGTCAGACACCTGTCGAACACGGCGGCCGTCGTGCCCTGCGCCGCCATGGCGGAAGGAGAGGTGGCGGTCGGTCCATCCGCCGATGTGACGCCTCCGCCCTCCACGGAGTCTGCGACGGACGCCGAAGACACCGCGAAATACCGGGCCAGCAGGATGCAGGTGTCGCAGGAATCACCTCTGCGGGCATGGTTCCGGTGAGCATCGAGGACGCCTTCGACGAGCGCGTCCTGCTCGGCCCCGTTGAGAAGACGCGGAGGCATGGCGCCGGACGCCGAACGGGCCCGCGCCAGCACCGCGAAGGCCAGCGCGGGCAGGGTCGTGACGAGTCTGGGGGTGGTGGTGGACCCGATGCGCGACAGAATCTCCTCGTTGAGGTCACGGGCGATCCGGCGCAGCGAGCACACCATGAGGGCCGGGGGGGCGGAGCGAAGAGACGGACCCTCGTCGCCCTTCACGAGGCGCTCGAGGGTTGTCAGAGCGAAGCGCGTCTTGCCTGCGCAAGGGGCTCCCAGGACGAGAAGGGCGTGCGAGATCTCGCCGCCGGGAGCGCGCAGACGGTCGCCGAGAAGATCATCGACCGAGGCCGACGCCTGGAAGAAGCGGCTGGTCTCACCCGTCTGCTCGGGCTTGGTGCGACATGGGTCGTCACGGCGATCCGGCCGTTCGGATTCGTTCGTCATCCGTCACCTCATCCTTCGACCGCCGTCCACAGCCCCGCCGTCCATCGTCGGGGTCGGCGACCCGTCATTCCCCTTATCGGACAATACCGCCATCATCGCCGCGTCATCGCCGGCATGCCGTCGGTCCGCAACGCTCTCCGCTCCGGTCCCAGCCGCCTCCGCCGGCCGCATCTCACCGCGCGTCTCCGACCCACGCCTCCGCCTAGACTGGAGCGGCAGGCCGGAGGAATCCGGGAATCAGGACACGAGGAGGAGGCGCGCCGATGACGGGCATGCGGGACGTGGCGGCAAAGGCCGGCGTGGCGCTGAGCACCGTCTCCCTCGTCGTCAACGGAACGGGCTACGTCTCCCGGAGCGCGCGCGAGAAGGTGCTCGCGGCCATGAAGGAGCTCGACTACGTGCCCAACGAGCTGGCTCGCAACCTCCACCGCAACCGCACCGACCTCATCGGCGTCATCGTCCCCACGATCCGCCATCCCTTCTTCGCCACGCTCACCGCCGCCATCCAGAACCGCCTGGCCGACCGGGGACTGCGCACGCTGCTGTGCTCCACGACCGACGCCGAGCAAGGCGAGGCCGAATATGTCGACATGCTGCGCCGCCGCATGATGGACGGCATAGTCGTGGCCTCCCACACCGACCACGACGTCGCCTACTGGACCTCCATCGGCAGACCCGTCGTGGCCTTCGACCGCGTTCTGGGCCAGGGGATCCCCACGGTGGCCTCCGACCATGAGCAGGGCGGGAATCTGGTCGCCGACCTGCTCCTCGGGTCCGGGGCGCGCCACGTGGTCATGGTCGGCGGGCCGCGCCGCCAGTTCCCCGACGCCCCCGGAGTTCCCACGAGCTACCCCACCGTGCGCTATCACATGACCCTCGAGGAAAGGCTCAGGAAGGCCGGGGTCCGGTATGACTACCTCGAGGCCGGGGAGGTGTGGGATCTGGACGGATATCGCACGGCCGTCACCCGCGCCTTCGACGCGACCCCCGGCATGGACGCTCTGGTCAGCTCCGACATAGGGGCCGCGCTCGCCGTCCAGGAGGCCTTTCGGCGCGGGGTGGCCGTGCCGCGTGACCTGCAGATCGTCGCCTACGACGGCACGTATCTGTCCGATCTGTCCGGCATGCACCTGACGGCGGTCAGGCAGGACTTCGCCGGACTGGCCGCACTGATCGCCACGCGCCTTCAGGAGAGAATCGACGCCGGGGATTCCAAGGATTCCGGAGCGGGCAGACGGCGCGGATCATCCGCGTCCGGGATGCCGGGGCGTCGGATCGCCCCCGCCGCCCGGGGAATCCCCCCACTCACCGGCGTCCCCATCGACACCGTCCCCGTCAGGCTGCGCATCGGTGACAGCACCTGCGCCCCCGCTGGAGGCCGCTCGGACTGCGACTGACGCGCGCCCGACGACGGCGATCGCACAATCCCACGGGCTCGTCCGCCGGCGCGACCATTCCGCGCCCTTCCCGACGCGCCCGTCCGCCACGGGTCCTGCGACGGAATCCTCCGCCGGCGGGAATCACCTTCCTGTCGTCGGGCTTCGGACCGCGACACGCCGACGGCCTCCGTCATCCT
>NZ_CAUTOG010000047.1:0-10213 GCF_963540075.1 uncultured Bifidobacterium sp.
ACGACCATCTCGAGGCCGTCATGGGCAAGATGGTGTGGCATCTGCATGACGTGGGACTCGACTACGACGCCTCGCCGGCGGATATCGAACGCGTCCTGGGACTCGCCCCCGGCGATCTCGACGACAGGCATCTGGGATAGCGTCCAGACGTGGCCTCGGCGGCGCGTTCCCCGCGCGTGTCCGGACGTTCGTCGTCCCCATGATGCGGATCGGCACACGGATAACGACCCGTCCCTCTGATCCATCCGTCCTACGCCCCCGACGGATTCCCCTCACCCCGAGAAGCAGCACATCCAGTACACAGCCTTGAGACCGCCATGGCAAAGAAGAACACGCACCCTCCGTTTTCCGGGTATGCGAATCGGCCTGATATCAGGGCTGTGGCGTATCCGACGCATGACGACCCGACGGCGGGAGGACGTGGAAAGGCGCGACCCCGACCGCGTCAGCCGCGGTACCTGAGCTCCAGATCACCGCCGCCGTCGAGGATCCACAGATGCAAAGCGCATACCGGGACGGATGACCACGTCAATCCGTCGCCCCGCTTTTTCGCATGGGTATCCCACATGGCGACGGGAGTCCTGTCGCACAGGGGAACCCCGCATCGCGTCCCCTTCATAGGCACCTCCGCGACGTGACATGAACGCGGGCTACGACAAGGTGGGATTATACCCCCGCCCGGTCCCATCCTTGACGCCTGGGCGCCTCCCCCTGCGTGTTCCTCTGCGCGGCGACCTTCGGGGCCATGCCCGGGGCTATCCTTGGTGGGGCGCGGCGGCACGCCTGGCCGTGCCGACGCCGACGAGGAGACCCGTCGAGTGCGGAGCGCCGACGGACAGGGAACCCGGAAGGCAGGTGAGACATGCTGAGGATGTTCAGCACCGTCAATGGTCAGATCGAGCAGATCGACAGACCCCGGAACGGCTCCTGGCTGTGCCTGACCGAACCCACCGACGTCGAGCTCGCCTCCGTCTCCCAGAGCACCGGCATCGACCTCGCCGACCTGCGGGCCCCTCTGGACGATGAGGAGAGGTCCCGCGTCGACGCCGAGGACGACTACACGATGGTCATCGTCGACATCCCCACCGTCGAGGAGCGCAGCGGACGCGACTGGTACGAGACGATCCCTCTGTCGATCATCGTCACCGAAAACCTCATCATCACCGTGTGCATGCAGGACACGCCGGTGCTTCATCCCTTCATGGAGGGCACCATCCGCGGGTTCAACACCTACATGAAGTCCCGCTTCATCCTGCAGATCCTCTATCGCAACGCCACGATGTACCTGCGCTACCTGCGCATCATCGACAGGGAGAGCGACAAGCTCGAACTCAAGCTTCGCCACTCCATGCAGAACCGCGAGATCCTCATGCTCCTCGAGCTGAGCAAGACGCTGGTCTATTTCACGACCAGCCTCAAATCGAACGAGATCGTCATGGAGAAGCTCACGACCCTGTCGCGCATCAAGCAGTACCCGGAGGACGAGGACCTGCTCGACGACGTCATCACCGAGAACAAGCAGGCCATCGAGATGGCGAACATCTACAGCGGGGTCCTCGCCAACATGACCGACGCCTTCGCGTCCATCGTCTCGAACAACCTCAACAACGTCCTGCGCATCTTCACCATCATCTCCATCACGCTGTCCATCCCCACCCTCATCTTCTCGATGTACGGCATGAACTTCCAAAGCGGCGGCATGCTCGGCATGCCTCTGACGGGGGACAGATGGGGGTTCGCCGTCGTGGTCGTGGTCGCGGTCGTGCTGTCCATCCTCGTCACCTGGTTCCTCACGCGCTCGCGTCTGTTCCGCTGACGGCAGGCGCGGCCTTGGCAGCCTCCACGGGGTCACCATGGTTCCAGACCCGCGGCGGGAGCCTCGTTCCACTCCGGCGGCTATGCTGGTCCACCATGGATGTCTTCCCGTCGCATGGTTCGCGCAGGACGTCCGTCCGCCTTCTGGCGCTTGTCTGCTCCCTTGCCGCGATGCTCTCCCTGGCGGCATGCGGGACGTCCTCCTCATCCACCGGTCTTCCACAGGGGCCCGTGCTCTCGGTGGGGGTGGCGACCGACGAGCCCGGCCTCGGTCTTCTCCATGACGGGACGTATTCGGGCCTCGACGTCACCGTCGCGAGGTACGTCGCGCAGGCCTTGGGATACGGCTCGGAGCAGCTCGTCTTCGTGTCCGTGACGGTGGGCGGGGTCGCCGACGCCCTCGACTCCGGCCGCGCCGACATGGTCGTCACCGCGCTGCCCATGGATGCGGGATCGGATCGGGGCTATGACTATGCGGGCCCGTATCTCGTCGCCTCCGAGGGTCTGATGGTGAGGAAGAGGGACGTGCGGTCGATTGCCGACGTGGGGTCGCTGGCCGGTCGCAGGGTGTGCACGGTGGCCGGCTCCGGCGGCGCGCAGGGGATTTCGCGACGTGCGCCCGCCGCCGTCGTGTCCCAGCGCAGCGGATACCAGAAATGTCTGACGGCGCTGCTGGTGGGGGAGGCGGACGCCGTGAGCGGGGACGATGCCGTCCTCTCCGGTCTGGTCGCGGACAAGGGGGCCGGGCTGCTGTCCATGGCCTCCGGACGCTTCTCCAGATCCCTCCACGCGGTCGCCGTGAGGAGCGGACAGAGCCGTCTCGTCGCGCAGATCCGCCGGGCTCTGACGGCCATGGTCGACGACGGCTCCTGGAGGGCCGCGGTGGACGAACTCGTCTCCTCGACCGGATACCGACGGGGGACGGCCATCCGACGTCCGACGATAGACGCGTACGTCGGATAGTTAGTGCCCCGGGCGGGACTTCTCCCGAAGCCGATGCGAAGGGCCCGCCGATGCGGCGCGGGTGTCCACCTGCGTCGCGATAATCCGAAGCTATGAGCGACAACGAGAAGAGCGCGACGAAGGAATCCGACGACGGGGCGAGGACGCCCTTCCGCTACGATGCGGGGCTGGCACAGGACATCGAGGCCCGATGGCAGCGCTACTGGGACGAGCACGGGACGTTCTGGGCCGCCAACGTCTCCGGCGACCTCACGGACGGCGAGGACAGGAACGCCGACGGACGTCCCTCCTACTTCGCGATGGACATGTTCCCCTACCCCTCCGGCAAGGGACTCCATGTGGGCCATCCGCTCGGCTATCTCGCCACCGACGTCGTCAGCCGCTACCACCGGATGAAGGGCGAGAACGTCCTGCACGCCATGGGCTACGACGCCTTCGGGCTACCGGCGGAGCAGTACGCCGTGCAGACCGGGCAGCATCCGCGGGTGACCACCGAGGCCAACATCGCCAACATGCGCCGGCAGCTGCACCGCATGGGGCTGAGCTTCGACGACAGGCGCAGCTTCGCCACGATCGACCCCGGCTACATGCGCTGGACGCAGTGGATCTTCTCGCGCATCTACGACGCCTGGTACGACCCGGACTTCGTCCGCCGCGACGGCGGGAAGGGCTCCGCGCGACCCATCTCCATGCTCGTCGGGGAGTTCGAATCCGGCGTCCGTCCCATCCCCGGCCATGAGTCGCAGGCGTGGGGCGACCTCTCCGCCGCCGAAAGGGCCGAGGTGCTCAACGGCTTCCGCCTTGCCTACATCTCGAAGTCCCCGGTCAACTGGTGCCCGGGTCTCGGCACCGTCCTCGCCAACGAGGAGGTCACAGCCGAGGGACGCTCCGAGCGCGGCAACTTCCCCGTCTTCCAGCGCGAGCTCAGGCAGTGGTCGATGCGCATCACCGCGTACGGCCATCGTCTCATCGAGGACCTCGACACCATCGACTGGCCCGAGAAGGTCAAGCTCATGCAGCGCAACTGGATCGGCGAATCGCACGGCGCCTCGGTGCATTTCCGCGTCGACGCGCCCTCGGGGACCCGCGACATGGAGGTGTACACCACGCGGCCGGACACCCTCTTCGGCACGACCTTCGCCGTCGTCTCCCCGGAGCATGACCTGTTGCACGACGTCCCCGACGCATGGCCCGACGACGTCCCCGACTCCTGGAAGGGCGGGTATGCGAGCCCGCGCGAGGCCGTGGACGCCTACCGCCTCGCCGCCGAATCACGCACCGCCAAGGACCGCGTCGACGAGGGCGGCGAGAAGACCGGCGTGTTCACCGGCCTGTACGCCGTTAATCCCATCACCGGCGCGCGTCTGCCGCTGTTCACGGCCGACTACGTCCTCATGGACTACGGCACCGGCGCCATCATGGCGGTCCCCGGAGGCGACCAGCGCGACTACGACTTCGCCGTGAAGTTCGGCCTTCCCGTCATCTACACGGTGCGTCCGCTGCCGGACTCCGGCGACGACCTGGCGAACTACGAGGGGAGGGCTCCGTTCGTCTCGCATGACGGCATCGTCATCAACTCCTCGATGACGGCCACGGCCGCCCGCGGCGACGCGTTGACCCTCGACGGTCTGCGGGTCGACGACGCGATCTCCCGCGTCGCGCGATGGCTCGAGGCGGCGGGCGTCGGCAGGGGGACGACGAGCTATCGCCTGCGCGACTGGCTGTTCTCCCGGCAGCGCTACTGGGGCGAGCCGTTCCCCATCGTCTACGACGAGGACGGCGTGCCGCATCTGGTCCCCGACGACCAGCTGCCGATCAACCTCCCCGACGTCCCCGACTACAGCCCCAGGACCTTCGCTCCGGACGACGCCGAATCGAACCCCGAGGCTCCGCTGAGCCGCAACCCCGAATGGGTGAACGTCGTCATGGATCTCGGCGACGGGCCGAAGCGCTACCGCCGCGACACGAACACCATGCCGAACTGGGCGGGCTCCTGCTGGTACTACATGCGCTACCTCGACCCGAAGGACGCCGAGCATCTGGTGGAGAAGGACGAGTTCGACTACTGGATCGGGCCGCATCACAACGCCACCGCCGGCGCCTCGGGCGGCGTGGACCTCTACGTGGGCGGGGTCGAGCACGCCGTGCTGCATCTGCTGTACTCGCGGTTCTGGCACAAGGTGCTCTACGACCTCGGCTACGTGAGCTCCACCGAACCCTTCCACAAGCTGTTCAACCAGGGCATGATCCAGGCCTTCGCCTACACGGACGACCGCGGCCAGTACGTGCCGGCGGCGGAGGTCGTCCAGGCGCCCGACGGAGCCGACGGCGAACCCGCCTTCACCTGGCATGGCCGGCACGTCAGCCGCGAGTTCGGCAAGATGGGCAAAAGCCTGAAGAACATCATCACGCCCGATGACATGTACCGGAACTACGGAGCGGACACCTTCCGTCTCTACGAGATGAGCATGGGACCGCTTGACGAGTCGCGCCCCTGGAACACGCGCAACGTCGTCGGCGGCATGCGCTTCCTGCAGAGGCTGTGGCGCAACGTCGTGGACGAGAGGACGGGCGGGCTCGTCGTCTCCCAAGACGCGCCGGACGAGCGCACCCTCAGGCTGCTGAACACCACCATCGCCGAGGTCACCGAGGAGATGGAGGGCATGCGCCCCAACACGGCGATCGCGCGTCTCATCGTCCTCAACAACCATCTGACCTCGCTGGACAGGGTGCCGCGGGTCGCCGTGGAGCCGCTTATTCTCATGCTGTCTCCCATCGCTCCGCATATCTGCGAGGAGCTCTGGAGCAGACTCGGTCATCCGCGATCCTTGGCGCATGACCCGTGGCCGAAGGCGGATTCGCGCTACGTCGGCCAGGAGACCGTGACCGCCGTCGTGCAGATTCGCGGCAAGGTGCGGGCGAAGCTCGAGGTCAGCCCCGACATCGATCCAGACGAGCTGCGCGAGCGCGCCCTGAAGTCCGTCGAGGCGCGTCTCGGCGGGAAGGAGCCACGGAAGGTCATCGTCAGGGCGCCGAAGATCGTGTCCATCGTGCCGGCCGACTGAATCGGACGGCCGGCCTCCGAACCGTCATCGGAGGGTGTGGATCGCGACGCCCGCGACCACATGCGCGCCTGTGTCCCCCCCTCGGACCCCGTCCGACGGATCGTGGAGGGATGCAGGACACGACGTCGCCAAGCCCTCCCGCCGCCGGGCGTGCGCGGGAGGACGTCGACTTGGGCGTGCGGCTGGCCCTGCTGTCGCGTTCCCCGAGGCTCCGGGTTTCCGGCATATCGGATGCGGACGAGACGGGGCAGACGGTTCCGCCGCCCCCGTCTCCGCCTGCCGTCCCGAGGCCCGGCCTGCCCGGGGTTCCTCCGCCCGCATCGGCTTCATCCGCGCTCACGTCCCTCAGGCCGTATCCCGCGGTGGCGACCTTGATGAGGGAGGGGAGTCCGGATGCGCGGCGCCGCGGGTCGCGTGCGCTTTTCGGTCCGGTCCAGGCGGTCGCGGTCATCCTTCTGCTTCTCGTCGCCCTGTCGGCGAGTCTGACGATGCTTGTCGCCCAGGCCGCCAACTACGCGGCCTTCCAGCAGGACGCTGCGGTTCCCCTCCCGGGATCCGACGACGCCTCGTCGAACGGGTCCCGGGAGGGAGCATCCTCGGCGCAGCCGTCGGATTCCGATGCCGGGGACGTTCCCGGCGAAGCGACCTCGGCATCCTCGGACCCACCCCCGACGTCCTCGCTGGTGGACGTCAACACCGCCGACGAGACGCTGCTCGATACACTTCCGGGCGTCGGCCCGGCGATCGCCCGACGCATCATCGAATACCGTGCCTCGCATGGCAGATTCTCGAGCATCGACGAACTCCTCGAGGTCTCGGGCATCGGGGAGAAGACGCTGGAGAGGCTCAGACCGCTGGTGTCCGCGTCATGAGCGGGAAGCGGGTGATCATCGCCTCGGTCCCCGATCCATCACGGCACACTTGGCATGCGGAGCGCCGAGGGTCCCCGATTCTCGCGCACGTTACCAGCGCAGATGACCTACGGATGATTCCCGTGACGGTTACGGTGTGGGTGGTGTCCCTGGCGGTTCACGGAAGCGTCATGACCGGCCGTCTTCTTCCGTTCATCCTGGCGACGGCCGCGGTCGTCGCCCTTGCGGCAACGGCGTGTCTTGTCCGTCCTGTTGTCGTGATGTCGTTCGTCGCGCGGTTCCCCCGTCGTGGACGGCGGAGAAGAGACACGGGGAGGGCATGCGGAACCGAGGCGGCCGGAGCCGGAAATGAATGCCCGCGATCGGGATGGAGGGCGAGCACCGGTCTTCTCCTGCTTCTCGTCGCCGCTCTGGCGGCGGCATGCTCCACGATGACGCAGGATCTCCGCCTTGTCCGTGAGGTCGTCCTGGTGGAATCCCTGGCGCAGGCCGGCCCCGTCGTGATACGGGGAACCGTTTCATCCCCGGCAGTCGTCGCGGATCTCCGCGACGCCGACTGCCGCGCGGACGTCCGCACCGCGGAGACGGCAGGGACGGGAATCGGTGCTTCCACGCATCTGGACGTCGTGGTCTTCGCCTCCGGATCGGACTGTCGTCTGCTCCGGCAGGGTTCCACGGTCAGGGTCCGGGGCGATGCCGGCGCGTCGCCCTTCGATGCCCTTGAGCTCTGGATCCGCATCGGCTCAGGCGGCGTGAGTGTCGAGTCCGAACCGGATTCCCTGCGAAGCGTCGTCGGACGACTGCATAACCGCTTCTTCGACGTCACCGAAAGGCTGTCCGACCAGGGGAGAATCCTCGTGCCGGGCCTCACCATCGGCATGACCGGCGCCGATCGGGCCGATCCCGGTTCCGACGATGCAGGTTCGGAGAGCATCGACCCGGCCTACGCGGCTCTTGTCGAGCAGGGATTCTCGGATGGCGGGATCATGCATCTCATGGCCGTGTCGGGCGGTCATTTCCTGCTTCTCACCGGCATGGTGACGCGACTGTGCCGTCGGCTGCTTGCTCCACGCGGTCTCACGGCCGTCCTGTGCGCGGCATCCTGTCTTGTTCTCGCACTGATGATGGCTCCCTCCGACTCGGTGACGCGCGCCCTGTGCGCCGGGATGCTCTCCGCCGCGGCGCTGGCCATCGGACGCCCCTCGCGTCCCTGCTCGGCGACCTGCTGGACCGCCGTGACCGTGATCATCCTCGACCCGGGGATGGCGCGCAGCATCGGATTCGCGCTGTCATGCGCGGCGGTTCTCGGGATAGTCCTTGCGGCGGGGCCCTGCCGACGTCTGATGGAGCCCGTGCTCGGGAGACATGTGGCCGCGGCGCTCGCCGTCACCCTCGCCGCCCAGATCGCCGCCCTTCCGATCCAGACCCTGCTCGAACCCGGGATTCCGCTGTGGGCTCCGCTTGTCAATCTGCTCGTCACGCCCGTCGTCGGAGTCTCCACGGTGCTTGGTCTCGTCGCGATGACGATCTCGGCGGTGTCGGTCACAGTGGCTTTTCCCTTCGCCTGGGCCGCATCCTGCGGAACGGCCGTCATGGCCTCCGCGGTCGGTCTCCTCGACGGAGCGCCCCTCGTCATCATCCCGTGGATTCCCGGTCCCGTCGGTGCCGCTGTGCTGGGCGCGGTCTCCGTCTTTGCCGTCCTTGGGGTCCGGCATGTGGATTCGACCAATGCGCGCCGGGCCGGAACGACCCCGAACCATGTGATTCGGCTTCCGAGGGCTCCCGTCAGGCCGCGACGCTCGGGGCGGACGGTCCCCTTGTCCGATGTCCTCCGTCGACGAGCGGACGACCCTGCCGGCATTGACGCGGAAGCAATCGGAAGGGCTTTCGTACGGTCTCCCTCCGACGTTCTGGGACGGTGGATGAGGGACACGCGGGAGCTGATCGAGGGATGCGGGGAATCGGGCATGTCCACCGATGGGAAGAGATTGAAGGGGTGGCACGACGGGAACCGGCGGCGATGACGATCGTCTCGGGGGCGGATGACTATCTCGCCTCCGAGGTCCTGACGGATCTGCGTCGTCGATGTCGCTCACGGATGCCCGATGCCGAGCCCATCGACCTCGATGCGGCGATCTCCGACCGCTACGACTTCGACGAGGCCGTGGGGGCCTCCCTGCTCTCGGATTCCTCCATCGTCACCATCACCGACCTGGCCGCCGCCGATGAGGGTCTGCGGGACGCCATGATCGTCTTCTGCAGGGAATCCTCCTCGTCTTCCGCTTCCTGCAGCGTGGTCCTCGCCCGACATGACGGCGGGGTGCGGGGCAGACGGACGGTGGACGCCTTGGCGAAGGCCGGCGCGCGCCTCGTGAAGCTTCCCGATCTGTCGCGCGCCGAGGCCCGGCTCGACTTCGTCCTCAGGCGCTTCGAGGGCCGTCGCCGCCACGTCACCCCCGACGCCGCCCAGCGGCTCGTCGCCGTACTCGGGGATTCCACCGGCGAGCTCGCCGCCATGTGCGACCAGCTGTGCGACGATTGCCCCGATGACCCCATCGATGCCGAGACCATATCGCGCTATCTCATCGCGAGCCCCAGAACGACGGGGTTCATGGTCGCGGACAGCGCCATGCAGGCGAGCACCTCTCAGGCCGTCATCGCCCTTCGCCAGGCCCTGGCCCAGGGCGTGGACCCGATCGCCATCATCGGCGTTCTCGCCATGAAGCTGCGCACCATCGGGAAGGCGGCCGCCGTCCGCGCCGGCGTCATATCCCAGGCCGAGACGCGGACGAATCCCTGGGTGATGCGCATGGCCGCGCGTCAGCTCCCGGGATGGACGTCGGAGGGTCTTTCCCGATGCATCCGCATGCTCGCCGAAGCCGACGAGCACGCCAAGACGGGGACGGGGGACGCGGAGTACGCCGTCGAACGTGCGGTGGCGGCCATCACGAGACGCGGAAGGGAGGATCGGCTATGACGGGGAGGACGACGGACGGTTCCCCATGCCCTCGGAACGGCGACGGGCCGACGTGCGGAGAGCGGATGCTGACGGTTCCGACCGCCGAGGACATGCGTGCCCTGGGGTCGCGGATCGCGCGAATCTGTGAGGGCGGGGACGTGATTCTTCTGTCGGGGCCTCTGGGATCCGGCAAGACGACCTTCGCGCAGGGCTTCGGAGCAGGGCTGCGAGTCAGCGGTCCCGTCGTCTCCCCGACGTTCACGATCGCCCGGGAGCTGTCGGGGCGCTTCGCCGACGGATCGTCGGCCCGGCTCGTGCACGTCGACGCCTATCGTCTCGGCGGGGACGGATTCGCCCCCGGGCAGGACGCGCGCGATGCGCTTCTCGATGAGCTCGAGGCCCTCGGTCTCGACGAGGAGCTGGAGAATCCCTCGCAGGCCACCGTGGTGCTGATGGAATGGGGGGAGCAGATGGCGGCGGCCCTGGCCGACGTCAGGCTCGAGGTGCGCATCGATCGTCCGGTGGATTCCATGGGGGCG
>NZ_CAUTOG010000048.1:0-9597 GCF_963540075.1 uncultured Bifidobacterium sp.
AAGGAATCATGGCAACACGTTCGACGATCATGGACACCAACAGCTTCCGGCCGGAGATGGCCGCGAATCTGGACCCCGAAACCAGAAGGCTTACCCAGGAGCGTGAGGTTCTGGGGCCGGCCTATCGGCTCTTCTACCGCGATCCGGTGCATCTGGTGCGCGGACGCGGCTCGCGCCTGTGGGACGCCGACGGCGTCGAGTACCTCGACGTCTACAACAACGTCGCCTCGGTGGGCCACTGCCATCCCCGCGTCGTGGAGGCGATGACCAGGCAGGCCTCCGAGCTCAACACGCACACCCGGTACCTGCATGAGAACATCCTCCATTACGCGGAGGATATCCTCACCACCATGCCCGACGAGATCGACCGGATCATGTTCCAGTGCACGGGTTCGGAGGCCAATGACCTTGCCGTGCGGGTCGCCCAGGCCTACACCGGCGGCGAGGGGGTCATCGTCACCCATGAGGCCTATCACGGCAACTCGGCCCTGACGTCGAAGCTCTCGCCCGCCCTCGGCACGGCGCAGACGCTCGGGCTGACGATGAGAATGATCCCCACGCCCGACACCTATCGGGTCGTCGTCGATGGGAAACCCGCCTCGCAGTGCACCGCGGAGGAGTTTGGCGGATGGATGGCGGACGAGGTGCGAAAGGCCGTCGCGGACATGAGACGGCATGGCATCAGGTTCGCGGCCTTCCTGGCCGACTCCATCTTCTCCTCGGACGGCGTGTATCCCGACCCCGTCGGATACCTCAGGCCCGTCATCGCCGCCGTCCACGAGCTCGGCGGCGTGTGGATCGCGGACGAGGTCCAGCCCGGTTTCACCAGGACCGGCGACGCCTTCTGGGGCTTCGAAAGGCAGGGTATCGTGCCCGACCTCGTCACCTCCGGCAAGCCCATGGCGAACGGTCTTCCCACGTCCCTGATGGCCGCGCGTCACGAGGTCCTCGAACCCTTCGCGGGTTCGATCCCCTATTTCAACACCTTCGGGGGAAACCCGGTATGCATGGCGGCCGCGCAGGCCGTCCTCGACGTCATGCGCGACGAGGACACCATGGGCAACGCGAAGCGGGTGGGGAGGGTCTTCAAGGATGCCGTCACGGGCCTCAAGCCGGACCACCCCTGCATCGGCGACGTCCGCGGGGCGGGTCTGTACATCGGCTGCGAGATCGTCAGGCCCGGGACCGACCAACCCGACCAGGGTGCGGCGCTCGACATCCTCGAGACGCTCCGGGACAATCACGTCCTCACGTCGGTGTGCGGCCGCTACGGCAACATCCTCAAGCTCCGTCCGCCGCTGGTCTTCAGCGAGGACGACGTCGACTGGTTCATGCGGGCGTTCGGGAGGACTCTCGAAACCCTGTCCCTGTAGTTTGGGACCCATGCCGATTCGTCCGAATGCGCGTCACGGCATGGAAGGAGGATCTGCGATGCCTGGCGAAGCCAGAGGAGGCCGAAGCCGGGAGGGTGAGATGCGGCGGCTCATCGCGTGCAGGCTCCGGGGGATCATCGCAAGCGGGGAATATCGCCCTGGTGAAAGGCTTGGATCCGAGCGTGAGCTGGCGCGAGTCCTCGGCGTCACCAGGGCCGCCCTCCGGGAGGCGCTCG
The DNA here is from genome assembly GCF_963540075.1 of uncultured Bifidobacterium sp. Lineage (GTDB taxonomy): Bacteria > Actinomycetota > Actinomycetes > Actinomycetales > Bifidobacteriaceae > Bifidobacterium. The sequence continues at coordinate 1,610 of NZ_CAUTOG010000048.1, forward strand.
CCGATCTCGAGGCGGACAGGGAGATCGTCCGCAGAATCGGCAGGGCGGGTGGCGTGACGGTCTCCGACGGTCGTCTCGAGCGCAACATCAACACCGTGGAATCCCTGCCCGTGATCGCTCGGCGGCAGGGGTTCACGCTTTTCTCGCGGGTGCTTTCCGCCGTGCTGACGGGTGCCTCGCAATCCGACGTCCGGCTTCTTGAGCTTCCTGAACATGGACGCACGGTGTACGCGGTGTCACGTCTCCGAGAGATCGACGGCACGCCTCTGTCCCTGGAGATCACCCATCTTCCTGCCGCCATGTTCCCGATGTTCCTCACGCGCGATCTCACCGATCCCTTCTACGCCATCTTCGAGGAGGACTACGGGGTTCGTCCCGGGCTCGTCGACGAGACGCTGGAACCGGTGGTCTCCGACGCCACCGAATCCGACCTTCTGCGCGTTCCGCCTGGAACGCCGCTGATGCGGATTCGCCGCATCGCGCGGGATGCGTCATCAGGTCGACCCTTCGAGAAGGCGACCGACGTCTACGTCGCCTCGCGGATGCGCTTCACCATGCATCATTCCGGTTACGTCCGCCTGTCCGCCACGTCGGGTGCAGGAGTGTCGGGTCATGACGAGGCCCGTCGTTAGCGTGGAGGGCATGACGGGTCTCGTCACGGACGTGGTGTTCGACTTCTGCGGGGTGCTGCTCGACTGGCGGCCCCGCCTCACTCTTGAGGGACAGTATCCCTCAGGGGTTATCGACATGGTCATGGATCCGGGAGACCCCTGGGGATTCGACCATTACGACGCGCTGCTCGACTCCGGATGGAGCGAGGAGCGGGTGCTCGAGGACTACGGCCGACATCATGGCCCCGCGGTCGCCTGGGTGTTGCGGGTGTATCTCGAGCGTCAGGACAGGGCCTTCGCCGGCATGATCCCGGGCATGGAGGCCCTGCTTGAGGACTGCCGGGCCCGTGGACTGCGTCTGTGGGGGCTGACGAACTTCACCACTCGAGCCGTGAGCGCGGCTCGTGGGATGTTCCCCGCGCTTGGTCGTCTGGGGGACGTCCTGATCTCCTCGGAGGAGGGGATCCTCAAGCCCGATCCGCGAATCTACCGTCGCGCCCTGGACAGGTGGGATCTGGATCCGACGTCGACGGCGTTCGTCGACGACCGATTCGAGAACGTCGAGACGGCGAGAAGGCTTGGCATGACGGGCATCCGCTTCGAGGGGGAACCGTCGCTCAGGCGCCGTCTTCTTGGATCTCCCGTGGTCTGAGCCTCAGAGGGTCGATGCGGTTCTCTGATCGCTGCGGCCGTCTTCGTCCTGTCCGCCGTCTTCTCCTCCTCGTCATCCTTCCTCGTGACGCCCGAATCCCGGCACTGCGCCCATCCGCGACGTTCCCCCGGAATCCGCCGCTACCTTCGGTCTTCGCTGGACGACTTCTGCGCCGCCTCGGCCTCGTCGAGCGAACCGAATCCCGCCAATCGTACCGTTATCTCGATGGTGTCCCGGGTGAGGTTCCGCCTCCGTGCCGCCAGATCATCGACGTACGTGGCGTACAGGTGGAGGGTTCTGTCCGACCACGTCCCCAGCTCGCCGCGAAGATAGGTTTCGAAGGACGTGGCGTCGGGGGCGTCCTCCGACGACCTCAGACGCCGCATCCCCCGGCCCAGCCGCGGATACCGCCTGCGAAAGTCCGCCGCCCAAGACACCTGCCGCGCGATGATGCGCTCCTGAAGCGTCTGGCGCTCGGCGTTGATGCGGGGGATGCGGCCCGCGATGCGCTCCGCCCAGGCGGGAGGGTCGGTGGATTCCATCATCCGCGCGTACTTCTCGGCGACCAGGTTGCGGCCCGTCCGGTCGGCGTCCTCGAGGTCGCTCAGGTAGCTGGCGAGCAGCGGGACCGGCCAGGGCGCGAACTGGCTGAGCCGCATGGCATGGAATGTCGGCCAGTCGCCCTGGCAGGCGGCCCGTCCGCCCTCGTTGTCGGTGTCCTGGAATTGGTGCCATTCCCGTGCGATGACGTCCTCGATGAGTCGCCCGCGTTCCTCGTCCTTCCCGGATGCCGCAGATGCGCATGCCGCTGCGTCCTTTGCGGTGCCGGCTGGCGTTCCGTTCGCCGCCTTCCCCTCCGTCGCCTTTCCGCGAGCGGTCGCCGTCTTTGTCCCGTCCGTCATGCGTCCGCCCTTCCCGCCTGATTCGGCCTCGCCGGGTCCGCCGGCGATGGCCCGCCATCGGCCTTGCCGTTCCCCGTCTCCGATGCCGTGGTTAGGCTGTGCAGGCATGCCGCATCCGAGACGATATGCTCCTCGACGTAGGGGCGCTGCCATTCGAGGAAGGTCTCGTCGCTGTCGGTGAGGCCATCTCGGCGCAGCTCGCGGACGATTTCGGCGCAGACGCCCTCGATGCTGCGTCGGATCCGGTCGATGGCGGGCGTCGACCCTCCGCCCCCTTCCCCCAAACCTTCGCCGCCGAAGCAGGCCGCCGAAGACAGCCGCAGGATGTCCTCCAGTCGTGCGCCGACGTCGGCCAGGCGCGCGGCCGGTCGGCGGGACAGACGCCGGAGCGCCGCGAAGCGCCATTTGTAGTAGGGCAGATATCCCACGGTGACGGGACCGTTGATGAGGAACACCAGCGACATGACCGCCGAGACGAACTCCTCGAGGCATAGGCAGGCGGCCGCACCATCGTCCCGGCCGAGCATGCGTGGCAGGTTGTACTGTCCCGCCTGCGCCGCCATGCCCAGCCGCCGGGAGATCAGGGACAGCCTCACGTCCTCGGGCATGAAGGTGAACCCCTGCCGCGTCGACAGGAAGGCCCCGAGAGGGTCGGCGAACACCCTGCCGTTCGTCGCCGCCGCCAGGGTGGCCTCGTCGAGGAGCAGCCACTCATGCGGGGCGTCCTGCCCGGGGGCGTGGCGGAATCCGGTGAGGGATTCGAAGAATCCGCCGATGGGGAAGACCCCGACTCGACGTCCGGTGCCCGAGGCCCTGGGCGTCGTCGTTCTCGGTCCGAAGCCGAGGAAGGTCGCCGGCAGAGCGTCGTAGTCCCTCTGCAGCTCATCGCCGATGGCGGCGTAGTCCTCGTCCGTGAGCCACAGGCAGAACCCTGGTCCGAAGTCGTGGTCCTGGGAGAGCCGGTCATCGAAGCCGTAGCATTCGGATCCGTGCCCGACGAGTCCGGCCGCGATGCGGCTCACATACCGCGGATGACGTCGTTCCAGCATCGGCCGGCCGTAGGTCGTCCAGAACCGCCGGGACAGCTCCATGCCGGTGATGTCTCTTGCCGTCTCGCGCGAATCCGGCGGCATCGCGGCGGCACCGGGGGCGAGCGCCCCGCGGACCCGCGGACTGCTCATGGACGTTTCGGAACCACGCACGGAGGAGATGCTTCGGCGCAGGGGCCGGTGCGTGCGGGGATTCGTCCGAGGATCGGAGCGGTCGCCGTCCATGCCGTCAGAGGCATCGGCCCTGTCATCCCGGTCGGGGATGACGGCCTTGCGCTTTCGCGTTCCGTCCGTGTCCGGAGCGGTCGTGGCGGCCCTTTCGGCCTCCTGCAGGTTCGCTTCGGTGATGCGGTGGTAGTCGGTGTCCTTTCCGTAGCATTCGTCGATGACCGCAAGGGCCCGGCGATAGGCCTCCACGGCTTCGGCCGGACGTTCCGTGGCCAGTCTGGTCTGGGCGTAGGAGGCGAGGATGGCGGCGAAGTGGGCGCTGTGTTCGAGATGTCCGTGGCGGAAGATCCCCAGCGCCTTCTCGGCATGCGCAGAGGCGGTCTCGACGTCGCGTGCGTGACTCGGGGCGAGTTTCCCGCCGCCGCCGTCAAGCGTCGCGTCCGCCGGATCGCGCCCGCGCAAGGCCGGGTCGGGGCTCCGTCCGGCGGATCGCGCGCGTTCCAGCAGGGCCAGGGCGAGATTCGCATGGGTGGAGGCGACGTCGGGGTCCGAGTCGGGATCGGAGCTTGACGTCTCGAGGATCGTCAGCGCCTGCGATAGCTCGTCGATGGCCTTGTCCGGACGCCCCGTGTCCGAATAGAGCATCGAGAGGTTGTTGTGGAGGGCCGCGAGGCGCCGGTCCGTCGGCTTCAGCGTGGATGCCGCCGATTCGAGGGCCTGATGATAGAGGTCCTCCGCCTGTTCCGCCCGCCCTGCGGCGCGCATCCCCGTGGCCGCGTTGATGAGAGTGGTCGTCCAGGCCTCGCTGTTCTGGATCCCCATACGCAGTCCGAGTTCGAGGGCGCGCTGGATGATCCACTGGTTGTCCTCATGCCGGCCATGCGAACGATAGAAGCCCATCGTCTCGTTGAGCACGGTGAGCAGTCCGGCGTCGTTCCTGGCGTTCTCGGCGTCGGTCATGGCCTGCAGCAGATAGGGTTCCGCCTTAGTGGCCGCCTCGTGAGAGGCGTACAGGGCGTCGAGACCGGCAAGGAACCCGGTCGCGTCGAAGATCACGGGCTGCTGCAGTCCGTCCTGGGGCGAAGCTTCCCGTTCCGCGTCAGAGGGTTCCGCGGTCCGGCCGCGGACCATGCCCAGGAGTGCCTCCAGAGGGCCGTCGTCGATGCGTTCGTCCCGGTCGTTCCCGCTCGCGTCGTCCATGCCTCGCCTCCCTGCGTCCATCCGTTCCGCCGCATCGTATCCGTCCGCCTTTCGGCCGCGGCGCCGATGTGCTTCCAGTATGGCCCTATCGAGGCGGATGGGAGGAAGGAGGGAGCACCGTCGTGGCGCCGCTTATTCCGGGTCTCCCCGGGAGGCGCCAACGCGGTGTCTTCGACGCCGTGGATAGGCGTGGGGGTGTGTGTGCCGGCGCCCATGGCCAATGATCCAAACGATTCACGATACGATACGATCCTGCCGGCATGCATCGGTATGAAGAAGGGGAGAATGGCGATATTCCGCCATTCTCCCCGTCATTGTCGGGCTGGCGAGATTTGAACTCGCGGCCTCTTCGTCCCGAACGAAGCGCGCTACCAAGCTGCGCTACAGCCCGTCCGACAACGAAGGATATGATACCGCCGCGCCCGGGACAACGCCCGTCTGCGTGTCGATGGCCGAGGCCTCATGCCGGTTCCGCGGTCTTTCGCGGCCGTGTATCCCCGCCCCGATACACTGGTGCGACATGAGCGACATGAGCGATTCAGACGTCGGCGAGGAGGAGCGGGACGCGGCCGGGAAGCCATCGGATTCGATGACCACCGTGGAGCATGCGCGTCTTCTGCTTGACCAGGACAGGGCCATAGCGGCGAGGATCGGCGAGGGTGCGGCGCCCGAGGATGCCATCGACCCGTCGAACGCCGAGTTCGGCCCCGCGGCCCATCCGGAGCAGACGCAGATCAGGGTCGCCAAGCGCGCGATGATGCTCAGGGAGGGCATCCCGCCGTATCCGGTCCATGTCGACGTCACGGACACCATTCCCGAGGTTCGGCGTCGCTATGACGATCGTCTCCAGCCGGGAGAGGAGACCGAGGACATGGTGGGCGTCGCCGGACGCGTCATGTTCCTGCGCAACGCCGGAGGCCTGTGCTTCGTCCAGCTGTCCGCCGGGGACGGCACCACCCTTCAGGGCATGGTGTCCAAGAGGGAGATCGGTGCCGATTCGCTGAAGCGCTTCAAGCGGCTGGTCGACCTCGGTGACCATCTCTTTCTGCGTGGACGGGTGGTCTCGTCGCGCACCGGCGAGCTGTCCGTCTTCGCCACCGAATGGACCATCGCGGCCAAGGCGCTGCAGCCTCTCCCCGCCCTGCACAAGGAGCTTAACGAGGACACGAGGACGCGGAAGCCCTATCTCGGCATGATCGCCGACCACCGCGTGCGTGACATGGTGCGCAACCGATCGAAGGCCGTGGCCAGCCTGCGTCGCACCTTCGACGGGCACGACTTCCTCGAGGTGGAGACGCCCATGCTCCAGACCATCCATGGTGGCGCTGCGGCCCGGCCCTTCACCACGCATATGAACGCCTTCGACATCGACCTCTTCCTGCGCATCGCCCCCGAGTTGTTCCTCAAGCGCTGCCTCGTCGGGGGCATCGACAGGGTGTTCGAGATCAACCGGGACTTCCGCAACGAGGGCGCCGACGCCACGCACGCCCCGGAGTTCACGATGGTTGAGGCCTACGAGGCCTATGGCACCTACGACACCATCGGCAAGCTCGTCAAGGAACTCGTCCAGCGCACGGCGACCGACGTGTTCGGCTCCACCACCGTCACGCTGCTCGACGGCACCACCTACGATTTCGGTGGCGAATGGCGCCAGATCAGCATGTACGAGTCGCTGTCCGAGGCGCTGGGGGAGGAGATCACCCCCGACACGAGCGTCGCTCATCTCGGAGCCATCGCGGACGGGCTCGGCGTGGAGCGCGACGAGGTGGAGAACCACGGCAAGCTCGTCGAACATCTCTGGGAGCACTTCTACGAGGACAAGCTCTACGAGCCCACGTTCGTGCGGGACTTCCCCGTCGAGACCTCGCCTCTGGTCAAGTCGCACCGCTCCAAGCCGGGCGTGGTCGAGAAATGGGACCTCTACGTCCGTGGCTTCGAGCTCGCGACGGGATACTCCGAGCTGAACGACCCCGTTGTGCAGAGGGAGCGTTTCCTTGCTCAGGCCCGTGACGCCATGGCCGGCGATGAGGAGGCCTCCGACATCGACGAGGACTTCCTGGAGGCCCTTGGCGTGGGGATGCCTCCTGCGGGCGGCATGGGCATGGGCATCGATCGTCTGCTCATCGCCCTGACGGGCGCCACCATTCGCGAGACCATCACCTTCCCTCTGGTCAAGCCACTCGGCCGATAGACGGATCGACGCACGCCATGACGAGCGTAGGGGAGTGGGTCCGCGGAGCGCGCCCCTGGACGCTGGCCATGGGGGCGTCCCCTGTGGTCATCGGCGCGGCTGCGTCTTGGAACCGTGTCATGAAGGGCGTGTGGGGAGGGGCCATGGCCCATGCGGCCTGTCCGATCGCCGGCGGTCGGCCTCGGACGGGGCTCGCCTCAGGACAGGGCGTGTGCGTGACCTCGCCGGCGTGGTTCCTTGCCGTGGCGGCCTTGTGCCTGGTCGCGTCCCTGGCCCTGCAGGTCGCGGCGAACTATCTCAACGACTACTTCGACGGCGTGCGAGGAGTCGATGAAGGTCGCAACGGCATCGCTGCGGCTGGTGGCGGGGTCGTCGAGGCTGTGGGCGGCGTGGGAAGCGGATCCGACGGCTCCACGCGCGCCGTCGCCCCTTCGCGTCTGGTTGCCTCCGGGATCCGACCGCGCAGCGTCCTGAAGGCGGGTGTCGTCGCGCTCGTCATTGCCGCCGCGTCGGGCCTCGCCGTGGTGGTCCTGACCGGACATGTGCTCCTGCTCGTCGTCGGGGCGCTGTCCGCCCTCGCCGCATGGGCCTACACGGGTGGCAGGAACCCCTACGGATATCGCGGCTGGGGGGAGGCCATGGCCTTCCTTTTCTTCGGTCCCGTGGCCTGCGTGGGCACGCAGTGGGCGCTGATGGGCGGTCTGGGCTCCGTCGCGGGACTGGACCCGTCCTCGGTCATCATGTCGCTGGTCCCGGGCTGCTGCTCGGCCTGCCTGATGATGGTCAACAACCTGCGGGACCTGCCATCCGATGCCGAGGCCGGGAAGCGCACCCTGATGGTGCATCTGGGCCGTCGGCGAGGCACGCGGCTGTTCTCCCTGTCCATGGCGGTGGCCGTCGTGTCGCCTGTTCTTTTCCTGTGGTCACTTCAGCCTTGGTCGCGCATGGGCGAGACGGACTGCGGCGTCACGTCAGACGGTCTGCGCTCATGTCTTCCGTCCGGTCCGTCGGTTCCCCTGACATGGACGGTCGTGGCCTGTGCCGTGATGCTGGCGGTAGCCGGCATCGCGGCGGCCATTACGGTGCGGGGACGGCACTGGCGCCCGGCCCTCCGGCTGTGTTCGGCCGTCGCGGTCCTCTCCTGCATCGTGGTGTCCCTGACGGCGGTGGCGATGGCCTGACGGGACGGGCATGGCGGGACTGTCTGGCGGGTCG
>NZ_CAUTOG010000049.1:0-9593 GCF_963540075.1 uncultured Bifidobacterium sp.
CACCCCCACCCACAACCCCACACCAGACCACACCAGACAGACCCCCACCCACACAACCACACGAGCCACGGGTGGTATCCCTAGAGATATGAGCATCCATATCGCAGTGCTGACGGGCGCAGGCATCTCCACCTCAGCCGGCATCCCCGACTTCCGTGGCCCTCAGGGAGTGTGGACCACCCATCCCGAACAGATGAGCGTCTACGACATCGACGCCTTCCTGTCCGACGCCAAGGAGCGGGAATACTCCTGGCGTTGGCAGAAGGAGTCCCCGGTCTGGAACGCCGAGCCCGGTGAGGCCCACAAGGCGCTGACACGTCTCGAAAAAGCCGGGATTCTCTCCCTGCTGGCCACGCAGAACTTCGACGCCCTGCACGAGAAGGCCGGCAACTCCTCGGACGTCATCGTCAACCTGCACGGCACGATCGGCACCTCGCACTGCATGCGCTGCCACGCCAGGTACGACACCGCGGACATCATGGCCCGTCTCGACGAGGAGCCCGACCCGCACTGTCACCGCAGACTTCCGTACAAGGCGGGCGAGATCTGCAAGGGCATCATCAAGACGGACGTCGTCTACTTCGGAGAGGCCCTGCCGGAGGGAGCGATGGAGAAGAGCATGCGGCTGGCGTCCAAGGCCGACGAATTCTGGGCGATCGGCTCGACCCTCGAGGTCTTCCCGGCCGCGTCCCTCGTCCCCGTCGCGGCCCAGGCGGGCGTGCCGGTCACGATCATGAACATGGGGCGCACGCAGTACGACGGTCTGGCGACCCGTCTGATCCGTGAGGACATCGCGACGGCGCTGCCGAAGCTCGTCGACGAAACCATCGCGAAGAACTCCTAGACCGCAGGTCTCAGAGACGGCCCCGGGAGACGGCCCGGGCCACCGGATCAGTAGATTCGCTTGGGGGAGTATCCCGCCTCCCGCAGGGCGGCGAGAACCTGTTCGATATGGTCGGGACCGTTCGTCTCCACCGTCACCCCGAGGGCCACGCCGTTGATGAAATGCCCCGACGCCTTGAACTGGTCATGGTCGAGGGCGATGACGTTGGCGCGTTCCTGCGCAAGAATCGTCGCCACCTTGACGAGTTGTCCGGGTACGTCCGGAAGCTCCACCTCGAAGTTCATGATGCGTCCGCGTGCGATCATGCCCTTCTGGATAACCGCGCCGATGGTGACGGTGTCGATGTTGCCGCCCGACAGAATCGGCACGATGACATGGTCCCCACCGGCCTTCGCGAAGGCGCGCGACTGCAGGTCGAGGTGCTCGAGCGCAGCGAGGGCAACGGCTCCGGCGCCCTCGACGACGAGCTTGTGCTTCTCGAGCATGAGAAGGATCATCTCATTGATGTCCCGTTCCGCGACCGTGACGAGATCGTCAAGATACTCGTTGAGGATGGCGAAGGTCAGGTCGCCCGGGCGGCGGACGGCGACTCCCTCCGCGGAGGTGAGGACCTTGCCGGCTTGGACGACGCACCCGGCCGCGAAGGACTCGCGCCATGCCGGCGAACCCTCCGGAATGGCCCCGATGACACGGACCTCGGGCCGGAACGTCTTGATGGCGAGCGCCACGCCGGCGCCCAGGCCGCCGCCGCCCAGAGGCACGACGACGTCCGTGACGTCGGGGACGTCCTCGAGGATCTCCATGGCGACGGTGCCCTGTCCGCAGACCACCTGGTAGTCGTCGAAGGGATGGACGTACACCATGCCCCGCTCCCGGCTGAGCTCGGCGGCGTAGTCCGCGGACTCGTCGAACACGTCCCCATGCAGCACCACCTCGGCCCCGTAGGCCTTGGTCGCATCCACCTTGAGCGGCGGGGTGATCTGCGGCATGACGATGGTGGCCTTCGCGCCGCGCTCCCGCGCCGCATAGGCCACGCCCTGCGCGTGGTTGCCGGCGGAGGCCGTGACGATCCCTCGGGCGATGTCCTCATCGGAGAGCGAGGCGATCTTGTTGTAGGCACCACGAATCTTGAAGGATCCCGTGACCTGGAGATTCTCCGGCTTGAGCCGGATGTCGTGCCCGGTCAGGCTCGACAGCGTCTTCGAGGGAATGATCGCCGTGTGTCGCGCCGTGCCCCTGAGCCTGTCCGCGGCACGCCGCAGTTCCATCGCATGGTCCCGCCGCAGCGCCTGAAGAACGTCCTTCTGTTCCATAGGCGCCATTGTATAGACGTTCCTGAGACAGCGGCGGCGCGCGGAGGCCGGGCACGCGCGGTTCCCGCCGACGATTCCACTACCGCTCCCGCAGGGTCGCCCGCCTCGATGACGGAATCGGCGTTCGGCGGGATCAGCGTTCGAGACGCGCGACCTCGGATTCGGCGATGAGATAGCGCAGCAGTCGCTGGACCGCCCCCGGACCCGCAAGACGATGACGAGCGCGTGTCTGCCCGGTTCCGACGCGTAGCGTCCACGCCGCCTCGGGCATGACGGCGAACATCGTCTCGTCCGTGGTGTCATCCCCCAGGGCCATGAGCAGGTCGTAACGGCCGGACTCCACCCACGTCCGCACCGCGTTCCCCTTGCTCACGGACACCGGGCAGACCTCCACGACGCGCGAGTTCTCCATCGTCATCAGCCCCAGGCCGCCGCAGCGGCGCCTGAGCCTGCCGAGCAGCGCCTCACGTTCCCGTCCGGCGGTCCTCTGGTCGCTGAGCCGGTAATGCCAGGCCAGGGCATCCGACTTCTCCTCGACGAAGGAGCGGGGAACACGGCCAACGGCCTCGTCGAGCAGCGGTCGAATGACGGCCTTCCATCCGGCCGCCTCCGGAATGCCGGAGGAACGAATCCACCGGCGCGACGTGCCGCCCTCGGGCCGGTCCCCGATCCAGGACCCATGCTCGGCGACAAGGCCCACGGGAAGATCGCCGAACCAGTCCTGCATCGTGGCGTGGTCGCGGCCGGAGACCAGAAGCAGGTCGACGCCGGGCTCGTCCGCGAAACGGCGAAGCAGATCGCGGGTCTCCTTCGTCGGCTTCGCCCGTTCGGGAGTGCGCATCAGGGGAGTGAGGGTGCCATCATAGTCACAGAGCACGAGCCTGCGGCTCGCCCGTCTCCATTGGTCCATCAGGACGTTGCGTTCGGACATCCTCAGCCTGCGGTCGGCCAGTCCCGGATCGCACGCCTGTTCCAGAGCGTCGAGGAAGCCGTCGCACCAACTGGACGCCGTCCTCGCCTTGAGGCGCGCCTGCATCGCCAGGTTGCGCCGTCTGGACTCCTCAGGAGGGATCTCCAGAGCCGAATGCAGGGCCTCGCACATGGCTTCGGTGTCATAGGGGTTGACGACGAAGGCCTCCGTGAGCTCATTGGCCGCCCCGCACATGTCGGAGAGCACCAGGGACCCGTCCCTCCCGTCATGGCAGGCGAGATACTCCTTGGCCACGAGGTTCATGCCATCCCTCAGGGGCGTCACCAGGGCCACGTCCCCGGCGGCGTAGATGCCGCAGACGGGCTTGATGGGAAGCGATCGCGTGATGTAGTGGATGGGGGTCCAGGACAGCAGCGAATAGCGTCCGTTAATCTGGCCAACCAGCTGGTCCACCTGCTCCTTGAGATGACGATAGGTCTGGACGTTCTCCCGGGAGGGCGTCGCCAGAAGGTAGTACGTGACGTGCCCTGTCCATTCGGGGTACTTCTCCAGCATCCTGCCGAAGGCGCGCAGACGTTCCGGCAGACCCTTCGTATAGTCGAGACGATCCACCGAGACGACCACCTTGTTGGGCTTGTCCACGCCCGTGGCGGCGGACCTTGCAAGCGTGAGCTCCGGAAGCTCCTCATGGGCGTAGTGGCTCCACCACGTCCCCTCCTTGGCGGTGGCCTCGGCCACCGCGTTGCTTTCGGCGGTCAGCGAGGTCGCGTAGCGACGACCGGGTCTTTTGCCGCTGACCTCCTCGATTCCCAGACGCATGGCACGGGCCAGCATCGACCGGGACGTGCGTCGGTACAGCGCATAGTCGATGCCGATCGGAAAGGCGTCCACCGTGGCCCGTCGTCCCCCCGGCATGTCCACATGACCGGCATCGTCGGTCGGATGGTCGAGAAGCAGACGGACGGAGGACAGGAAGTTCGCCGTGTAGTCGACCGTATGGAAGCCGAGGAGATCCGCCCCGAGCACGCCTTCAAGCAGTTCACGGCTCCATGGCAGGGAACGGTAGATCTCCGGGCTGGGGAAGGGGACGTGAAGGAACCAGCCGATGGAGACGCGGGGACAACGCTCACGCAGCATGGCCGGAAGCAGCATGAGATGGTAATCCTGAATCCACACCACGTCGTCCGGATGGACCAGTGGCTCGAGGGTCTCGGCGAAGCGGCGATTGACCTGCTGGTACGTCGACCACGTCCCGGCGTCGAAGACGGCCTCATGGGAGAAGTCATGGAAAAGCGGCCAGAGGGTGTCGTTGGAGAAGCCCGCATAGTAGCCGGCCACCTCCTCGGAGGTGAGGAAGAGGGGGATGCAGCGGCGGCCGGCGTAGGCCCGGCGGATGCCCTCCACCTGGTCGGCGTCGTACTCGTCAAGGTCGATGCCGCTCCAGCCCACCCACAGGCAGTCACGATGCTCCTTGTGGTAAGGGCCGATGGCCGTGGCCAGACCACCCACGTTCTGGCGCAGGGAATATCCCTCTGCGCCATCGGCGTCCAATGATACCGGGAGCCTGTTCGATACGATGATCAGTCTTGACACGCTACCTCCTTCGTTCCCACCGTCATGCCAGTCGCCAGACGAACGCCTCCCATGGGTCGAGGGTCTCCGAGGCCAGCGAGGCGGCGACCCGCTCATCGTCTTCGGTGGCGATAAGAGGGCGTCGTGATGGCGCCGTCTTCCCGACGTCCCTGAGCAGGCGCCCGGATTCGCCGGGAACGGCCTGCGACGAGGAGGTGAGATTGGCCACGACCAGCAGGCGTCCGACCTCACCCTCCGCCGAATCCGCATCGTCATCCTCAAGCCCGTCGAGGGTTCTCGTGAAGCAGTAGACGTGCGGGTCGTCCGCATCCACAAGATCCCAGCGTCCCGCCGAGACGACGGCGAGGCGATGGCGTAGATCGATGAGGCGGCGGTAGAAGGCCAGCACGGAGTCGGGGTCGTCGCTCTCCGCGGCGACGTTGATGACGTCATGGTTCGGGTTGACGCCGATCCAGGGGCTTCGGACGGCATCCGCTGCGGTGAATCCCGCATAGCGCGAGGCGTCCCACTGCATGGGCGTGCGCGAGTTGTCCCGGCCCATCAGGCCGATGGCATGCATCATCGCCTCCGGCGAGATGACATGCGCCTGGTCGACGAGCTGATGATACATGTTGATGGATTCGAGGTCGCGGTACTGCTCCAGCGACGTGAATCCGGCGTTCGTCATGCCCAGCTCCTCGCCCTGGTACACATACGGCGTGCCGCGATGCATGTGAAGCACCAGGCCCAGGGCCTTGGCCGAACGCACGCGGAGTTCGGGCGTCGAGACGTCTCCCCAGCGGGAGACCACCCGGGGCTGGTCGTGGTTGTTGAAGTACAGGCTCGCCCATCCCGCCCCTCGGACCGCCTCCTGCTGGGCCCCGAGCTCGTGGCGCAGCCGCGCCGGCTCGAATGGGCGGGGGTTCCATTTGGAGCCGTCCTGGTCGATGCCCATATGGTCGAACAGAAACAGCATGTCGAGCTCATGGTTCGCCGGGTCGGTGATCGCCTCGTTCCTCGGCGCGGTGACGCCCGGGGCCTCGCCGACGGTCATGCACCCCTCGCGGCCCTCGAAGACCTCCCGCCGCATCTCCTGCAGGAACTCGTCAAGTCTGGGGCCGTCGACGCAGAAGGGGAACGGAGTGGAATAGCCGTCCCCGCCGACCGGAAGATCCGCGATGTCCGAACCCTCCTCGCCGGGGAGACGGCCCTGGTCATCGACGCGTTTCGAGATCATCGTGATGACGTCCATGCGGAAGCCGTCGACGCCGCGATCGAGCCACCAGTTCATCATCCGGTACACCGCGCCTCGCACCGCCGGATTCTCCCAGTTGAGATCCGGCTGCTTGCGGGAGAACTGGTGCAGGAAGTATTCGCCGCGCTTCGGGTCGTACCCCCATGCGGAGCCGCCGAAATAGGATCCCCAGCGGTTCGGTTCGGCCCCCGGCGTGCCCGGCTCGCGCCCCGGACGCGCGGGACGCCACCAGTACCAGTCGGCATGCTCATCCTCGGGATCGCGGCTCGCCTGGAACCATGCATGCTCGTCCGAGGTGTGGTTCACGACGAGGTCCATGACCACCTTCAGACCGCGCCGATGCGCCTGACACAGGAGCTCGTCCATGTCGGCAAGGGTGCCGAACAACGGATCGATGTCCTGATAGTTGGAGATGTCGTAGCCGTTATCGTCCTGCGGGGAACGATAGACGGGGCTCAGCCAGATCACGTCGACGCCCAGGCCCGCCAGATAGTCGAGACGTGAGGTGATGCCCCGCAGATCGCCGAATCCATCGCCATCGCTGTCCTGGAAGCTCCGCGGATAGATCTGGTACACCACCGCATTCGTCCACCACGGATTGGGCGTCGCCCCGTTGGTCCGCACATGGTCCCCAAGCACTTCTCGCTGGCTGGTCGTCATCGCTCAGTCCTTTCTGATTCGCCTCGGATGGGCAGGATTCGACCGAACCGCCACGGGGACGTCCGAGATCGGCCGCGGCCCTGATCCGTCACTCCCATCCTACGCAAAGGGTATGGGGAGGCGGCCTCACGCCCGTCGCATAACGACCGCGTGGCTTGGAAGCCATGCGTCAACCGACGCCGGCGTTCACTCGGACACGGGCGAAGCCGGACGGCTCCCGCAACCATCGTCCACGCGCCCCGGCCGCCCGTCGCGGCGCTCGCGGAAGAATCCCGACAGCACCCCGACGCATTCCCTCTCCATGACCCCGCCGTACACCTCGGGTCGGGAACCGTCATGCGGGTCGCGGAGCAGATCCCAGACGGAGCCGCATGCGCCGAGCTTTGCGTCCCACGCCCCGAAGACCACCCGCGCTATGTGGGTCTGGAGCAGCGCGCCGGCGCACATGGGACATGGCTCCAACGTGACGACCATGGTGCATCCCGAAAGGTTCCAGCCGCCACCTCCGGACCCCTCCGGGAGCGTCCGCCGCGTCCGCGCGGAGAAGCCCGTGGCGCCGACGGCCGAACGGAGGGCCTCGATCTCCGCATGCGCCAGAGGATCGCGGTCACGTCGCCGGCGGTTCCTTCCGGAGCCGACCACCTGGCCGGAGGCATCCAGCACAACGGCCCCGACCGGGGTCTCCCCATCACGTCCGGCCTGGTCGGCGAGCGCCAGCGCATGCCCCATGGCGTCGTGGAGTTCTGCCAGGCTCACATCCATAGGGCCTCACTGTACGCGGCAGAACGTCCGGCAGGAAGAACAGGATGACGGCGCTGTCGCATCGCGGCTCCCCGTGTCGTCACGTTCCGCTCTTCACTGAAAGCCTGCTTAACGATTTCTGCACATCCCGGCCGTACCATGGAATCGGCCCATCGGCAGGGGGAGACGAACCCGTGGACGTTTTCGTGCTCATACTGTGCATCATCGGCTCCGTCGTGCTCTCATCCTTCCTCAGCCGCTTCATTCCGCGGGTCTCCACGCCTCTGGTCCAAATCCTCATCGGGGCGCTGGCGACCACGCTTCCCTTCTTTCCCGAGGCTCATCTCGAACCCGATCTGTTCATGGTGCTGTTCATCGCCCCCCTGCTGTATCTGGAGGCGCATCGGATAGACAAGACCGCGCTGGTCGACGCCCTCGGGCTGTCCCTGTCCATGGCGGTCGGACTGGTGCTCGTCACGATGGTCGCGGTGGGCTTCTCCGTGCACGCCGTCTGGCAGGCCATCTCCCTCGCGGCGGCCTTCGCCCTCGGAGCCGCCGTAGGCCCCACCGACGCGGTGGCCGTGTCCTCCCTGAGCCATGAGGCCTCGTTGTCACGCCGGCAGCTGGGCATCCTCGAGGGGGAGTCGCTGTTCAACGATGCCTCCGGCATCATCGGCTTCCAGTTCTCGATGCTCGCGGCGACGACGGGGACGCTGTCCGTCGGCCATGCCGCCGAGCAGTTCCTGGTCTCCTTCCTCGGAGGCTCGGCGATAGGGCTTATCATCGGCATTGTGGCCAACCGGCTTTTCGAAACCGCTCGGTCGCTGGGCTGGGAGACCACGACCACACGGATACTCATGGAGCTTTTCCTGCCCTTCCTCGTGTATCTGGGAGCCCAGGACCTCGCTCATGTGTCCGGGGTGCTGGCCGTCGTCGCCGCCGGACTCGTGGTGCGCTTCGACCGCACCGGTATCGGGCCGAACGTGTCGCGGACGAACATCGTCTCCGACAGCGTCTGGTCCGTTCTGTCCTTCAGCCTCAACGGAACGGTGTTCATCCTGCTCGGCATGCAGCTTCCCGACGCCATGAGCGCCAGCTGGGACGATCCGGGGGTAAGCAACACCATGCTGCTCGTCGTCATCCTCCTGGTGACCCTTGTGGTCACCGCCATGCGTCTGGCCTGGGTGACGCTGATGCTCCGCCTCGCCAGGGACCAGCGCACGGGACGACGACGCAGGATGACCCCGGACCGCTGGCGATCGGCCGCGGTGATGACCTTCGGCGGCGCCAAGGGAACCATCACCCTGTCTCTGATGTTCACCCTGCCCTACGCGCTGAGCGACGGGAAGGCCTTCCCCATGCGGGACGAGCTGATCTTCATCGCCTCGGGCGTCATCGTCCTCACGCTGCTTATGGCGAACTTCCTGCTTCCTCTGCTCGCCCCCAACCGCACGGCGGCCTCCACGGAGATGACGCGGATCACCATCGACGTGCTTCGACGCACCGTGGAGGAGCTCACGGGTCGGGTCACCGACAAGAACCGCCGTGCCGTGCTGCAGGTCATCGATTCCTACACCAAGCGCATCAGCCGGCTCCAGAGACGTCTGGGGGTCTCCGACCCACAGGATCTCGAACGCCTGCAGATCGAAGCGCTCCACTGGGAGAAGGACTATGTCCGGGAACGTCTTGAACGGGCCAGGTCCTTCCCGGAGAAGACCGACGACATCGCCCGGGGATTGCAGGTCGAAGCCTGCGAACGCATGCTGGACCAGATCATGAACACGCTTCGGCACACCTCGACCCGGACGTCGGGTCGCACGGTATCGCAGGTCCGAGGGCGAATGAGGGCTCTCCAGCGCCGACTGACGATACTTCTCCGCCGCGCGGAGAGCAAGTTCCTGCGAACCACCCCCCTGTTCAGCGAGAAGCGCGTCGCCTCCGTGATGAAGGGCATCCAGATCGATGCCATGGAATACGTCATCGACCGTCTCTACGACGAGATGAGCCGCGACAGGTATCGCACCGAACACTGTTCGACTCTGATCCTCGACTACCGGCGGTCCGAGGCGTCACTGCGCAGCCGTCCGGCCGTCTCGGGCGGGGCCGAGGCCCTGGAGCAGCTCGAGCAGGCCAAGCGCGACAGCTATGCCATCGAACTGGGCATCATCCAGGACATGGCCGAGTCGGGAGCGATCACGAGAACGCAGATGCGTCAGCTCCGTCGCAACGTCTATGTGATGCAGGTCGACGCCGACGCCGAGCTGTAGTCGTCGGCGA
>NZ_CAUTOG010000050.1:0-9330 GCF_963540075.1 uncultured Bifidobacterium sp.
TCTCGTTTCATATCTTGGGCAGATTCCGTTGGCGGGGAACCGCGCTTCGGAAAGAGAGATTCTGCGAATCCTTGATTTTCCGCCGATTCTTGTCGCCGGAAATTCGTGGTTCCCGAAGAAGGCCGCCCAGGACATGATTCGATTGCCCAACGAATGCGGTCGCTGCCCAGGGTCTGTGTCTGGTTGTCCTTCGCGCCGCCCGTCCGGGCTTCTCGCGTGGATTCGCACAGAAGTTTTTCCCGGGGCTTCTCACGGTCCCGGTACGGGGTCCCTGCCGGGGCTTCTCGCGAGGGCCCCGTGATGGCTTTCGTCGGCTTTCCTACATGGTCCGCCGACCTTAGGCGACCGCTTCCGCCTTCGCGACCGAGCCTGCGGCATCGTGCAGGGCCCTGATGTAGAAGCGGTCCATGGCCCCTCCATGCACGCTGCCGGGAAGAGGGCCGTCCATGAGGATGAACCCGCTTCTGCGGTAGATGTGGTTCGCCGCCTCGAGCGCATGATGCGTCTCGAGATACAGCCGGCGGTATCCGACCGCAAGGGCGAAGGTCGTGATGCGTCCAATCAGCCTGTAGCCGAGTCCATGGCCCTTCGCGGCATCATCCAGGTACAGCTTCTGCAGTTCGGCCGTCGAATCGTCGCCGTCCATCTCCGCGATGCCCGCGCCTCCGAGGACCCGTCCGTCATCGTCATCCTCCACGACGAAATACGCGCGGCGCGAGGACGCCCCGTAGAAGACGCTGAGATGGTCCGTCTCCGGGTCGAAGGCCGCCGTACCGGGGATGGCGAGGCCGAACGCCGCGAGATTCGAACGGATGATGGGAGCGAGGGAGGAATCGTCGGATTCCCGTATCGGACGGATATGCATCATCGAAGACTACCTCGTCCATTCCCGTGAATCCGGGGCGTTCGCCACGGCCGAATCCTCCATCGCCTCAGAGACGCCATCCGGTTCCTGCACTCGTACGATTCGTCCTCGGATGATGCGCAGCGTCCGGTCGGCGCACAGGGCCGCGAACTCCGGGTCGTGCGTGACGACGACGACCGTCCGCCCTTCGTCGGCGAGCCCGCGCAGCAGAGCGGCGACCTGTCTCATATGGCCGAGGTCGAGACCGCTCGTCGGCTCGTCGGCGATGATGATCGGCCGTTCCGACGCCACTGCCGCGGCGATGGCCACCCTCTGGCGCTGTCCGCCGGACAGCGAGAGGGGATGACGGCCCGCCATCCCGGCGAGATCGAGGCGGGCGAGAATCGCCCCTGCCTCGGATGCGTCCTCATGGGGCTGCGCAAGCATCACCTCGTCGAGAACGTCGGCCGTGAACAGCTCGCGCGTCACGTTCTGCAGAACGGTGAAGCAGGCGTCCAGCCTGCGGCGGCGTCCCAGGCGTTCGCCATCGGGCGCGACCAGCTTTCCGCGGCAGCGTCGGTCGAGTCCCTGCAGACATCGGATGAACGTGGACTTGCCGGCTCCGTTCGGGCCCATCACGACCGTCACCCGACCCGCTGGGAACGCGGCGCCCTCGATGGCCAGGGCAGGTTCTTTCGCGCGCCGGTACGTGTAGGAGAACCCGTCGATGCGCCAGGCTCCGGAGGATTCGTTCCGCGGCCCGCGCGCCACTGATCCGGCCCGTCGGACAACCCTTTCCAGCCCGCTTCGCGTGGTGGGCCGTAGCCCCAGTCCCTCACGCTCCTCATCCGTGAGGGCGCCGAGCTCCCGGCCGCTCATGACCTGCGTGATCCGACCGGAATCCATGATGGCGGCGCGGTCGACAAGTCCCTCGAGCCAGTACAGCCGATGCTCGGCGATGACGACGGTCCGGCCCTCGTCCCTCCACAGAGCGATGATGCCGCGCAGGCGATCGATGGCCGAGGCGTCGAGATTCGCCGTGGGTTCGTCGAGCACCAGGATTCCCGGTCGTGCCATGGCCGCCGCTGCGGAGGCGACCTGCTGCTGCTGGCCTCCGCTCAGCCGGTCCACGCCGCTGTCGAGCAGCCCGTCGACACCGAAGGCGCCGGCCACCTGTTCCATGCGCCGACGAATCCTCTCGGGCGGCATCCCGGCGTTCTCGCAGGCGAAGGCGAGCTCGTCGCGGACCGTCATGGTGAAGAACTGGTTCGCCGGGTTCTGGAAGACCGAACCCACATGCCCGACGAGGTTCTCCAACGGAGTGGTGGTGACGTTGAAGCCGTCCACGAGGACGCGTCCCGACAGACGCCCGCGGAAGTAGTGCGGGACCAGACCGTTGATGAGCCGGGTGATCGTGGTCTTGCCGCAGCCGGATCGCCCGCACAGCAGCAGGGTCTCGCCGGGGAGGACGTCCAGGCTCAGATCGGCGACGCCGTGCGGCTGCGAGATGTCTGATGCCCGTGCATCCGCCTCGACGGCTGCGGGGGATGCGGTTCGCGTGTCCGCCGTCCCCGATTCGTTCGCTGCCATTCCCCTCGCGCCGACGTTCCGGGCGTCTGCCTTCCTCTCGTCCGCGTTCCCGTCGGTTCCGTTCCTGTCCTCTGGATCCCTCCCGTCTGGATTACTTCCGCCTCCGTAGAGGAAGGAGACGTTCTCGAGGCGAATGGACCCGGAGGGGTGGTCGGGAAGCCTTCGGGATTCTGCCGTTCCCGTGTCTCTTGTCACCGTGTCTCGTGTCATCGTGCCGCCTGCCATCAGGGCAGCAGCCCGGACGCGGTGAACGCCCACGCCGCCAGACATGCCACGCATGCCGTCAGAACCGCGACGTCCACGCCACGGATGCCGATGCGTGCGATGCTCGTGCGCGGTCCGGGGGATCCTAGGCCACGGGTGAGCGCCGACTGGCTGAGGTCGTCGGCTATGCGTACCGAGCTGGCGACCAGCGGTACCACGCGGAACTCCAGAATCCGCGAGGCCTTGCCGCCGCCGAAACGCACTCCCCGCATCCGCATCGCGTCACGGATGGACCGGCCTTCGGCGGCCGCGGTGGGGAAGAAGCGCAGCATGACGGCGAGCGGCACGGTCACGGCGCGGGGGACATGCAGTCGATCCAGCGCCGTCGTCAGCTCGCCGGCGGTGGTCGTGGACAGCAGCCAGTAGGCGGTTATCGCACCGGGCGTCAGCTGGATGAGCATCGCCGCCGACGTGGTGATCGCCCAGACGAGCGAGCCCGTCATCGCGGCGGCGAATCCCCGGGAGCCGCCTCCCGACGCGAATCCCAGAGCGGGCATCCCCGCTTCGACGGCCACCGACGCCGCCATGGCGAATGCGTATCCCGCCAGAAGCCGCCAGCGTCGGTTCGCCATCAGAACCCCCGCCACCGACAGCTCCAGAATATGCCGGACGATTCCCGTCGACAGCGCCGCCCCGCCCACCAGCCCCAGACAGAAGCAGCCCACCACGGTCGCGTAGGCGATTTTCGTCCGGGGATCGAGCCGGAAGGGTCCCCGGTACTCGGCGGTGGCTATGCGCATGGATTCTCCTGGAGGAGTCGTGGGGAGTCGTGGAGGGATCCGCCCGGACGGGACGGGCGTCTAGGCGAGTCCCGCCCGGTGGAAGTGCCGGCGGAACAGTCCCAGAGCGATGATCGCTCCGATCACGCCTCCCGCCAGGTTGAGCACGACGAGGACGGGTAGCAGCCAGCCAGGGAACAGCGAGGCCAGCTCGGAGGCGTACCCGGATCCCTTCGCGCTGGAGAGGTTCGCCAGATACGAGCTCCGTCCTACGTAGAACGGCAGGAACATGCCGATGGTCCACAGGTTGAACACCCCGGCCGAGACGATGATGAGACCGCGATTCCCATAGTCGCCCCGGCGGGCGATGAGGTCGGCCACGAGGGCCGCCGCAAGCGCCGTGGCCACCGTGTAGTAGTTGCCGTGGATGACGCCGATGAGAAGCGCCAGCAGGACGCCCATGATCGTCACGGTTCCGAAGCGCCGCGACTTCGTCAGCGCGAGAAGATAGGCCGTACCTCCGAAGATGCCGCAGCCCAGACCCATGAAGGGCATGAGCACCGGGATGAGATGCGCCGGAAGGGCGGGGATGGCGATGAGCACGAAGTACAGCGCCGTGTACACGCCGATGAGGATGTAGTCGAGCATGCGCAGACGGCCGTCGTCGGAGCTCTGCGCCTCCTGGTAGGCCTCGGCCGTCCACTGCGCATGGTTTTTTGCCGACGCCGCGCGATCCGTTGGATCCATCGGATCCAACGGGGAGGGTGTCTTGGCGTTCCTGGGGGAAGCGCCGGTATCGGACGCGTCGTGTGTGCCGTCCGGTGCCGTGTCTGGATCGTCGGTCATCTGTGGCTCCTTCAGTGACTCCCTGATTGCTTGGGGATGCGGGGATGTCCGCCGCGGTTGGTTCCGTAGGCGGATCATGCGAGGCGGCATCATTCGCATGCGGCGGGTCGTCGTCGCCTCGGATTCCCGCGTCTCCGTGGCGACGACGGGCATGAGGAGCGCCGCGCCGCCACGACCCGAAGCATTTCGTGGTTCGCTGCGTCTCCGTGGCCATACCGCCGTGGTCCGCCGCGTCTCCGCGATTCTCTGCCGCATCGTGGTCGCCGCGCCGTGATTGCAGCGACCACGTTCCCGCCTTTTCGCTTCCTTTGCTCTTTTCGCTGCCTTCGCCTCCGCACTGTAGAAGAATCGGCGCGAAAAGTCACGACTGTATTTTTCGTCCCGGTTGTGCTAGGCGCGTTCCATGGCGGACGTCTCAGAGGCTTCCGAGGCTTTTTCCCTGCTGTTCTCTCTTCCGCTTATGGCCTGCGCGGCATCCGCGACGAGCCGCCCGTCCCGAAGGGTGAGCAGGCGATCGGCCCGGGCGATCACCGCGGACCGGTGGGAGACGATGAGATACGCGCGGCCGTCGCGGTGTCGGAACAGGGCGTCGAGCACCCGGCCCTCGAGAAGGGCATCCATGTTGCTGGTGGGTTCGTCGAGCAGTACGAGCGGGGCGTCGCTGAGGAAGGCCCGTGCGACGGCGATGCGCTGGCGCTGCCCCTCGGACAGCTCGGAGCCGTTCCTTGTGAGCCGGTGATCGAGGCCGCTGGGCAGCTCGGCGAGCACGTCGTCGAGTCCGGCGTCCCGCGCCGCCGCCTCGATGTCCGTGCGCGCCGCCTTGGGTCGTGCGATGGCGATGTTCCTTGCGACGGTGTCGTCGAAGAGGAAGGTGTCCTGGCTGACCATCGTCTCGAGCCTGCGCAGGGCGTGCACGTCGATGGTCTCGATCGACTCGCCGCTGACGTCGAGCGTGCCGTCCGTGCGGTCGCGGAAGCGCATAAGGACGTCGATGAGCGTGGATTTGCCGGCGCCGTTCTCGCCCTGAACGGCGATGACGTCCCCTGGCCGGATGGACAGGTCCACGTCGGCGAGCACGGCGTCGGTGTGTTCGCCGGCGTCGTCCGCATACGAGAAGGCCAGATGCCGGGCGTCGAGACCGGTGAAGGAGTCGGGCGTCCGACCGCCCTCGTTCTCCTCGACCGCCGGTTTCTCATCCATCAGCGCGAAGACGCGGCGGGCGGAGGCCAGCGTGGGCTGCAGGCCCGAGCCCAGGCGCGCCACGGACATCAGCGCCGGGAAGGAGGCGGTGAATCCGGCGACGGCCACGATGGCGGAGACGGCCCCCAGTCCTCCGGACGAAACGAGGGCGACGGCCGTGCCGGTGAACGCGGCCAGGCCGAGCATGGGGATGCTTTCCGTGATGACGTCGTTCCAGCCGCGCGCCCTGTTGTTGTGGCCCCGGGCGTCCAGCATCCTGGTGGTGGCCGCCATAAGGCGTTCCCGCGTCCGCCGGGCGGCGCCAAGGCCGGCGAGCTGGTCTCGGGCGTCCAGGGATTCGAGGACGAGGCTGTGCAGGGCTCCCGTGGCCGTGCGTTCGGCGGACGCGGCCCGGTATGTCGGTCCGGCAGTAAGCAGGGGCACGAGAAGCACCAGCAGCAAGTCGGCGACCAGGGAGGCCAGACCAAGCCAGGGGGAGAAGGTCCAGAACACGACGACGTTGACCAGGGTGGTGATGCCGGCGATGGCGATCGGGGAGAGGGTGTGCGCGTAGAAGATCTCCAGCAGCTCGATGTCCTGCGTGATCACCGTCACGAGGTTGCCTCGCCCCTCCCGGCGCAGCTTCGCGGGCGCCAGCGCCCGCATCCTGTCGAACACCTCGCCGCGGATGTCGCGAAGCACGCTGAAGGCCATCTGATGGTTGAACAGTTGCTCCCCGTAGGCGAGCGGCCCCCGGACGAACGCCAGCACGACCGCGGCGGCGAGTGCGGCCACCCAGACGGCCGTGGAGGCGCCGGTGAAGGCCCCGGCGAGTCCCGCCGCGGCGAGCATCACCGTCCAGATGGCCGACAGATGCCCGAGCGATCCGCAGACGATGGCCTTGAACTCGATGACGGCGAGGGGAAGCATCTGCCTCGCCATGCGGCGCATGACCCGCGGGGTGGGCATCGGGTTGCCGGATGCGCTGCTCAGGGCGCCCGGTTCCGCGTGAAGCGGGCCGGATTCCGTAACCTTCGTCGTTCGGGTCCCTTGTCCCAGGTGTTCCCCGATGATCGGCGTGGTCGTCATCGGACCGCCTCCTTCAGAGGTTCCGTGAAGCGTGACGGCGTCGCGGCGACCGCCATGCGCGAGGGTTTCCGTTCGCCCGCGGCCCCGATGCCCTCAAGCGTTCTCTGCTCGCGCCATTGCGATGCGAACGGTCCGGCCGCTGTGGCGGCAAGCGCGTCGAAGTCGCCCGATTCGACGATGCGGCCGTGATCGAGCACAAGGATGAGGTCGGCGTGGCGCACGGACGCCAACCGGTGCGAGATGGTGACGACGAGTCGCGTTCGGCCCATGTCGTCGGCAAGCGCGGCAAGGTCCTCGTCATGGTCACGGTCCACGGCGCTCGACGCCTCGTCCAGGATGACGATGGGGGTGTCCCGCAGCAGAGCGCGAGCCAGCCCGAGCCGCTGGCGCTGGCCGCCGGAGAGGTTCGTGCCTCCGTAGTCGACCGTCGCGTCGAGCCCGCCGCGGCGACGGATGACGTCCGCGAGGTCGACCTTCGTCAGCGCGTCCATCAGCGTGACGTCGTCATAGCCGACTCCGGCCGGGTCGAGGTTGTTGCGAACGGTTCCGGAGAAGATCTGGTCGGTTCCGCGTACCAGCGTGACGTCGTCGATGAACCACCGGTCCTCGAGGTCGCGCAGCTCGGTGCCGTCCGCAGTCAGAGAGCCCTCGTATCCGCGAAGACGTCCGGAGAGCAGGGCGCCCAGCGTGCTTTTGCCCGATCCGGAGGCGCCGACGATGGCCACATGACCGGTGGGGCCCAGGTCCAGATCGACGTGGTCGAGGGCCTTCTCCGCGGCGTTCCCGACGCGTCGGGTGTTCCCGGCATCCCGGGTGTCCCGCGTATCTGCGTTATCCCCGTTATCCGCGGCGTCCGGGTAGGCGAGAGAGAGTCCGCGTGCGGTGATGCGGACGGCGGTGCCCGTGCCTGCGGGAGCCGTCATGCCGTTCCTGTTCCGCGAGCGCTCGACGGGGGCTTTCCCTGCGTGCCCGGCGCGCATGTCACGGGCGCGGACGATGGCCCGGCCCTGCTTGAGGGCGACCGTTCCGGCATGCATGAGGTAGACGAGCTGACGGCTGGGGACGAACAGGCGCACGCCGGTGACGGCGACGAGCACGGCCGTCACCCAGCCGGCGGAGTCGGAGCGTGACATCAGCGCCGTGACGGCCGTGGCGGCGATCACCGAGGCGTATATGGCGCCGTCGGCGCCGATGAGACTGGTGAGCTGCCCGCCGAGCAGACGCATGGTGGCCTTGCGAAAGCCCTCCGAGTCGTTGGCCAGACGATGCGCCTCGCGTCCGTCGGCGTCGAAGGTCTTGAGCGTAGGCAGGCCTCGCAGGGCCTGTTCGAAGTGCACTCCGACCTTGTCGTAGCGCTGCAGATGGGCGATCTGCGTGCGGATGTCCTTCTCGCGGGTCATGTTCGCCGCGAAGGGCATGACGAGCATGCCGAGCACGATGATCCCGGCCCCGGCGACGCTGACGGGCGCGAGGACGGCCAGCGCGACGAAAATCATGAGCAGCGACTCGACCAGCGTGGGCAGGAAGGTGGTGAAGTACGTGCTCACCGAGGCGACTCCCTCGGTGGCCAGCAGGGCGAGGCTCTGATGCGGGGTGGCCTTGCCCCGCGCCGCGTCGTCCCGGTCCGCGATGGCGGATTCGTCG
Organism: uncultured Bifidobacterium sp.; assembly: GCF_963540075.1. Taxonomy (GTDB): domain Bacteria; phylum Actinomycetota; class Actinomycetes; order Actinomycetales; family Bifidobacteriaceae; genus Bifidobacterium. The sequence goes on from NZ_CAUTOG010000050.1 coordinate 8,176, forward strand.
ATGAGGGACAGGTAGAGGTCGTTCGCCAGGGCCTCGCCCATACGACGGGACATTCTCCCGGCCAGGACGTTCGTGGCATGCCGCACGAGGACGCGCAGGACGACGAGCGCGAGAATCGTCAGCAGGGCCGCCGGCAGGGAGGCGGTCACGATTCCGAGCGGACCATCCGGGCCTGGTCGCGCCGGCGACCAGTTGGCGGCCCGGGCGACGGCGAGGACCGCGATGAGGCCGACCGCCGCATCCATCAGCGCGCACAGCGCATGAAGCATGCCGAGGACGAGCGATCCGCGGAGGTCGGCCCCCGGCAGCCGGAACAGGTTCCTGTCGATCATGAGGCCTTGCACGTCCTTCCCTGATCATCCGGTGTGTCCGGCGTCCGGACCGGTGCGGCCCTGCGAGGCCGGCATGGGTTCGATGCGGCGTTTGGGGGATCCATGAGTCACACCCTGCGATCCCTGCCACCGTACGGGCGACGAACCACGTGGGTCAATACCTCGGCCCTTGTTTCTTCGCGATGCGCGTACGAAGGGCTGTGGGATTGCTCACATGGATGCGCCCCCGGCCGGTGAGGTTCGGGGGCGCACATGGGACGCATGGGAACGGGGGTGAGGTTGTGCCGACCTCTCGCTGCCTCGACTTCTACTTCTTCCCGTGCGCCTTCGCGACGATGAAGCTCACGACGAGTACGACGATGACGGCGCCGAGGATCGAGGGGATGACCGCCATTCCTCCGAGGCTTGGACCCCAGGTGCCGAACAGGGCCTGGCCAACCGACGAGCCGACCAGGCCGGCGAGGATGTTGGCGATCCAGCCCATGGATTCGCCCTTGTTGGTGATGGCTCCGGCGATGACGCCGATGATCGCCCCTACGATAAGCGTCCAGATCCAGTACATGGGATGTCCTTTCTATTTGGTGACGCTCAACCTCGAGCATCCGTGACTCCACGCTACGGCACCGAGGAGTGGAGTGCCCGGCGTCTGCTTTGGGAAGAAAAGTGAATGTTGGTCATGATTTGCTCTGTGGTCGGCTTGCTTTGCTGGGAGTTCGCTCCGTGGTGGGGGGTGGATGGGGTCGCAGCATGCCGCTGAAGCGGGCTTGATGGCTTCGTGCCGGAGGCTTGCGAGTCGCGGGTTTCGACGATGATGGGTGGCCGA
>NZ_CAUTOG010000051.1:0-9243 GCF_963540075.1 uncultured Bifidobacterium sp.
GACGGCATTGGATGGGTGGACGGCATCGGGATTGGCTCTGTCGTGACCCGCGCGGCCACCCTAGGCTGTGCGGCGACGGGGTGGCGAAGCCATGCCCGGACCGAACCGAACCGTTCGACGACGGAACGACCATGGAAGGAGCGTCGCATGACGCAGAACGACACAACGGGAACACCGACGAATCCGCGCGGAGGGGACACGGCGGAAGCGGAGGAAACCGCCGGAACCGGCGACCGCACCGAACTCAACCGCAATCTGGCGCAGATGCTCAAAGGCGGCGTCATCATGGACGTGACCACCCCCGAACAGGCCCGCGTCGCCGAGGACGCCGGCGCCTGCGCGGTGATGGCGCTCGAGCGCATCCCGGCCGACATCCGCGCGGCCGGCGGGGTGTCCCGCATGAGCGACCCCGCGATGATCCGTGGCATCCAGAAGGCGGTGTCCATCCCGGTCATGGCCAAGGTGCGCATCGGGCATATCGCCGAGGCGCGTATCCTGCAGGCCCTCGACATCGACTACATCGACGAGTCCGAGGTGCTCAGCCCCGCGGATGACGTCCATCACATCGACAAGACACGCTTCGACGTGCCCTTCGTCTGCGGGGCGAAGGACCTGGGCGAGGCCCTGAGACGCATCGCCGAGGGCGCCGCGATGATTCGCACCAAGGGCGAGCCCGGCACCGGGGACGTCATCCAGGCCGTCCGTCACATGCGCACGATGGACAAGCAGATCCGCCAGCTGGCCGCCCTGCGCGACGACGAGGTGTTCGAGGCGGCCAAGGAGCTGGCCGTGCCCCTGGACCTCGCGCGCTACGTGCATGACAACGGCCGTCTTCCGGTGGTCAACTTCGCCGCCGGCGGCATCGCCACCCCCGCCGACGCCGCCCTCATGATGGAGCTGGGCGCCGAAGGCGTCTTCGTCGGGTCGGGCATCTTCAAGTCGGGCGACCCGGCGAAGCGTGCGGCCGCGATCGTCCAGGCCACGGCCGACTGGCGCGACGCCGACAAGCTGGCACGGCTGTCGGAGAACCTCGGCGAGGCCATGGTCGGCATCAACGAGGACGAGATCACCACCCTCATGGCCGCAAGAGGCGAGTGATGGTCGTCGCCGCCGAATACATCACCCGCGAGCGCTCCGGGGAACAGGGACGCGACGTCACCGGAATCCTCGCCGTCCAGGGCGCCTTCGCCGAGCATGCGGCGATGCTGGACCGGCTGCACGCCCCCTGGCGTCTGCTGCGCTCGAAGGACGACTGGGACGGCTCCATCGACCGCGTCATCCTGCCCGGAGGGGAGAGCACGACCCAGGGCAGGCTGCTGCGCTCCAGTGGGCTGTTCGGCCTCATCGCGGCGCATATCGCCGCCGGACGTCCCGTGCTCGGCACCTGCGCCGGCATGATCCTGCTCGCCCGGCGTCTGGAGAACGACGAGCACGTCTGGTTCCGGGCCCTGGACGCCACGGTGCGTCGCAACGCCTATGGCCGTCAGCTGGGCAGCTTCCGGACGACCGGGAGCTTCGGCGACCTCCACGACGTGCCGCTGGTGTTCATCCGGGGCCCGGTGGTGGCCGACGTGGGCCCCGAGGCGACGGTCGAGACCATCGTCGACGGGCGTCCGGTGGCCGTGCGCCAGAACCGGATCATCGCCACCGCCTTCCACCCCGAGCTCACCCCGGACACCCGCATCCACGAGCTGTTCCTTTCGCTGTAGCCGCGCGGGACGAAGACGAACGGGGGGGCGGCGCGGACGAATCCACCAGGAATGGCGCCGCACATACCGACGCCTCGACGGCGGCATCGGGACCGCTGGCACATCCTCGGCAGGAGGATGTGCCAGCGGTCCCGACCCCGTTAGGATGACCTCGGAAGCCCCGCGGACGATCGGGGACGCGGCATGACGATGACGGTCCGCAGAATTGACGGGAAGGCGGAGGACCCATGAGACTGACCCTGAACAGAGGGGACGCCACCCCTCTGTACCTCCAGATCGTCCGCGAGCTGAGAATCCTGATCCTCGGCGGCAGCCTCGCCGCCGGCTACCGTCTCCCCTCCGAGCGGGCGCTCGCCACCGCCCTCGGAGTGAACCGCTCCACCGTGGTCCAGGCCTACGAACGTCTCCGGGGGGACGGGCTCATCGCCTCCGCCGTGGGACAGGGCACCTTCGTCAGCGGACGGACGCCGGAGGACGCCACGCATACGGGGGTACGGCCAGCACGGTCCGCCACCCCGGCCTCCGAATTCCGCCGAGGCGTCCGTCCCCGACGCCTCGGCCCTACGGAAGCGGTCCTCTCCGCGCATCCCTCCGCGCCATCGGAACAGACCGGCGTCGCACGAACGGACACCCCGCACCCCACCGCCGGATCGCCCCACAGCGGCCCCGGAGCGACGCCTCCCCCCTGGGCCATCCTCTTCAGCGACTACTCGAACCGCTTCACCTTCCACGACATCGCCACCGCGGACCTTGCCCAGAACCCCCGGGGGGCCATCGACTTCGCCACCGGATCGCCGAATCCCCACGACATCCCCGACGGACTGCTTCGGGAAGCGAGTTCCGCCGCCTTCGCCAGCCACGCCTTCGACGACATGCCGGAGTCGCCCATCGCCGGCTTCGACGAGCTCAGGGATCTGCTGGCGCGGCATATGGGCGAGCGCGCCGTCCGCTGCGACCGGGAGAACGTCATGGTGCTCTCGGGATCCGAGCAGGGCATCGACCTGTGCGTGCGCACCTTCGTCAACCCCGGTGACGTGGTGCTGGTGGAACAGTCGACGTTCTTCCCGGCACTCCAGGCCTTCCGCACCGCCCAGGCCCGGGTGGTCGGGGTCCCCATGGACGACGAGGGGATGCGCACCGACCTGCTCGAAGGATACTGCTCCCGATACCACCCCAAGCTCATCTACACGATCCCGACCTTCCAGAACCCCACGGGGTCGACGCTTCCCTGCTCCAGGCGCCGGGATCTGGTGGAGACGGCCATGCGACACGGCTGCCTGGTCGTCGAGGACGATCCCTACGACGACCTGTGCTTCGAAGGGGAGAGTCCGATCCCTCTGGCAGGCATGGAGAACGCCGGGTACGTCATCTCACTGTCGACGTTCTCGAAGACCGTGGCCCCCGGTCTGCGCACGGGATGGATGGTGGCCGACCGCCATGTCATCCGCCGTCTGACCGCACTGCGGCGCATGATCGACCAGCACACAAGCTCGTCCTCCCAGCGCATCTGCATGGAGCTTCTGCGCGGAGGGGACGTCGCCCGCCACGTGGCGCGGCTCGTCACGGTCTACCGCGAACGGCGGGATCTGATGATCAGGGCGCTGGAACGCGACGCGCCCCGCGGGATGCGGTGGACCATCCCCCGGGGCGGCTACTACCTGTGGGTGAGGCTTCCCGACGGCGTGCGGACCGAGAGGCTCCTCGATGCCGCACGCAGCCACGGCGTCACGTTCATGCCCGGAGAGGTCTTCGACGCCGACGGCCGGGACGAGGGGCATATCCGGCTCAACTTCGCCCGTCCGGACACGGACGAGGTCGAGCCGGGAATCAGCGCCCTATGCCGGGCGGTCACCACAATCCGAAGGGATCGCTGAGGCCGCCGCTGTCATCGTTGCTGCTGCCCCCGTCGTTGTTCTCGCTTGATCCGCTGGAGCTGGAGCTGCTGCCGTTGACGGCGGACTCCTCCTTGTTCAGGGTGACCTCGACGCTGATGGTCTTGCTGTCGCGCACGACCGTGAGCGTGGCCTTGTCGTTGAGGGAGGCCGCCCTGACGTAGCCGAGCAGCGAGTAGCTGTTGCTCACCGCGTTGCCGTTGAAGGCGACGATGGTGTCGCCCACCTTGAGGCCCGCCTTGGCGGCCGGGCTGCCGGAGACGACGCCGGCGCTGCCGCTGGACGAGGTGATCTTCGCACCTCCCCTGGTTACGCCGTCGGCGGTGACCGTGGTGCTCGTGATCGTGATGCCGAGGGCGACGTGCGTCGCGGATCCGTCGCTGATGATCTCGTTGGCGATCTTCTTGACGAGGTTCGAGGGGATGGCGAAGCCGATGCCGATGGACCCGGCCTCGGAACTCGTGGTGGCCGTGGATGCGATGGACGAGTTGATGCCGATGACCTGTCCGGCGGCGTTGAACGTCGGACCACCCGAATTGCCGGGATTGATGGCCGCGTCGATCTGGACCGCGTTGGTCACGATCTCGGAGTTGCTGTCGTCATCCGTGACGGACACGGGTCTGTTCAGGGCGGAGACGATGCCGGTGGTGGCCGTGTCGTCGTAGCCCAGCGGATTGCCGATGGCCATGACCGCCTCTCCGACGGCGAGATTGTCGGAGTCCGCGAAGGTGACGGCGGTGAGATCGCTCGGGGGGTTCTCGAGCTTGATCACCGCAAGGTCGGTCGTGGAGTCGGTCCCCACGACCTTGGCGGAGTAGATCTGCCCGTTCGTCAGCGTGACCTGAATCGCGGTCGCATCCGAGATGACGTGGTTGTTGGTGACGATGTAGCCCTTCGTGTTGATGATCGCGCCGGACCCCTTCGCGGTTCCGTCCGAGAGCGTGGTCTGAATCGAGACGACGGCGGAAGAGACCTCCTTGGACACGGCGGTCCAGTCGACGGATTCGCCGCTTTTCGCGGTGGCGGTGCCTGACCCGGAGGTGTTCGATGACACGCTGGCCAGAGAACTGGAGGTCGGGATGGTCACCCACCCACGGGTGATTGCCGCATAGCCGACCCCCAGACACAGGGCCGCGGACACCAGGGCCGCCACGACGGCGACGATGACGCCGTTGACCGTACGGCGACGCGCCCGTGCCGCTGCAGGTCTCCCGGGCCCCTGCTGCCCGGGGAGGAACATCGGCCCCTGTGGTCCTTGCGGTCCCTGCGGCCCCTGGGGACTTTGGGGGCCCTGGGGGTTCCCCTCATCCGACGGCGCGGCCCCCTCGGGACCTCCAGCCGTCTGCGAGCCGGAGGGGTTGAGGAAGGGATTGCCTGGGTAGTAGGGGTTGCGGTTGCCCCAGCCCTGAGGCTTCTGCTGGGAATCCCGTTCCGAGCCGGGGTATGCGCCCTGGTATCCGGCTGGTGAGGACGGGGCTCCATACGGATAGCCCTGCTGGGGGGCCTGACCCTGCTGGGGGGCCTGATGACCCGCCTGCTCTGCTGTTGACGGCGGTGCATAGGCGCCGTACCGCGGTGCAGGGCGGTAGTACGGTGCATTCTGCCGAGTATCGGCGTCGGGCTGGGGTTGCGCAGACTGCGCCGAAGTCACAGCGTCCGACGCGCCGTTGGTCTCCGAAGACCCGAGGAGGGAGGCGTCGAAGGACTCGGTCGGTTGCTCATCGCCGGCGGGAGGCTCCGAATCAGAGAGCATCGGCTGGACCTGCGTGGTTCGGAAGTCATCGCCATCCGAGGTCGGCAGGGCCTGTGTCGGCGCGTTCTCGCCCGAACCCGTCTCGGAGCCCGTCACCTGGTCATGCGCATCGCCATGATCGTCGGCGCCAGAGACGTTCTTCTTCTCGTCGGCATCGGACGACGACGGATCTGATGACGACGGCAGAGGTCGCAGGCCCCAGTTGTCGTGGAATTCATCGGCCATTTCTACTCCTTAGAATCATGCGGACGGCGACGCATCCGATCATCCGGCTCCGCCGTCCTGGTTCCGCTAATCATCGAGTAAAGACATCGGCTCTGGACGTTCCCTGAACGTCCGATGAAAGATGATAGCGAGTCACGCCATGGCCGGCCCCGGACCCTTGGGCGACGTGCACCCCTAGAGTAGGCGGTATGTCCGGTTCACTCCCGAATCCACGCCTCTCCGCGCCCCGCGGGGCAGCCGTCGCCCCATCCGACGGAACCGCCAACCAGCCCGAAGCCGCCAGCGCGTTCTTCTTCACCACCATCACGCGTCTGTCGGATTCCGCCGAGGGCAAAGGACGCGGCGGCTCACGGTACGGCAGGACCGGAGTCATCCACACCCCGCACGGAGACATCCATACCCCCGCCTTCGTTCCGGTGGCCACCCAGGCCGCCATGAAGGGGGTCCTTCCGGAGACGATGAGGGACCTCGGGGCCCAGTGCCTGCTTGCCAACGCCTTCCACCTGTACGAGCGTCCGGGGGACGAGGTGCTGGACGAGGCAGGTGGTCTGGGACGTTTCATGAACTGGAACGGACCGACCTTCACGGACTCCGGAGGCTTTCAGGTCCTCTCTCTGGGAGCGGGATTCAAGAAGACGCTCGCCATGGACGTGACGGGCATGAAATCCGATGACGTCATCGCGGCGGGCAAGGAGAGGCTCGCCTTCGTGGACGAGGACGGGGTCACCTTCAAATCCCCCCTCAACGGCTCGCCCCATCGCTTCAGCGCCGAGATATCCATGGGCATCCAGCACCGCATCGGCGCGGACATCATGTTCGCCTTCGACGAGCTCACGACGCTGATGAACACCCGTTCCTACCAGGAACGCTCCGTCGAACGCACCTTCCGCTGGGCCCGACGGTGCGTGGAGGAGCATCGACGGCTCACCGCGGAACGCGTCGGACACCCCTACCAGGCGCTGTACGGCGTGGTGCAGGGCGCGAACTACGAGGATCTTCGCCGGCATGCGGCGGCGGAGATCGCCTCCCTTGACTTCGACGGCGTCGGCATCGGCGGCGCCATCGAGAAAAGGCTCATCGGCGACACCTGCGCCTGGATCGGCGACGCCATGCCGGAGAACAGGCCCCGACACGTTCTTGGCATCGCCTCGGTGGACGACATCCTCGCCTGCGTGGAGAACGGAGGCGACACCTTCGACTGCGTGGCTCCCGCGCGCTGCGCGCGGAACGGCGCCATCTTCACCCGTGACGGCCGCTACAACGTCAGGCGCTCGCGCTTCCGACGGGATTTCGGACCTCTGGAGGAGGGATGCGACTGCTACACCTGCACGCACTATCCGAGGGCGTATGTGAACCATCTGCTTCACGCCCGGGAGATCAACGGCGCGACGCTCGCGACCATCCACAATGAGCGTTTCTTCATCCGTCTTCTCGACGACATCCGGGCATCCATCGACGCCGGCCGCTTCGAGGAGCTTCGCGACGGGATCCTGGGACGGTTCTACGCGCACGAGGGACGGGCTTTCGTCGAAGGCTAGGAGCCTATGACCGCCAGGGACCCGAGCGACACGACAGCGACACTCCGCATTGCCACGAACCTGCGGTGGTGGTAGCTTGATAGCTTGTCTGCGAGCGTGGCGGAATGGTAGACGCGCTGTCTTCAGGTGGCAGTGAGTGTATGCTCGTGGGGGTTCAACTCCCCCCGCTCGCACGGTATGGAAACCCTCGGGATGGCAATTTCAAGCCGTTCCGGGGGTTTCCGCTTTCCAGGGAAAAGGCATGGAAAACGGCTCGCGGCAGGCGTGGGAACGTCGAGGACGGCATGCCATCACGAAGCCCGCGAACCATCGGGCGAAAGACCGAATCGCCCCGGGAATGAAGAATAAAAAAAGAGCTGCCTGGATGCCCGCCGGCACCCTTGCGGCAGTCAGCGCCCACACGGCCAGACCCGCGTGCAACGCCTGAGTCAGTATAGCAGTCCGGCACCCGATCGGGAATTCGCCTGCGGCATACGACCATCGCGCTCTGCGCCATCAGCCGGAGTGCAGAGGGCATCGGCTCCGACGCTCCTATCATGGTGCGAGACGACCATGGCAGACGGCCATGGTCGACGAATCGAGGCATCGCCATGAGCGTTTTCGTCGGTCACACCACCGGAAGCCGTTGCCTTTGCTCCCCCACCTGCACCTGCACCTGCACCTGCGGCGAGGAGGGCGGACGCACGGGGCTGTCCGCCATCCTGCGCTTCGGTCCGCTGCCCACCGAGTCCGGTCTGTCCGAGTCCCACGCCCTTCCCCCGGAGGTCTTCCACGCCGGCACGCGTCTTCCGGACGGCTGCCTGGCCTGACGCCATCGGCTCGGTCTCCCCGGAGAACCGGGTCACGACGTCGACCGTCACCCCCCGCGCCCCGTCCGCATGACGGACACCAACGAAGGAGAATCATGACCTATCCGCATCGTCCCCCGTTCCGCGCCGACGTGGTCGGAAGCTTCCTGCGTCCGGCCGAGCTCAAAAAGGCACGGGAGGACAAGGCCGCCGGGCGTATCGGCGCCGACGAGCTCAAAGCCGCCGAGAATCGAGCCATCACCGACCTGGTGGCGAGACAGAAGGAGGCGGGGCTGCACGTCATCACGGACGGGGAGTTCCGGCGCGCCTACTGGCATCTCGACTTCATGTGGGGGCTGCACGGCGTCACGAAGGGCACCAATCCGGTCGCCGTCAAGGCCTCCGCCGGTGCGGACGTCATGGAGACGGCGGCCGTGAACGGCGAGATCTCGGGGGAGAGCCACCCCTTCGTCGACCACTTCCGCTTCGTCAAGGCGCTGGAGGACGACTCCACGGTGGCGAAGCAGACGATGCCGTCCCCCGCGCAGACGCTGTTTCTGCTCCAGGCAGGGTCCGCCGAAAGATTCCCCAATCCCTACTCCTCGGACGATCAGCTCGCCGAGGCGCTGGTGGGCGCCTACTCGCAGGTCATCCGGGACCTCTACGAGGCCGGATGCCGGGTCGTCCAGTTCGACGACTGCACGTGGGGCATGCTCGTCTCATCGGCGTTCCACGATTCGGTGTTCGGGCGCGATTCGCTGTCCGTCCAGCATCAGTACGCCGACATCAACAACGCCGTCATCGCGGCCGCCCCCGCGGATATGACGATCAACACGCATGTCTGCCGTGGCAACTACCGCTCACAGTGGTTCTCCTCCGGCGGATACGGGCAGGTGGCCAACGTCCTGTTCGGCGAGGAGAACGTCAACGCGTACTATCTGGAGTTCGACGACGACCGCTCCGGGGACTTCGGGCCGCTGGCGAAGGTCTCCGGCGACAAGAAGGTCGTTCTGGGTCTCATCACCTCGAAACGACCTCGGCTCGAGGATGCGGACGCCATCGTGCGCCGCATCGGGGAGGCCTCGCGGGTCATCCCGCTCGACCGCCTGTACCTGTCGACCCAATGCGGATTCGCCTCCACCCAGGAGGGCAACGCGCTCACCGAGGACCAGCAGTGGGCCAAGGTCGCTCTCGTGCGCTCCATCGCCGGCAAGGTGTGGGGAGAGGGCTGAATCCGGGTATCAGGCGTCCGCCGTCGTTTCGCCCCCCACCCCCGGCGGGAAAAACCCGGGCCACCCAAAAATTTCCCCCCCCAAACCAAAACCCCCCGCACAAAAA
>NZ_CAUTOG010000052.1:0-8723 GCF_963540075.1 uncultured Bifidobacterium sp.
GAAGACGACGACCTTCTCGTCCTCATGCACGGTACCGGGAACGAGCTGATAGGAGATCTCACCCTCGGGAGCCGCGGCGAGTTTGAAGAACTTCAGAATCGCGACGATAAGCGCCGGAACACGCACGCTCACGGAGGCCTTCTGCCTGCCCTCGGGCTTGCTGAACTTCACGGCATTCGCCTCTCGGCCGGTGCAGGGCTCCAGCGCGATCTGCTTCGTCTTGGGATTGACCAGCACCTTCACATAGGCGGGGAATCCCAGCACCTCGGCCGTGGCCTTGTTGAAGCGCACCGCGGACTCCGTCACCGTCATCGTCACCTTGGCGACCGGAGCCACCAGGCTTACCTCTTCGAATCCCTGAAGAACGGGCATCCTATATTCCTTTCATCCGTTTTTTCATGATTCTTATCGTCAGACAACCTACATTGATTGTGCTGCCGCTGCACTTGCAGTCGTCGTGTCATGAATCATGTGCATGACATCCGAATTGATTGTATCAATCGAACTAATAACAAGCATACACAATTCTGGAAGAACATTTCAAAGATGATATTTCTGCCATCTTCTTTTCTGAATATCGGAATCGAATCACCCGCAGACAGAGCTTATAAAAGACAGCCATTCAGTGCAGGCAGAGGAATCCTCAAGGAATGGTCTCAAATGACGCAATCACACTTGCCGAACAAGAGGTCTCCTCTGACATGAAAAGGCACGAAAAAGACAACGGATATCCCTTCGACCACATTCGACATCGTTTTATCGAGAAGCGAAATAATTCGCACCCCGAAGACCCAAATGCACTATCAGCATGACAGACGCAATTGCCCGAATCCGAAACCAACGAACACGAACCGACCAGGCAGTAGACCAACGACGACGCCGGATCAGCGGATGACCGGAAAACCGAGAAACGCCTGAGCCGAACGAGGATGATCGTAATGGATCATGAGATCGAAATCATCCATCCTGATGGGAATCCGATAGGCGTCCACGACGGTTTCACCGGCGACCTCATCGAACCAGGGGTCGTCAACGACCATAACCCGCCGGGCGGAGTCGCATTCCACGACCGTGATCCAATGAGGGCACACCGTCCCGTGCATGGCGTATTCGTCGATGAGGACCATCAGGACGTATCCCCGCCGCACGACGTCGGCCACATCCTCAGCGCTGAAGGCGCCTACGGAAACCGGGCACCCAAGGCGATGGGCGTCGCCCTCGAACGCCAACTGAGCGTCCCGGGCAAGCCGCCGGTCGAGAATCCCCCGTCGTCCCTCGGGATCGAGGACGGGTCCGGTGCGCGAGACCCGGATATGGGGCACGACGCCGCGCTTCATCGCGGCCACCGCAAGTCCGTAGGGATCGCAGGCCACGCCCAGGGTCGCCTCACGCCAGATCGCTATCTCCTCGTCCCTCGTGCCTTCCGCGGGTCTGCCCGATGTCCGCAGCGCATCGAGAAGCGCCACCGGGCCGCAGGTGAACTCGGTGGTCTGCCGCTGGTGCCCGTGCTCGGCCCGGTTCTGGCCGCCGTCGTCCGAGGAACCATCCCCGACGTCGACGGCGAGGTCGCGCACCACCTTCAGCGCAAAAGCCTCGCGTGACCTGGTCTCCGCATGGTCAACAAGCCTCGTCCACAGAAGGGGATCCCCCTCCAGGGCACACAGCGTCTGCTGCGCGGTATGCGCCCGATGCCGGCCGACCAGCGAGGCATGGCAGCCGATGGGGTCGTCGGCGTCATAGGCGACGTAGGCATCGCATTGCAGCCGCCCCTGGGCGCTGTGAATCGCCTCAAGCCCCGAAGGTCCTATCATCCGCATGAACCGGGGATCCGCAGCACGCTTCGGCGGAACGTCAAGAAAGCGCACATCCATGGCTAGCCCTCCGGCTCCGGTGCCCTCGAGGACGACCCGTCGAAGTCCGCACGGGGGTCGCGGGGCATCGCGGCGACCAGGGCTCTGACGTAGGCGTTCGTCGAACGATCCATCACGTCGGCGGTCAACCCTGATTCGACGACCACGCCTGCCTGCATCACCATGATCCTGTCCGCGATCCTGCGCACGACGTCGAGGTCATGGGAGATGAACAGTATCGCCAGACCGAAGTCGTCACGCAGCCTGAGCATGGTGTCGAGCACCTGGACGCGGATCGCGGCGTCCAGCGCCGTGACGGCCTCGTCGGCGACGAGAAGATCGGGTCCGGGCGCCAGGGCGCGTGCGATGGCCACGCGCTGGCACTGCCCTCCGGACAGCGTTCCGGGCTTGCGGTCAAGAAGGTCCTCCGTCGACGAATCCAGACCGACCTCGGCGAGCAGTCTCCGCATGGCCGCGTCACCCGCCGGCTTCCCGCAGACGTGAAGCGCCTCGTGAAGCGTCTGCGCCACGGTCATGGTGGGGTTCAGCGACCCGAAGGGGTTCTGGAACACCAGCTGCGCACGGTCACGGGACCAGGGGACCACGTCGTCTTCCGCTCCGACGTACGTCACGCTGCCGGAATCAGGCTTCTCGAGACCGACGAGACACCGTGCCACCGTCGACTTGCCGGAACCGGACGCGCCGACGACGCCGAGGATCTCCCCACGCCGCACCTCCAGGGACACATCGCGGATGGCGGGCTCGGATGCGCCCGGATAGGTCTTGGCGAGATGCTCCGCACGGACGACGAGACGCCCTCCGCCGTCCGCTCCGCCCCCATGGCCGACGCCCCGATGCATCCGGGCCCCCAGCAGCCGTCGCGTGTATTCGGATCGGGGCCGCAGGACGACGTCGTCACGACCCGCCGCCTCCACGACGAGCCCGTCGTGGAACACGGCGATGTCGTCGGCATGCTCCGCCGCCAAGGCCAGATCATGGGTGATGAGGACAAGGGACATGTGATGCGAGGCACTCAGATCCCGCAGCAGACGGAGCACGCCCTCCTGGGTCTGGGCGTCCAGGGCGGTCGTCGGTTCGTCGGCGATGAGCACATGCGGTCCTGGCGCCACGGCGGCCGCTATCGCCACGCGTTGCCGCATCCCTCCCGACAGCTCATGCGGGTATGCGGAATAGACGTCCGGGGGCAGTCCCACGTCCCGCAGAAGCCGCCGGGCCTGGGCGGGTCTCTCCTGCTTCGGCAGGCCCGAGCCCGAACAGATCTGCCGGCCGCATGTCGCCAACGGGTTGAGGGAGGAGAAGGGGTCCTGGGGAAGCCAGACGATTCCGCATCCGCGCACGGCCCTCCAGGCGGCCTCGCCCTCGGACAGATCGATCGTCCGTCCGTCCAGCTCGTACTCCCCCGACAGCGACGAATCCCTGGGAAGAAGCCCGCACAGGGCCTTCGCCGTCACCGATTTGCCGGATCCGGATTCTCCGACGACGGCGAGGGTGGATCCCCTTCGCAGCGTGAGGTCCACGCCGTGGATGATCTCCCGGGAGCCGATCGCCACGCGCAGATCGCGCACCTGAAGCGCCGCATCCTCCGCTTCGCTCATATCTCCCCCTTCATGCCGCGTTCGGTGATCCAGTCACCGACGACGTTGAAGGCCACCGAGGTGAGGATGATGGCCACTCCGGGGGCGACGGCGGCCATCGGATTGCTGAAGAGCAGCTCACGCGCGTCGGAGAGCTGACGTCCCCAGTCGGCGTCCTGGGGGGAGACGCCGAGCCCAAGAAAGGACAGGGAGGACAGGGAGATGAGGGCGTTCGCCATCTCGAGGAAGACCTCGGCGCCGATCAGAGGACGGATCACCGGAAGCAGGTGACGTCCGGCTATCCGCACCGGGCCGAGCTCAAGCAGCCGCGCGGCGTCTAGGTAGGAGTCATGCAGATGGGCGAGGACCCCGGAGCGCACGAGACGGATCTCATAGGGCGCATAGAGGATGACGAACACAAGGACGTTCGTCCAGTAACCGCCGCCTATGACGCCGGCCACGACGATGGCGATGAGGAGAGTGGGCAGGGAGAGCATGACCTCCACCACACGGGACACCAGCCAGTCGACCCATCCCCCGAGCCATGCCGCCGCGGTGCCGAGGACCAGTCCGACGGCCATGGCGCCGCAGGAGATCATCACGGGCCCCGCGAGCGCGGTGCGGCTCCCCGCCAGGGTGAGCAGAAGCACGTCCCGGCCGAGGGCGTCTGTCCCCCAGACATGGCCCTGCGTGCCCGGGGCCACGGACGATAGGAGGAGGTTCTGGTTCAGCCCGGCGGTGCTCAGGGCGGGAATGAGTGCGAGCACCGCGACGCCCGCGAGCACGATGAAGGACAGGATGACGGCAACGGGACGCAGCGCGAGCCGACGTGTCGGCAGGATATGCCTCATGCGTCCTCACCGGCCTTCTTCTCGGACGACGTCGCCGGGTCTCCCCTGCGGATGGAGCGTCGGCCGCGGCGCGTGCGCAGCCGGGGGTCGATAAGAACGGCGAGGGAGTCGACCACGGCCGTGGAGACGCAGATGATCGTGGCCATGATCAGGGTGATCGCCTGGACGACCGGGATGTCCTTGAAGGTGACGGACTCCTGCAGCAGCGTGCCGAGGCCCCCCACGGAGAAGGTGGCCTCCACGACCACCGTCCCGGACACCAGCGAGGCGATGAGCAGCCCGGAGGAGGTGACGATGGGCAGCGCGGCGTTGCGCAACTGGGCGAGGATGATCGTGTGACGGGGAACTCCGCGGGACAGGGCGAAAAGCGTGTAGTCGGAATCGATCTGCCGGATCAGGGACGCCCTGGAGATCTTGATGACCACGGCGAACAGCCCGATGGACAGGGTGAACGCGGGAAGCACGAGATGCCAGACGGCGTCCATGAAGGAACCGGATCCCAGTCCGTAGATCGGGAACCATCCGAGCTTCACCGACAGCACGTACAGCAGAAGAAGACCGACCGCGAAGCTCGGCGCCCCCAGACCGGCCACGGCGAGCGCGGTGATGGTCCCGTCCTGCCAGCGTCCCCGATGCCGCGCCGAGACGATTCCCAGAGGGATCCCCACGACAAGCGCGATGAGGAGAGCCATCAGCGCAAGGGTGAGCGTGATCCACGCCCGCTGCCCGATCATCTCCGTGACGGGAAGCCGTGTGCGGATGGAGACGCCGAGGTCGCCATGCAGCACGTCCCCCAGCCAGTAGACGTACTGCCTCCACGGAGGCTGGTCGAGATGGTACTGGGCTCGAACGGCGGCGAGCTGGCTGGCACTGACCTTGCGCGCTCCGGCAAGCGTGCGTGCGGGGTCCCCCGAGGTCATGTACAGCAGACCGAAGGTGAGGCCGGACAGGATGGCGAGAAGCAGTGCAAGAATGCCGAGCCGACGCGCGAGGAAGGCGAGCGCCCTCATGGTCGGGTCGCTCCCCTCGTCTCGGCGACCGACGAAGCCGACGCGCATGCGGTTTTCACGCACACCGCCCCGATATTCCGAACCATCGCGTCATCCCGCATGCCATACCCGTCGCATCCTCCGGTCGAATTCGTCTGACACCCATGATGCCCGTGCGTTCGGACGCGCTAGCCCTCAACGAAATCCTCGGCCCAGTTGGTCCCCAGCCAGTAGGTGCCGATGCCCGTCAGTCGGATTCCGGAACGCGTGGCCACCGCCGACCTGCCCCAGTACACCGGCGAGTAGACGTCCTGCTCGAGGGCCGTCTTCGTCGTGTCCAGAACGGCGTCCAGCTTCGCGGACTCGTCGGTGAGCGAGCCGATGGAATCCGTCTTGGCCGCGACAGCCGAATCCTCCCAGTTGGCCGGGTTCGCGCCCTTCCCACCCGCGGCGAGCAGCCATGAGGAGATCTCGTTGGGCTGGGGCGTGGTCGGGTTGTAGATCATCCAGCCGACGCCCTGCTTGCCGTTGCCGATCTCGTTGAGCCACTGCTCGAGAGGAATCTCCTTCACGTTGAGGGTGATCCCGATCTTCTTCAGGGACTGCGCCAGAGCCAGGGAGGCCTGGCCGACCGCCGAGTAGCCCGTGGGATAGGTCAGCGTCGCCGTGAAGCCGCCGGGCGTGGAGGATTCGGCAAGCTCCTTCTTCGCCTTGGTCAGACTGTAGGAGAGGGCCGGCAGTCCGGCGACCTTCTTCGCGGCCTTGGAGCGGTCGTTGCCCGTCCATCCCGCAAGCTGGTCGGGTGAATCGATGCCGGTGGCGACTTCGCCGTTGCCCTTGAGGATGCCGCTGACGATGCCCTTCTTGTCGACCGCATAAGAAATCGCCTTGCGCACATGGATGTCGCTGAAGGGTTTCACGGAGGAGTCGAAGGTCAGACCGTAGTACGACCGGTCGGGATAGGTGGTCACCTTCGCGCCGCCGGACTCCCACTGGGAGATCTGCGTGACGGGGACGTTGAAGGCCACGTCGGTCTTGCCGTTGCGGAAGGCGAGCTGTCTGGTGGAGTCCTCGGTGATGAAGTCGATGCGTATCTTCTTCGGGCCGGTGTTCTTCCCCCAGTATCCGGAGAACCTGGTCAGGGTCACATGGCTGGAGGGATCGAACTCGGTGACCTTGTAGGGTCCCGTTCCCACGATGAGCCCCTTGGAGGAGCCGTAGTCGCTGCCCTCCTTCTTGCGGAAGCTCTCCGACGTGACGAAAAGGCCTGCGGTGTTGGACACCTGCATGGCGAAGTCGGGCTGGGAGCTCGTCAGCGTGATGGTCAGCTGGTCGTCACCGGTCTTCTCCACGCTTTTCACGTAGTTTGGCCAGTAGACCGACAGCCCCGGAGACTGCTTGGAGTCGCGGGCCACGTTGATGGAGTCGACGATGTCGTCCACGGTCATGGTGGTGCCGTCATGGAACTTGACGTTCTTCCTGATGGTGAACACCCAGACCTTGTTCTCCTCCTTCGTCGTCCATGCCGTCGCGAGTGCCGGGATGATCTCCCCCTTGCCGTTGACGCCGGTGAGACCTTCCTGGTAGAGGGCCGCAAGCTGGTAGTTGGCGCTGCCGGCCTCCTGGTTGACGCTGAGCGTGCTCACCGCCGAGGCACTGGCCACGGTGAGCTCGCTGATGGGCCCACTGGATGTCGACTGCGATGACGACGCCGATCCGCATCCCGCAAGGGCCAGCGTCGCCATGACGGCCACGGCGGCCACGACTCGACGCGCCACCGGCCTCGCCACATGGTGCCTTGTCATCGATCCTGCGCCCATCGGACTCCCCCTTATCCACCACCCCTAGCACGGCAGGTCCGTCGGCGCGCATCCGCTCCGAAGAAGACCCTCATTCCTTCAGGCTAGGCCCATGACGTCACGCCGGGCAACGCACCCGTCATCGCAAATTCATATACTTGGTTATCACGGCCCGGTCCTACGCGGGCCCGGTGATACCGTGAAACGGTGACATCACGCGAACCCGGGGAATCCGACTCGAGCACCGACACCCACGGGAACGAGGTCCCCTCGCGCGTGCGTCTCTCCATCGTGGCGGCCGCGCTGCTCTCGTTCACCGGGATTCTCACCGAGACGTCGCTGAACGTCACGTTCACCACCATGACCCGGCAGTTCGCGCTGCCGATGTCCACCGTGCAGACGCTCACCTCCGGCTACCTGCTTATGGTGACGCTGGCGATGAGCGCCTCGGCGTATCTGCTCCGGCGCTTCGACGCGCGGCTGCTGTTCCGCTCGGCCGTCATCGTCAGCCTCGTCGGTCTGCTGCTCTGCGCGCTGCCCGTCGCGACCTCCCCGTCGACGTTCCCGGTTCTGCTGGCCGGCCGTCTTCTGCAGTCCGTGGCCACGGGCGTCGCCACCCCGCTGATGATGCACGTCATCCTCACGTCAGTGCCTCTCCATCTGCGCGGCACGTATCTGGGATTCGCGGGGATGGTCATCTCCTTCGCGCCCGCCCTGGGACCCACCTACGGCGGACTCGTCAACCATGTGACGTCCTGGAGACTCGTCTTCGTGCTCGTCATGCCGGTGGTCGTCGCGGCCTGGATCCTCGGGGAGCGCAATCTTCGTCTGCCCGCGCGGGGAGTCCACGGCCATCGCTTCGACGTCGTCGGCCTGCTGCTGCTGGCCGTGGTCCTCATCGGCATCACGCAGGCGGTTGATCAGGCGGGCGCCAACGGTCCGACGAGCGCATCCGCGCTCATCCCGCTGGCCATCGCGATCCTCGCCGGCGTCCTCGCCGTCCACCACGCGCTCCACGACGACGCGCCCCTGCTCAATCTGCGCATCCTGGCGAATCCAGTGGTGGGCTCGCGGGCGGTGGGCTATTTCGTCCTGCAGTTCACCAACATCGGCAGCTCCTTCCTGCTTCCCGTGTTCCTGCAGACCCTGTCGGGCATCGATTCGCTCACCGCCGGACTGCTGCTTCTTCCCGGATCGCTGCTGGGTGCGCTGGTGGCTCCCTTCGCCGGATCCTTCTACGACCATCGCGGCGCGAAGGCCGTGCTGCTCGCCTCGCACGGACTGATGCTGGCCGGCACCCTGATGCTGTGGGCCCTCACCGCCAGCCTCACCGTGCCCATCGTCACGGTGCTGTACATGCTGCTGCGCCTGGGCTTCAACCTCGGCTTCGGCAACACCATGACGGACGCCAGCAAGGTCGTGGACCCCTCACGGCAGACGGACGTCAACTCGCTGTTCAACACCATCCAGCAGTACGCGGGGTCGCTGGGCACCAGCGCGCTGTCGGCGCTGCTGGCACTGGGCGAACTGCGGCATCCGGGCGACGCGACGGCCGGAGCGGTCGCGGGGGCCGGCGACGGGTTCCTGCTGCTGGTCGTTCTGGGGGCCGTGGCGCTGGTGGGCGTGGTCGTGTCGCTGC
>NZ_CAUTOG010000053.1:0-8093 GCF_963540075.1 uncultured Bifidobacterium sp.
GAATCCCTCTGACTCCGCATCAGGTCCCGGAATCGTTGATTTTCCAACGGTTCCGGGACTTCGTTTTTCCGCATAACGACGATGATAACGACGATAACGATGACCCTCTGACTCCGCGATAATCCCCGGGAATGGCGTCATTCCGACGTTTCCCGGGGATTTCTTTTATTCATGACTCCGATGTCCGGCGTTCCATTGCCGCCCCGTCCCGCGGGCCCATCCCACGCGATGCCGTGGAGGGACGCCGACGGAACGATGCGAGGCGCGGTTTCCGGGACGAGCCTTCCGCTCGAGATGGATGGGCGACCGCGCTTATGCACCTCGCGGCTGTGCTTCCCGGGCTGGCATCCGTCAGGGTGCCTGACCATCACCTTTCGTTCCGTGCGATGGAGCCGTGGAATAGCCCGCGGGAACGAGCCCATCCCCATTATTGAAGTCCCATTATTGAACCTGATGAAGCCGATGAGGGAGTTCCGACAGGACGATGGACAGGAAGATGAGGGCGAATCCTTCCATGGCTGAGAATCCGGGGCGTTCTCCGAGGAACGTGACGGAGAACGCCAGAGCGAAAAGAGTTTCCGTGCAGAGCAGGATCGAGGCCTCATTGGGCGGAGTCCCGGCGATTCCGATGTTCTCGAGAAGCTGGGCGAGGAACGTCACCACCAGAAGCGCAGCAAGGCATGCCAGGGTCCCGCCGTCGAGCGATTCGACCGACGGGATGCTCTCCGTGGCGAAAGCGCCGAGAAGGGAGAGCACCCCCGAGCTGGCGAAGGCGATGAAGGTAAGGACGATGGGATCGTACGAGATGGAGAGCGTGCCCACCGAAAAGAAGTAGCAGGCCCATGCCACTGCGCCGGCAAGCGTGATGGCATCGGCGACTCCGGGCGGGATCCCGGCGCCGATTCCTCCGGACTGCGAGGAGGCGACGAGTCCCACGCCGCCCAGACACAGGACGGAGGCGGCGATGTGCTGGACGCCGGGGGCTCTCCGGCGGAAGATCCAGAGAAGAAAGGGTGTGACGGCACAGTACGCCGCGGTCAGAAAGGCGTTTCGTCCCGATGCCATGCCCTGCAGGCCCATGGTCTGCAGAAGGAAGGCCACATAGTACACGGCGCCTGATGCCGATCCCCACAGCAGCACGCGACGGCTGATGCCCCGATGGAGCCGCCGGCCGAAGAAGGCCGTCATCAGCACGACGGCTCCTCCCATTCTCAGAGCCAGAAGCCATTGGACCGGGATGTCCTCGAGCGCCCTTTTGGAGAGACTGTAGCTCCCGCCCCAGATGGCCGCCGACGCCAGCAGCATGGTCCGGGGGACGATCCATCGGCGAAACGACAGGGAGGATGAACGGACCTCCGTCGGTCGATGATGCAGTGGATGGCGCATGTGGCGATTGTGTCTGACATTTGTTTCGATAGTCGTTGGCGATTTCGCAGATATTGCACGAATCTATAGGTGATTGGAACTATCTGACACCGAAATCGTATCTCTGTACGGCAAGCTTGAGATAGGTGAAGATCTCGGTCCGATCGATTCCGCCGATCGACCGCATCTGCGTGACGATGGAGAGAAGCTCGTCGTCCGAGGATCCGAACACCTCGACGAGAATGTCGAAGCGGCCCGCGGTGACGACGATGTAGTCGACGTTATAGATCTTCTTGAGGTTTTCGAGAATGGACTCGAGATCTCCCGAGCCGTTGATGGTCACGCCGATCATGGCCTGTCGCGTGAAGCCGAGCTGAAGCGGGTCGGTGACGGCGACGATCTGGATGACTCCGGCCTCCGTCAGCCTCTGGACGCGGCTGCGGACTGCCGCCTCTGACAGTCCGACGGATCGTCCTATCGAGACGTACGAACGGCGTCCGTTCTCCTGAAGCTGCTGGATGATGACCTTGTTGGCCTCATCGAGCAGCGGATTCGCGGGTCCTTCGTCGTTCCTCTGAGCCTCGTCGGGCGTCCGTTCCGATGTCATGCGCCCATTATCGCTCCCATGCCGCATTCTCAGCGGCGTCGGGAAAACGCGACGTTACGAATCGTCCTCGTTCGCAATATGGATTTTACCGTATGGAAATCAAGTCATTCTTTGATAAAGACCAAGGAACGCAAAGATATACCTTTATGTACCGTAGTAAACCGCAGTAAAAATCATCATTCCCCATGTTTTTCGCATTTATGGCTTGTGGCGCGTTCCAAGCGGGAGGAATCCCGTGACGATTGCGACACGACCGGGACGAGATCGGAAAGGAGGCCCGATGGCGGATGCGCAGGAGCCTCAGATCAGTCGGAACCCTGATGTCGACAGACGGGAGTCAGGTCTGACGATCAACAGGGCCAGCAAGGTGTTCAGATCGGCCGAAGGCAAGGAGGTCCACGCCATCGACGACGTGAGCCTTGCAATCTGCCGGGGGGAGTTCTTCGTCATGCTCGGCCCGTCGGGGTGCGGAAAAACCACCCTGCTGAGGAGCATCGCGGGGCTGGAGACCCTGGACGCAGGGGAGATCTACCTGGATGACCGCAAGATCGACGACCTGCCTCCGTACGAGCGCCCGGTGAACACCGTATTCCAGAGCTATGCGCTTTTCCCCCATATGACCGTCGAACAGAACATCGCCTTCGGACTGGAGATGGAGCACAAGCCCCGGAAGGTCATCCGCAAGGCGGTTTCGGACATGCTCGACCTCGTCCATCTCAGCGACATCGGAGCGCGTCATCCCGACCAGCTCTCCGGCGGGCAGCAGCAGCGCGTGGCCCTGGCCCGGGCTCTGGCGAAAAGCCCCGAGGTGCTTCTTCTCGACGAGTCCCTGTCCGCGCTGGATTTCAAGCTCCGTCGCCAGATGCAGGTCGAACTCAAGAGGATTCAGCGCGAGACGGGGGTGACCTTCGTCTTCGTCACCCATGACCAGGAGGAGGCCCTGTCCATGGCCGACCGGATCGCCGTGTTCTCCAACGGCAGACCGGAGCAGGTGGGGACCCCCGAGCAGATCTACGACGAGCCGGTGAACCGCTTCGTCGCCGACTTCATCGGGGACATCAACTTCATCGACGGCGTCAAGGGACGGGGTGATTCCGTCGTGCTCGAGAGCTCCACGTTCCCGGTGCAGCAGGATCTCGCGAATCTGTCGGAGGGCGAGCAGGTCTGCGTCGCGGTGCGTCCGGAGCACATCACGCTGAGCGCCCCCGGCGGCGGAGGACTCCAGGGGTCCATCACTTGGCTGACGTTCATGGGCGCCCATGTCCGCTGCTCCGTTCGTCTGGACGATGGGACCGAGCTCATGGCCCGGCTGGCTCCGTCGTCGTTCGACGTCGAACTGAGACCCGAAGCGAAGGTCACCGTGGTGATCGGATCGGAGCATATGAGGGTGGTGGAGAGATGACCGCGGCGCCGACTTCCCGGACCGCCGTCGACGCGCCGTCGAAGCCAGCTTCGCCGACCCCATCGCGCCGGCCCTTCTCCTTCTCCCACAGGAGCGTGCGGCCGGGCATGCTCGGCCACTGGTACGCCGTGCCGTCCGTCATCATCGGTCTGCTGTTCACGCTGGGGCCTGTTTGCGTCATCGTCGCCTTCTCCTTCATGAGCCAGCCGGAGACGGGCGGGGGAGTGGTGTTCCGGTTCAGCACCAAGGCCTACGAGCAGCTGGTGTATCGGGAGGACTTCCTGGGCAACCGCTTCCTTGACCCCCGGTATCTCGAGGTATGCGGGATGTCCCTGCTCCAGGCGCTCATCACGACGGTGACCTGCATCGTCCTGTCCTTTTTCATCGCGCTGTGGATGTCCCTGCGCAGCCCACGGATGCAGCGGATCCTCGTTCTTCTGGTGACCATCCCCTTCTGGACCAACCTGATCGTGCGCACGTACGCCTGGATGCTCATCCTCAACGAGAACGGGCCGATCAACGTGGTCCTCCGCGCGTTGGGGCTTGGGACCAGACAGATGCTGTACACGTCATCGGCTTCCCTCATAGGCCTGATATTCACGTTCCTGCCCTTCGCCATCCTGCCCATGTACTCCGCCCTGTCCGGATTCGACTTCCGGCTCGTCGAGGCCGCCTTCGACCTGGGCGCCCGCAAGATGACGGTGATGAGACGCGTCATCCTCAGGGCGGCGAGGCCCGGGGTCGTCTCGGCCATCGCCCTATGCTTCATCCCCGCGTTCGGATCCTATGTCCAACCGGTGCTTCTTGGCGGCGGCAAGGTGCTCATGATGGGCAACCTCATCGCCTCGCAGTTCGCCGAAGCCCGAAACTGGCCGTTCGGAGCCGCTCTGTCCACCATCATCCTTCTCGTCACTTTGATCTGCGGGGTGGCCGCCACGGTCCTGGGTGGCAAGGCCTCGAGAAAGGCTGGGCAGCTCCTGTGAGCACGTCGGTGATGGTTCCCACGGGGGAACAGCATGGAGAGACGCCGTCGCAAGTGTCCCCGGCCGTTGGGCGGCATCCTGCGAGCACGCGTCGTTCGGGCAGATGGGGCAGGGATTCGCTGCGCCGTTTCCCCGGAGTGGCGCCCATCAGCATCCTCGTGTTGCTCTTCCTCTACGTCCCGATGATCTTCGTGGTGATCTTCGCCTTCAACGGGGGCAATCAGGCCCTGCTATGGAAAGGCTTCTCGCTGAGGTGGTTCGCCAGCGTATTCACCGATTCCTCCATCATCTCGGCGACCTTGGTCTCGCTCGAGGTGGCCACGATCGCGATGGTCCTCTCCACGGTTCTCGGACTGGCTTTCGTTCTCGCCGCTGACAACATGTCGCGCGCCGGTTCGGCCGTCGCCACGGCCCTCATCAACGCCTCGCTCATCATTCCGGAGGTGGTCCTGGGCATCTCCACCATGGCCTTTATCAGACTTCTCGGGATGTCGCCCGGATTCGTTCCGCTCGTCCTCGCCCATACCACCTTCTGCATCCCCTTCGTGGTCATGCCGCTCAGGGCGAGGCTCCAGAGCATCGACCAGTCCTGCTTCGAGGCGGCCGTCGATCTCGGCGCCACACGGATGCGGACCGTTCTGAGGGTGACGCTTCCCCTGCTGACCCCCGCCATCATCTCCGGCGCTCTCATGGCCTTCGTGATCTCCATGGACGACTTCATGATCTCCAACTTCCTGACGTCGGCAGGAACCACGACCCTGCCCATCTACATCTTCTCCCTCATACGGAAGGGGGCGAATCCCAGCATCAACGTCGTCGCGACGCTGCTGCTCCTGATGGCCACCGTGGTGACCGTGGTGTCGACTCTGCTGACCAGCGGCCGAAGGAGAAGGCCATGACCGTCGCGACTATGCGTTCATCGCATGGGCGTGAGTTGTCTTCACAGCTGTAGGAGAAAGAGATGGAAGAAAGGACGCACAATGCGTGACATGGGACATGGGCTGCGAAAGGCGGCGTCGCTCGCACTGGCGGCTTCGATGGTTCTTGCGGTCGGCGCCTGCAGCGGCGGGGTGAGCGACTCGACGGTCAGCGGCTCCGCCGCGGCGACAGGCGCCTACAAAGCGGCCACTGGCGGAGAGCTTCACGTGTACACATGGGCCGGTTACATGCCCAAAAGCGTGATCAAGGCCTACGAGAAGGACACGGGGACGAAGCTCACCGTCGACACCTTTGACAGCAACGAGGCGCTTGAGGCGAAGATGAAGTCGACGGGTGGCACGGGGTATGACGTCCTCATGCCCAGCGACTACATGGTCAAGCAGATGATCTCCGAGGGTCTGCTGCTCAAGTTCGACACCTCGAGCCTGCCGAATGCCAAGAACATCAAGTCGGAGTTCACCAGCCCCTATTACGACAAGAAGCTGCAGTACTCTGCCCCCTATCTGGCGGGCTACACGGGCATCGTCTACGACTCGTCGTCAATCTCGGCCGCGGATGCGCCCACGTCATGGAAGAAGTTCTTCAGTATGGCCTCCTCGGCGGGCAAGGCGCAGGTGCTCGATGATCAGATAGAGATCACGAATGCGGCCCTGAGGGCCACGGGGTCGGAACAGTGCTCCACGAATCCCGAGGACTATCAGAAAGCCTCCACGCTTCTGACGGCGTTCAAGAACAAGGTGGGCGTCCTGAGCTCGGAGGGCGTCGCGGACCGTCTGGCCTCCGGCGAGGAGAAGTACGGCATGGCGTGGAGCTACGACGCCTACCAGGCCATCGTTTCGAAGCCGAGCCTGAAGTTCGTCTATCCCACGGACGGCACATCGAAATACGTCGATAACATGGCCATTTCGGTCGGCGCCAAGAACGTCGCGCAGGCGAAGACCTTCATCAACTGGATGCTCAACCCGAAGAACCAGCTGCCGGTCAACGTTTCCGGAGGCGCCGGAAGCGTTCTCAAGGGAGGTGACGACCTCCTCCCCGCGTCCATGAAGAAGAGCAACACGATTGTGCCCTCCAGCGCCGAGCTCAAGACGCTGCGAATGGAGCAGTCCTGCTCCAACAAGATCAACGACTACTACACCCAGCTCTTCGAGGACTTCCGTCGCTGAGCTGGTTCTTGCATCGCACGACGGCTGCCGGGTCTGAAGGCGGAACGGACGACGAGGGCGGGGTAGGCCGGACTTCCGTCGTCGCTCCTCCGGTCCCGCGTCCCGCAGGTCGTCGGCTTGACCCGAGAGACATGGAGCCGGCTCCCTTCCTCCTCCGTTCGAACGCCAGGCAATGGGCGCCTACGGGCCGGCGGTCGCTCGCGTGCCGTCAGCGTGCGGTCGTCGCCCCATGATCGGGCGTCATGCGCACGATCGGGATGAACGGACCGGCTCCGCCGGCTGACTGACCGTGGATCGTTCCTCTCCATGGCCGGGCCTGGCGGCCTTATCGGCCTCGGAATCGCAGAGAGGGCTGAATCCTTCGCGACGGGAGGGGCCATCGTCGTCAGATCGAGCGGCGTCGCCTCGTTCGACGTGCAGAGACGTGTGGACGGACGTGATGCTCGTTCTTCGTCGAGGACTGCGATGCGTTGGTATATATCGTTGTGAATTATTAATTCATCAACAGAATTCGAAACGATTTAAGTTCACAACCAAGAAATAATGACATGATTAGGTACAATCACCGCTAAATACGAAGTCAGCTATGTCGGCGGAGTCCAGCCGCCGTACGGATGACAGGGTTAAGGAGCACCCATGACGGGAATCATCGATTCGACAAGGCTCAAGGAGCTCACGGCGAAGGAAGGGGCGACCCTCGACGCCAGGCTCGGCCAATCCCATCGGATGTACGAGAAGGCCCGCGAGCATCTGTGCAACGGCGTCGCCTCCTCCTATCAGCTTCGCGACCCGTGGCCCATCTATGTCGATCGTGGCGAGGGTTCGCGGATCTGGGACGTGGACGGCAACGAGTACTACGACTTCCACAACGGCTACGGCGCCATGGTCCAGGGTCACGCCAATCCCGTCATCGGCGAGGCCGTCACCAAGCGGTTCGCGAAGGGCACGCATTTCGCGCTTCCCGATGAGGACGACTTCGTGGTCGCCGAGGAACTCACCAGGCGCTTCGGCCTGCCCAAGTGGCGTTATACGAACTCAGGCTCCGAATCGACGATGGACGCGATCCGCATCGCGCGCGCCTACACCCACCGCGACCACATCATGAAGATCTTCGGCTCCTACCATGGGCATCACGACGCCGTGATGATCTCCATCTCCGAGGACTACGAGAACATCGGAGACCGCTTCCACCTCAAGTCCCTGCCCTACGGCGCCGGCATCCCCAAGGCCACCGTGCCGCTCACCGTGCCGGTGCCCTTCAATGACGCCGAGGCCCTTGAGCATCGCATCGTGGAGATGGAGAACGAGGGGAATCCGCCGGCCTGCCTCATCATGGAGGCCTGCCTGATGAACATGTCCATCGTGCCTCCGGAGCCCGGGTATCTCGAGCAGGTGCGGGAGATCACCCGACGCCACGGCATGGTGCTCATCTTCGACGAGGTCAAGACCGGACTGACGATCGCCCCCGGCGGCGCCACGAAGCTCTTCGGCGTCACGCCGGACATGGTCACCCTGGCCAAGGCGATCAGCGGCGGTCTGCCCATGGGCGCCATCGGAGGCACCGATGAGGTGATGAGCGTCGTCGAAAGCGGCGAGGTGTACCAGGTCGGCACCTACAGCGGCAACCCCCT
>NZ_CAUTOG010000054.1:0-7825 GCF_963540075.1 uncultured Bifidobacterium sp.
CCCGATGGTCCACGTGCAGACGACCTCCCCACCGCTCAGGCGCGTGCCTGAGGCACCTACGCCTCAGGCGTATACGTCGAGGACTCCGGCATCGCCGCCGGCATCGGCTATGCGCTGATGCCTCTTCTTGGCCTCGGTGACCACGAATTCCCGGTACATCTCGGCGATCTGGGGGTCCAGGCCCGCATCCACGGCGATGCGGACGAGACGGGCCATCTGGTGGTCCTCGCGACGCTGATCCGCCGGCGCGAATCCCGCCTGGGCCTTGAGCACCCCCACCTGGGAAGTGAACTTGAAGCGTTCGGCGAGGAGGGAGATGATCGCCGAGTCGACGTTGTCGATGGACTGGCGAAGCTGCCGGATACGCGCGACCGCCTGGGCGGCCTGCGGCCCCCGCCGGGCAGCCTCCTCGTCGACCGTGGTGTCACGCCAGTGTCCGTCCGCCTCGTCGTCCATGTGATTCCTCATTTCTCGAAATACGTCTGCAGGATCATGGTGCTCTCGGTGGCCGCCGGAACATCCCTGTGGATCCTGTTGAGAAGCTCCTCGAGCTTCCCCGGCGTGGCGACCCGCACGCGAAGGATGAAGCTCTGCGCCCCCGCCACGGAATAGCATGCCGTCACACCCTCGATCCCCTCCAGCAGCCCAGGGATCTCGGCCTCACGCGAATAGTCCAACGGAGTGACGGAGACGAAGGCCGCGATCGGAAGTCCGCGAAGCTCCTCGTTGATCAGGGCGCGATAGCCCATGATGACGCCGCGCTCCTCAAGCCGTCGGACGCGGGACTGAACCGCCGAGACGGAGAGCCCAGAGACCTCGGCGAGCTGCGAAAGCGTGGCGCGACCATCCTCCCCAAGAACCTCGAGGATGCCACGATCCGCATCGTCCAGCGCCGGTTGCGACACCGCCGGTTCGCGCTGAACGCGCCGTCGCTGCGTCTGAGCCATGCCGCATCCACCTTCCGTCGGATATCTCCAGAATAGCCGTCGCGGGTCGGCAAATCCGGTCCGAAGCAGGATCAGGCCATCACGCCCTCCGTGAATGACGGATATATGTTTGTAACAGGGTGTGTATACAGTAACTATTACTTCAATCTATAGTATTTCAGTATTTTTTATCGAGGTGAATGATGACTCCGATGACGACTCCCACGCTCGGCTTGAACGCGGAATCCATCCCCCGTTCGGGAATCCGCGACGTCTTCGACAGGGCGGAGAAGGTCCCGGGGGCCATCTCCCTCTGCGTCGGGGAGCCCCGCCATACGGCGTCCCCGGCGGTGGCCAGGGCGGCCTGCGACAGCATCAGACGAGGACTGACGACGTACACGGACATCCTCGGCATCCCCGATTTCCGTCACGCCGCCGCGAACTACACCAGCCGCGTCAAGGGACTCGAATACGACCCCGACCACGAGATACAGGCCATGGAAGGCGCGACCATGGGAATCTTCCTCGCGCTCAAGGCGGTCATCGACCCCGGCGACGAGGTCATCATCCCCTCGCCCTTCTTCCCGTCCTATCAGGCCGCGGTGCTGATGTGCGGAGGAGTCCCGCGAACGGTCGCCCTCAGCCCTCGGAACGGCATGCATCTGAACGCCGAGGACATCGACCGAGCCGTCGGGCCGCGGACAAAGGCCGTGATCATCAACTCCCCGGGGAATCCGACGGGTGCGGTGACATCGGCGGAGGAGCTTGCCGACGTCGCGGACGTGTGCATCCGTCACGGTCTATGGGCGATCAGCGACGAGGTGTATCACCGCTTCGTCTTCCTCCCCGGAGTGGATTCGGCGCCTTCGATCGCGTCGGCTCGGGGCATGAAGAACAGGACCATCATCATCGACAGCCTGTCCAAGACCTTCGCGATGACGGGATGGAGGATGGGATACCTGCTGGCTCCGGCGCACGTCATCGAACAGACGAGCAAGATGGCCGAGCTGGTCCATTCCTCCGTGAATTCGATGGCGCAGTACGGCGGCATCGCGGCGCTGAACGGCCCGGATGAGGACGTGGACCGCATGCGTAGGGAGTATCTCGACGGGCGTCGAATCGTCGTCGATGGTCTCGCCGGATGCCGGTCGCTCCGTCTCATCCCCTCCGAGGGCGCCTTCTACGCCTTCGTGGACGTGCGCCCCACGGGCATGTCCTCGGAGGAGTTCAGCCGGGAGCTGCTCGCGCGATACGGCGTCGCGGTCGTGCCCGGGGAGGCGTTCGGAGCGGAGGGATCGGGCTTCGTGCGGCTCTCCTACGCGGGCGATCCGGAAAGCCTGCGGGAGGGAGTGCGGCGACTGGCGGACTTCGCGGACGAACGTACGCAATCGATCCCGACGGAGGGATTCGACCCCCGGGCCATGGACGCCACCGCCTGAAATCGCATCCGACGCCTGGGAACAGGACGTGAGAACAGACCGGGGGCCGGGGAATCGATTCCCCGGCCCCCGGTCATTCGGCGCGACGCTCAGCCGTTGACGAGATTGCTCTGCTGGACGATGGCCGCCAGGAAGTCATGGTTGCTTGCGGTCTTCTTGAGCCTCGGCACCAGCATCTGGTACGCCTGCTCGGGTTCCATGCCGCCCATGAGACGACGCAGACGGTAGATGACGGGAAGCTCCGCCTTCGCCGTGATGAGCTCCTCACGGCGCGTTCCCGAGGCGTTCACGTCGATGGCAGGGAACATGCGCTTGTCCGCAAGATCGCGGCTCAGACGCAGCTCCATGTTGCCGGTGCCCTTGAACTCCTCGAAGATGACCTCGTCCATCTTGGATCCGGTCTCCACCAGCGCCGACGCGATGATGGTCAGCGACCCGCCGTTCTCGATGTTGCGCGCCGCGCCGAAGAACTTCTTCGGCGGATACAGGGCCTGGGCGTCCACGCCTCCGGAGAGGATGCGTCCCGAGGCCGGGGCCGCGATGTTGTAGGCGCGTGCGAGACGCGTCATGGAGTCGAGAAGCACGACCACGTCCTGCCCGAGTTCAACGAGACGCTTCGCGCGTTCGATGGCAAGCTCGGCGACCATCGTATGGTCCGATGCGGGGCGGTCGAAGGTCGAGGAGATGACCTCGCCCTGGACGGTGCGCTCCATGTCGGTGACCTCTTCGGGGCGCTCATCGACGAGCACGACCATGAGATGCACCTCGGGGTTGTTCGTCGCGATGGAGTTGGCGATGTTCTGCAGCGTGATCGTCTTTCCGGCCTTCGGCGGGGAGACGATGAGGCCACGCTGGCCCTTGCCGATGGGAGCCACGATGTCGATCAGGCGTCCGGTGATGCGGTTCGGCGTGGTCTCCATCCGCAGACGCTCCTGCGGATACAGAGGGGTGAGCTTGGAGAACTGCGGGCGATGGGCCGCCTCCTCGACATCCGCTCCGTTGACGGTCTCGATGGACTGCAGCGGAACGAACTTCTGGCGCTGGCCACGACGATCGCCCTCGCGCGGGGGTCGGATGAAGCCCTGGACGGCATCGCCCTTGCGCAGGCCGTACTTGCGGACCTGTCCCATGGAGACGTAGACGTCGTTGGGGCCGGGAAGATAGCCGGAGGTGCGGATGAAGGCATAGGATTCGAGGACGTCGACGATCCCCGCGACGGGAACACGGCTCTCCGGGGTCTCCTGGGAATCCTGCTCGCGACGGTCGCCCCTGCGGTCCTCGCGCTGGACGGGCTCCTCGTCCTCCATCTCACGGTCGCGCCCACGACGACGCTGGCGTCGGTCGCCGGACTGATGGTCGCGTCCCTGGCGATCATGGTCGCCGCGCGATCTGGTGCGACGGGTGAAATCGCGTCCGCGCTGCTCCTGCTGGTCGTTCTCGGCGGCGTCCTCCTCGGGGAGGGCGGCCAGGATGTCATCGAGATCGCGAACGGGTGCGGCATCCTCCGTGCGCCGATGGCGCCGCGGGTCGGACTGGTTCTGACGCCGTGAGTCACGATGGCGCAGACGCGGCGCCGCGAACGCCTCATCGTCGGAGGCCGACTCGACGGCACCCCCCCCGTTCGAATCGACGTGCCGGGGGCGATCGGCCGAGGCCCGCCCGGCGGGCGTCTGCGCCTTCGCGGAGGGTCGGAAAGACTTCGACGTGCCCTGTGAGGCAGGCGCGGAATCAGCCGAGGCGAAGGAGGGGGACATCGACGATCCGCCGTCCTGCTGCGTGGCGGGCGCCGAATCGGGCGTCCGCGACGACGCCGGAAGCGTGGACGTGGTCGACGGGCTCACCGCGGGCGCGGCGACGGTGACCCCCGCAGGCGCCTGACCGCCGCTCCGGGCGGCTTGGAGGGTGGCGACGAGGACGGGCTTGCGCATCGTCGACGTTCCCCGAAGTCTCATCTGCCGAGCGAGCTCCCTGAGTTCGGACAGCTTCATATCCTCAAGATTTTGGCCTGTTGCCACTGGTCGTGCCTCTCCTTGGGTTCACCGACGCATACGCCGAAGCCCTGCGATGAAGAATGCGGACGATGCCGCTGATGAAGTCCGGCTCCGGAATGACCCTGCCGAACCTCATATACCCTACACCGACGCCCGGGCAAGCGCAAACACGAGGATGGCGGCGGACCCTTCGTCCTGCCGCCATCCTCGCCGCGCGTCCCGCGGCGCATACGCCATAGGCTATTTCGCGGGCGTCCGCCCGTCTTCCTTCTCCTCGTGATAGGACTTCTCGGTGTTCACCGACCAGACGTTCTTCTTGGAGACCGCGCCCGTGCGGATGTTCTTCACCGCCTCCATCGCCGTGGCCATCGAATGGTCCTGGTTGTTGTAGTGGTGCTGCCCGTTGCGTCCCACGCAGTAGAGGTTGCCGAAGGCGTCCAGGTACCTCACGAGCTCGGGCATGCGGGCGTAGGTGTCGAAGTAGGCGGGATACGCCTTCTTCACGCGCTCGCGATGGGAGTCGAGGATGTCGTCGGGACCGGAGATGATGCGCATGCTCGTCAGCTCGCGGATGGCGAAGGCCGTGGCCTCCTCGTCGGTCATGCTCCAGAAGTCATCGCCCTCGTCGCAGAAGTATTCGAGGCCTATCCACACGCTGTCGTCGACGTCCTTGACGAGGTAGGGACTCCAGTTGTTGAAGACCTGGATGCGCCCGACCTTGTAGCCGGGATCCTGCACGTAGATCCAGCAGTCAGGAACGATGGGCGGGTCGCCGAGGGTGGGGATGTCCGTCGTGTTCCTCAGCTTCAGATGCTTCACCAGCAGGCCGATGGTGACGAAGTCCCTGTAGGGCAGGCCGTTGGCGATCACCCTCATGTCCTTGGGCGTTCCGGCATCCCCGGAGCCGATGGCGTTCACCAGGTCCTTGATGGGCATGGAGGAGATGAACTGGTCGCCCCTGAGTTCCGTGCGGCGGCCCTGCGCGTCCTCGTACACGACGGAGGCGATGCGGCCTCCGTCCTGGTTGATGGACACCACGGTGGCGTCGGTAAGTACATGGACCCCGGCGTTCACGCAGTTGTCCTCGACGGTCTCCCACAGCTGCCCGGGTCCGAGCTTCGGGTACCAGAACTCCTCGATGAGGGACGTCTCGACCTTGTGGGAGTCGCGCCTCTTCGGGAGCAGCTTCGCGAAGGCGTTCTTCAGCACCGCGATGATGCTCAGGCCCTTGACGCGCTGCGCGCCCCAGTCCGCCGAGATCTCACGCGGATGGCGTCCCCAGAGCTTCTCCGTGTACCCCTCGAAGAACATCGAATAGAGCTTGCGGCCGAAGCGGTTGATGTAGAAGTTCTCGAGATTGTCCTCGGGAAGCTTGTGGAACACGGACTTGAGATAGCTGAAGCCGGCCACGATGGTCAGCCGGAAGCCCAGCGCCCTGAGGGTGTTGGCCGACAGGGAGATCGGGTAGTCGAACATGTGGTGGTTCCAGAAGATGCGGGAGACGCGGTGGCGCTTGAGCATGACCTTGTCGGTCTTCTCGGGGTCGGGGCCACCGGGCTCGAGGTCGTGGTGACGCCCGAGTTTTTTGTCGTCGTAGGAGGGAGCGCCCTGCAGCGGCAGGACCTTCTTCCACCAGTCCATGATGCGGTCGTCCTTCGAGAAGAAGCGATGACCGCCGATGTCCATCCTGTTGCCGTTGTGCCGCACCGTGCGCGAGATGCCGCCGAACTGCTTGGTGGCCTCGAGAACCGTGACGTCGTAACGCTCGGACCCGCCGTCGCCGATGAGCTCCCATGCCGCGGTGAGACCCGCGGGACCGCCTCCGATGATGACGACGGACTGCTTCTGATTCACTGTGACCTCCACTGTTCCGGCACCGGCGCTGCGGAGCCGGTCAATACACTAGCGCCGCGGGAGGGTCCCCGACGGGTAGAACGGGGAACTTCCACGAATCGGCCACGTCGCCGGTCCCGAGGATGACCCCGTTCGGCCAGGATCACCCGATCGAATCGGGTATGTCGATGTCGGTCTTCTGGACCTCCTCCACGTTGACGTCCTTGAAGGTGACGATGCGCACGCTTTTCACGAAGCGCGACGACCTGTAGACGTCCCAGACCCAGGCATCGGTGAGCTGGACATCGAAGTACACGTCCTGCCCGGCGGAGCGCACGTTGAAATCGACCTTGTTCGCCAGATAGAAGCGGCGTTCGGTCTCCACGACGTAGGTGAACAGCTTGATCACGTCGCGGTATTCCTTGTACAGGGCGAGCTCCGCGCTCGTCTCGTAGTTGTCCAGGTCCTCAGCGCTCATTGCGGCCCCTTCCCGAATCGCCACGTCCGCGTCCTCGCCCGAGGATACGCCACCAGGCGCCCTCGGATCGCTTCGGCGAGGATGGCGAGGCGGGCCAGGAGGCACCGTCAGCGGCGTCATCCGCGGACGTCGTCGAATCCGCTCCGGCGGATGGTCGAGCGTCGGAGGCCAAGGCGGTTCCGCGGCCTGTCGATCCCCTATCCCCGCGCGCGCCGGTCCGCTCCTGCGCCGCATCGACTGTCGGATCCTGCCGGCTTCCCGATCCCCGTTCCTTCGGGGGCATCGGGGCGTCGGCATCATGGCGGGAGCGGCGTCCGCGTCCGGTCCGGGCATCCTTCGCGTGCTCCTCCGGAACCCCGTGCTGACGAATCGCCAGGGAATGCTCGTGGGCGCTCATGGCCTCCTGGACGCCCGGATTGTCCTCGATGACGTGCATGCCGAAGGCGTCAAGCGAACGGATGGGATCGTATTCGTCGACCAGCGTGTCCATGACGATCAGGTCCTGGTACTTCCCGGTCTCGGCATCCCACAGGCCGTCGCGCGCCGTCCCCGAGGGCACGAAGCCCAGCGACTGGTACACGGACAGCGACCGCGTGTTCTTCTCGGGCACGCCCACCCAGATCCGGTGAAGCCCCAGTCCGACCGGAGCCGAGGCGAAGCCATAGGTCATGACCCGGGGCATGGCATCACGCGAGTAGCCGCGGCCGCGGTAGTCCCTGCCCAGCACGATCTGGATGCGGGCCGACCTCGACCATCCGTCGACGTCGATGAGGAAGATCATCCCGATGACCTCCGACCCGTCGCCGCCGGCCTTGCGGTCATCGCGATCGCCGGGCGCATCGCTGAGAATCGACCAGGCGATGGTGCGACGCGATTCCGGATCTCCGAAACGGGCGTGATCCACGGGGCTGCCCTGCGACCAGGCGACCGAGCGACGGACCCATTCATGAACGATGGCGCGCTCCGCCACCGGACCCTTGCCGGTGATGCCGGAGGCGTTGAAGAAGGCGTCCATCTGATCCAGGACGGGGAGATCGTCCGGGGAGGCCGGCCGGAGCCTGAGCATCTCCCCTCGGATGACCGGGACCTCGATCCTATGCGGAAGTCCTCTGAGAGCTTCAGCGTCCGCCGGTAAGCCGACTTCGACAGGCATGCTCA
>NZ_CAUTOG010000055.1:0-7683 GCF_963540075.1 uncultured Bifidobacterium sp.
CGGCATGTGCGGGAAACGGGCAGCTTGCGCGTCCGACGCGGTGCGGGCCGGACGCTCGCGTCTACGATGGTGCCGGCGGAGAAACGACGGCGTCGGCGTCTCAGGGTGCGCAACGACCCGTCCATAGAAGCGAAGGATGGCTACGATGCCGAGGATGTTCGGAACCGATGGCGTTCGCGGACTGGCGAACAAGGACCTGACGGCGCGTCTGGCGCTCGACCTGGGGGATGCGGCTGTGCGGGTGCTGGGAAATTCCGCGGGGGAGGGCCGTCCCGAGGGTCGTCGTCGTGCGCTGGTCGGTCGCGATACCAGGGTGTCGGGCGACTTCCTGGCTTCGGCGCTGTCGGCGGGGATGAGCGCCGGGGGCTTCGACGTCATCGACGCGGGCATCATCCCCACTCCGGGCGTCGCGTATCTGAGCACCGTGCTCAACGTGGAGATGGGCGCGGTGATATCCGCCTCCCACAACCCCATGCCCGACAACGGCATCAAGTTCTTCGCACGGGGCGGCTTCAAGCTTCCGGACGCCAAGGAGGACGAGATCGAATCCGTCCTCGGACAGGACTGGGAGCGTCCCACGGGGGCCGGCGTCGGACGCATCAGCCATGACATGGTGACCGCCACCAACCTGTACATCGACCACCTGGTCTCCACCATCGCTCCCATCGGATCGGACAAGGTCCAGCCCAAGCCTCTGCGCGGTCTCAAGATCGTCGCCGACTGCGCGAACGGAGCCACTTCGGTGGTCGCCCCGGAGGCCCTGCGCCGGGCCGGAGCGGACGTGAACGTCATCAACGCCTCCCCGGACGGCTACAACATCAACCGCAATGCGGGAAGCACCCATCCCGAGCAGCTCCAGGCGATGGTGCGCGCCTCGGACGCCGTCATGGGGGTGGCCTTCGACGGCGACGCCGACCGCTGTCTGGCGGTCGACGAGGACGGCACGCTCGTCAACGGCGACCAGATCATGGGCATCCTCGCCCGCGCGAAGAAGCGCGATGGCAAGCTCAACCACGACACGCTCGTCGTCACGGTGATGAGCAATCTGGGCCTCAAGCTCGCCCTGAAGGACATGGGAATCTCGGTGGCGCAGACGAACGTCGGCGACCGCTACGTGCTCGAGGAGATGCTGCGGGGCGACTATTCGATCGGCGGCGAGCAGTCCGGCCACGTCATCAACCGCGAGTTCGCGACCACGGGCGACGGCACGCTGACCGCGCTGACGCTGTGCGACGAGGTCGTGCGTTCGGGTCGGAGCCTCAAGCAGCTTGCGGCGGACTTCCCGCAGCTGCCGCAGCAGCTCATCAACGTGCCGCATGTCGACAAGCTGGCCGCACCCACGAACGCGAAGGTGCAGGCCGCCGTTGAGCGCGAATCCAGACTGCTCGGCGACACCGGCCGCGTGCTGCTGCGCCCCAGCGGCACCGAGCCCCTGGTGCGCGTGATGGCCGAGGCCGCCACCCAGAAGCAGGCCGACGAGGTCTGCCGCCGTCTGGCCGACGTCGTCGCCAGCGAACTGGCGCTGTGACCGTCCTGCGGTATTCCCGTGGCGTCGACGCATGCGAGATGTCGACGCGTGCGGTATATCGCATGCGGTATGCAGGGGACGTCGAGAAGGGCGATGAAACGCCGGATAGGAGAGGCGCTAAGTCAGGGCGCCGAACGACGTCAAGGCATGAGGAGTGAGGAGAGGACCACGACGGGAAAGACGGAGAAGCGCACGGAATTCGGCGCGCATGCGAGGATCGACGCGGAGCTCAACTCCGCGGTGGAGCGGCTTATCGCCACCGGCGGCAAGGAGGGCGTCCTGCCGATCGTGCAGGCGGGGGAGCCGGTGCTGCGGCAGAAGTCCGTGGCCTATGACGGCCAGCTGTCCTCCAAGACGCTGGCGAAGCTCGTGAAGGTCATGAGATCGACCATGCTCGAGGCCCCCGGCGTGGGTCTGGCGGCTCCGCAGATCGGCCTGGGCCTGGCCTTCGCCGTGATCGAGGACCATATGCGCGATGATGCGGACGACCCTCGGGAGATCGCCGAACTGCCGTTCCACGCCATCATCAACCCCTCCTACGAGCCCGTGGGGGAGGAGACGCGGAGCTTCTATGAGGGCTGCCTGAGCTTCGACGGATATCAGGCCGTGCGTCGGCGCTGGCTGGACATCGTCGCCCGCTGGCAGGACGAGGACGGCAGGTCCCATGAGGAGCGGCTGCATGGATGGCCCGCCCGCATCTTCCAGCACGAAACGGACCACCTCGGCGGCGAGCTGTACATCGACGGGGCCGAGATACGGTCTCTGACGACGTACGAGAACCTCGAGGACTACTGGTGCGAGAATCCGGTGCCCAAGGAGGCCGCGGAGCAGCTGGGGTTCGAGCTCTAGGGCCCGGAGGGCCGTCGTGGGATGCGGGGATTCAGATTACCGCATTCGGATCGCGGGTCCGGTCAGTCGTCGTCGGTGAAGTCCTTCAGCCATCCGGTCAGCTTCTTCCGTGAGGAGCCGAGGGAGAGCAGTCGCTCGGCGAGGCGACCGGCCTCGTGGCGGCCGAAGGCGCCGGCGTAGCGCTTCATCGCCCGGATGATGCGCGAATCCGTGATCTTCGGGTCGTCCAGACCCTGCAGCTCCGGCCCGTCCAGTCCTACGCCGCCGAGGATGGCATGCCTCGCCTCCTCGGGATGCGCGTCGGCGAAGACGGGGGCGAGGGTGAGACGGGCGCCCGGGAAGCGTCGCACATAGCGCCATGCCTCCTCGGCCAGCCCGTTGTCGAGCAGCAGACGTTCGTATGTGGCGTTGCGGGCGCGTCGCCCGCGCCCGTCGGCGTACTCGCTCACGATGGCCTTCACTTGGATCTCCCAGCGCCTGCCGCTGATCCGCCGAAGCGTGTCGAGAACGTCCATGCGTCGACGCCGCGGACCCGAGTCGACGACGCGCCGACGGTATGTCGCGCACAGCTCCTCGATCCGTCCGCCGCCGGCCAGGGCCATGTCGTGGAGGGACTCCCATCCGCGGGGGAGCAAAGCCGCGGGGAAGAGAACGGGGGCCATATCCGGCATATCCCTGAGGATTCCCGCGCTGAACCGGGCGAGATCATCCCAGCGCTGCTGCGAGACGAGCCGGGCGGCGTAGGCGTCCGCCATGGCCGGCACACCCCGGTTGCCGAGCAGCAGGCGGTCCGCCTCCGTGTCCTCCCCGCCCAGGCGCAGGAGGTCGTGGCGGAGCAAAAGCACCGAACGGTCGAAGCGCAAGCGCGCCCGACGCATGCAGGCCCGCAGGGTCAGCGTCTCGCCGTCGCGCAGAACGACCGTGGAGTCCGGGGCGGAACCGTCGACGCCGGCCTCCATCTCGTCCATGGCGCGCGTCGCGCGCGCGAGGGCGTCATAGGCGATGACGCGGGTGTCGTCCCACCGGGCGAAGGACAGCCCGCACGAGAGCACCATCGTCAGCTGCACGGGGTTGAGTCGCATGGGGCCGCTGCAGGCGGCATCGACGAGCATCGCCATGGCCTGCGCGGAGGTGGCCGTGCCGGCGTGCTCGGCGAGTGAGTGGAAGTACAAACGGATCTGCTGGATGAGCCGGATGAGGTAGTCGAACACCTCGTTGTCGTCGTCGTTGACCCGGCTGATGAAGTCCACGGTGGCGTCGAGGGCAAGGGTGAGGTTGCGGGCGGAATCCATCCAGCGCGAGCTTGACAGGGCGTTCCCGACGACCGCGTCCACGCCCGCCAGAGCCTGGGTGTCCATGCGGAAGACGGGGAGGTCGACGGTGCCGGCGTCATCGTCGTGCAGGTCGGCGTCATCGGGGTCCCAGTCGGGGGTCGGGTCGGATCCGGCGCCCGCGTCATCCGTCGCGTCCTCCGTGGTGCCGTGGTCCGCGGTGCCGTCCCCGTTCTCCCCGTCATCCATGGCGGAGTCGAGCGCCTCGAAATACCAGGTCATCGGGATGTCCATCATGTCCGACGCGTCCTCGGGCGAGGCGACCGCGCAGTCGCGGCGGTGCTCGTCGTCGATGGTGCAGATGTCCGGGATGAGATGGTTCCACAGGAAGGTCGGTCCCTCGAGTCCTCCCATGCCGACGATCACCTGGCTGACGAAGACCTCGAGATCGTGCACCGCCTCGCGCGGGTCCGCGGAGAGACGCAGCGAGGGGTCGGCGGGATGCAGCTGGGCGACGCTGGCGGCGACGGGGGAGAGGGCGCAGAGGTTCTCGAACTCGTCCGGATCCCTCCAGGAGTCCTCGGCATGGGCGGGATCGTGCGTTTCCGCATGGTGCCCTGTCCTGTCGTCCTGACTCTTGTCATGCCGTGTCTTGTCATCCCGCGTCTGATCGTGCCGTGTCCCATCATGGGATGGGACGGCATGGGAGTCGGGGTCACGCGAGTCCGCGTCATGGACGGGATTGCGGCGTGCGGCGTCGTGAGAGGAATCCCCGCTTCTGGGCGTCCCCGGGCCCTTCTCGCCCGAATCGGCCGCGTCCCCGGAGGGATGTCGTGCATCGTCCGGCATGATGTCCTCGTTCCTGGTGAGCGTCGGTGATGAATCGTCTGCTGGCCGTACGCTCCACCTTATCCCGGTCCTGACGGCGGTGCGGGGTGTGTCCGCAGACCGCGGAGAGACGAAACGCGCTCCGACGATGGTCGGAGCCGCCGTGGGCGAGACGGACGTGCCGGGCGGCGTGCGGGGTCAGTCGGGTCCTGTGACGACATCGGTCGCCGTCAGGACGTCTCTCGCCCTGATCAGTCCTGACCCAGTGCGGCCGCGGCGTCGGAGATCTTCGTGGCGGTGGAGTCGAGGGTGGACACGGCCTTCTTGACGGCGGCGCTGGGGGAGGTCCCCTTCAGGGCGTCGGCGCCCGTGCCGATGTTTCGTCCCGTGGCCAGCAGAGCCTTGAGCGAAAGGATTCTTGCCGTGGATGCGGTGCTTCCGTCGGCATTGGTCTCGGCCGAATCGAGGGCCTTGTTCCCGGCTGCGATCGCCTCATCAAGGCGCATGCGGGCCGCGGTCAGAGAGGAGGAAAGCTCGGAGGCGGCCCTGGCCTTCTGATAGTCGCGCAGTTGCGTATCGAAGGCGGTGAGGGTGTTGCCGAGCATGTCGGCGCGGGTGGTCATGGTGTGTGTGGAGAACCGTATGGAGGAGACGTCGGACCAGGAGGCGCATTCGGGCTCGCCGGCGGCCATCGCGCCGGCGGCGCGGTTGCGTGACTGGGAGACGGCCGTGAGCAGCGAAGAACCTTCGGATGTCTCGTCGAATCCGGCGGTGACGCTCAGTTTGTTGAGGTCGGCGACGCGCACGGATGTGCGGTCGGCCTTCGAGACGAGATCCGAGATGCGGTCGCGCTGATCGGTCCATGAATTCAGGGCCGTCGAACAGGCCGAGGCGAGGCGGTGACGCGCGATGGCGTTGGGCGCGAGGCTGGCAAGCAGTGCGGCGACTGCCACGATCGCCACGACGAGAAGCACGATTCGATGGGCGGGAATCGGACGACGGGGACGCGGAGCCGCCAAGAAGGGGGCGGATGCGCGCCGGGCGGCGAGGAATGCCGCTCCATGGATTCCGGTGCCGGTCGCACGACCCGCGGTCGTGACGGTGGGGAAGACCTCCGTCGGCGTTTCGTCCCTGTTGACCATGACGGTCACGCTCCTCGTCATTCGCTCTCCCGGCGGTTCCGCTGCGGTGTCGTGCGTCATTCCGGGGGAACGCGCACGTTCCACGGCCCATCCTAGATAGTCCCAACCGGACAGGGTCGGCGTCTCGCCGGTTTTGGCCATTGCGCCATGCGGAATTCGCTCGGCGTTCATCTGGCTCGGCGTGCTTCTCGGGGAGGGGTAGGGATGAGGGGTCAGGGGTGGAGAAATGGAGGAGTGTCTGGAGGTGCGTGGCGTGCGCCGGATTCTGATGATGCTCGGAGGTTCCTGTGATGGGTGGCAAGGAGCAAGCGACTGAGAATCGTCAGAAGGTACGCGTTCCGGTGAGATGCTCGAGGAGATCCGGTGGCACCGGACGGTCGAGCGTCAGAGTGGAGATCACGACGCGGTTGTTCGTGCCCTCATGCCTGTTGACGGATTCATGGGCGTCGGCGATGTGGGACGCCATGCCGACGAAGTAGTATCCCGTCTCATTCGTCTCGGCCTTGCGTCTGATGAAGACGGGAACGATATGCGTGCCGGTCCAAGCCGACGTGCCCTGCGTTCCGTCGAGCAGCCACTGGTATTCCGGAGAACGGAGATTGCGGTTGTTCTTGCTGTACCACAGGATGCGTGACGGATCGAGGAACCTGTCCTCGTACTGGCTGGTCGCGTATTTGATGAAGATCGGGAGCGTCGAGGTGAGCAGATCCAGCCTATATCCGCCGACGTTCTGTGCGACCTGTTCCGAGGACCATCCGCACAGGCGCATGACGTCGAAGATGCCGTATTTCTCCCCGCGAATGAACCCGCA
This sequence comes from uncultured Bifidobacterium sp., assembly GCF_963540075.1. GTDB lineage: Bacteria > Actinomycetota > Actinomycetes > Actinomycetales > Bifidobacteriaceae > Bifidobacterium. The sequence continues at coordinate 6,430 of NZ_CAUTOG010000055.1, forward strand.
GGCGGAGATGTCCTTACGCGGAAGGTTGTCAAGAAGCCCGTGAGCATTCGCCAGGGAGGCGCGGAGGGTGTCGAGGAAGAACGTCCGGAAGGTGTCGTTCCCGCGAATCCATTCGATAAGCGTGTCTGTCAGTCGGATTCGGTCGTTCTCCTCCCGGTGGATCACGGGCGTGTTCCGGAAGCGTTTTCTGTTGGGTGCCGTGAAATACGTGTACTCGAGGACGGATAGAGCCGAATGCCATTGGTCGTCCGAATCATCGGCCGTCGGGAATTCGCTGGCGAGGTGATCATGCAGCTCCTGCATGGCGACGCCCCGGTCGGTGATGATGGGAACGGGAGATGGAAGGCGGCGACGGCCGGACGTCATATCATCACCGTCGGCGTCACGGGGCATTCCGCACAGCTCCGCGAGGGCCAGAGCCTCATGTGGCCGTAGACCCCGCAGGAGCACCGCAGTGAGCATCGTCAGCACCCCCTCCTGCTCGGGGGTCGTTGCACCGGGCAGCCACATGTCGCGGCGAGTGGATTTTCTTCCCAGGCTGGCTTCGCGAGATCGGACGAAGGCCAGATAGTTCCTGGACTTCATCGCCATCGTCGTCACCAGCGAGGGATCGTGGTTCTGGATGTCCATCAGCAGCGGGATGCGGTTGAGCTCGAATCTCAGATCCCGGTATCTGTCGGTGAGAAGCGTCATGTTCGACAGATCGGCCGTCGCCAGAGATTCCAGCACCTTCTTCTGCGCGATGGGATCGAAGCTTATCGAGCTCAGTCCTATGACGTTCCTCTGCATGTTGCGCCGCGCTCTGTCGCGATCCCCGGTGTTTCCGTAGAGGGCGATGGGGATGAGATAGTTCGTGGCGTAGTTGCCGATGAAGTCGATGACGACGACGGAATCCTTGCCGGCCGTCCAGCGCAGGCCTCGTCCCAGCTGCTGCGTGAAGATGATGCTGGACTCCGTCTGCCGAAGCATGACGATCTGGTTGATGGAGGGGATGTCGATCCCCTCGTTGAACAGGTCCACGGTGAGCAGGTAGTCGAGGCGTCCGTTCTCGAGATCGTCGATGGCCTGCTGACGTTCGTTCTGGGGCGTCCCGCCGTCGATTGCCCGCGTCCGGTAGAGACGTTCCGCCTGCTGGTTGAACTGCTGGTTGAACAGTTCGGAGAGACGATGGGCCTCGTCGCGCCGGCTGCAGAACATGAGTCCGCGTACGGGGACGTCGGCCTGTCCGTAGATCTGCAGGGCGTCGACGATGTA
>NZ_CAUTOG010000056.1:0-7674 GCF_963540075.1 uncultured Bifidobacterium sp.
CCCTCGCCTTCTCCTGCGAGGAGATCCTTGGCAGCGGCTACCTCGTCAACCCGTACCGGCACGGCGACGAGCACTACCGGCTCACGCTCACCCAGGGCGACGAATCCACACTGCGCTCGCTTCTCGACCATCTCGAGAACCCCGATGCGCCCGTCGACCGTTCCTCGGCGCGGCTGCTCGCCAATCTCGACCTCTTCCGGCGTCGGCTGGAGGGCATCGCCAATCCCAACGTCGTCTGGACGGGTCTGCAGCGCCTCGAGGTCGTTTCGATCTCGCTCACCCAGGGCCAGGACGACCCGCAGCTCATCTTCGAGACGATGAACTCCACCGGCAAGGACCTCTCCGTCGCCGACCTCGTGCGCAACGAGGTGCTGATGGGCCTGCCCATCGACGACCAGGCCGACCTGTACCGCAACCAGTGGCGGCCCATCGAGGAGATCCTCTCGCCTGCGCCCAACTCGGGGCCGTCGGCGGGAGCCGGGGGAGTGGCCGGCGCAGGAGCAGGTTCCGCTGCGTCGGCCGCGGGTGGTTCCGGGTCGGGCGGCTCGGGCTCGGCTGCGTCCATCGCCGACGACAGGCGCTTCGACGGGTTCCTCCACGACTGGCTCACCGTCGTCAACGCGCCCACGCCCGTCGTCTCGCGCGACCTGTTCCGCGAGTTCCGGCGCTATCGCGAGGCTCGTGAGGACGCTACGGTGGGGGCGTTGGGCGGCTCGGTGTCGGCCGGTGCCGCGGCCGGTGCCGCGGGCGCCTTGACGACGGGCGTTTCGGAGACCTCCGTCTCCGTCGTCCCGCTGCTGCGCGAGATGCGGCGTTTCGCCGGTCATTACGCGGCCATCGCCTTCCACCGGGCCGAGGGCCCGAAGCTCGACGCCGTCCTCGCCCGTCTGCACATGCTGGACGTGTCCGTCGCATGGCCGCTCGTCATGACGCTTCTCGACTGGCATGACGGACAGTCCGCCGTGGGGACGGCCTCGGACCCCTGGCAGGTTTCGGCCGACGACTGGCTGCCGGCCGACCTGGGGTCCATCGCTCCGGGACCGGCGGGATACGGCCCGATGGCCGCCGGGATGGCCTACGACGGGATGGCCGACGAAGCGGCCGACTACGGATCAGCGGGTCGCGGCGTGGGTCCCGGCGCTGGGACCGGCATCGGATTCGGCGGCGGTTCCGCGGGTCAGATGGCCTCGGCGCTGTCCATGTCGGACCTCGTCTCCATGCTCCGCATGCTCGACTCCTATCTCTTCCGACGCATGGCGTGCGGGGTGGCCGGCAACGGGTTGGGCGGATTCCTGTCCTCTCTCATCGCCCGGCTCGACCAGGTGCGGCGCGACGGCGGGAACGTCCGCGAGGCCTTCGAGGCCATGCTGCTCGGCGAGGCCGGCACCACGCGTCGCATGCCGGACGACGAGGAGTTCCGCTCGACCCTCGCCACGCGCGACTGCTACGCCTTCCGCCGGAGCCTGTATCTGCTCGCCATGCTCGAGAACTCGCGCCGTCCCAGGAACCCCATCGACTTCGCGCACGGCGTCTACACCATCGAGCACATCATGCCGCGCAACGCGCTCGCCCATGAGGAATGGCGCTCGATGCTCGGTGACGACTGCGAGGACGTGTTCACGCGGGACGTCAACCGGCTCGGCAACCTCACGCTCACCGCCTACAACTCCGAGCTGTCCGACGGGAGCTTCGAAGGGAAGAGGAGGCGTCTCATCGGCGGGTATGACGGCAGCGGCCTGGGCATCGATGTGGCGCTCAGGGCCGCCAAGGCATGGACGGACGAGACCATCACTGCGCGTGGAAACGAGCTCGCCGAGCGGGCCGTCGGGACCTGGCCCATGCCGTATCTGCCGCAGGACGTCATCGAACGCTACCGGGAGACCAGGCGCGGGATGCGTGGCGGCGTTCGCGGAGCGACTGGCGGGGTCGGCGCCGGGGTCTCTTCCGATGCAAGCGCGGCCGGTCGCCCGACCGTCGGCTTCCGCGACCTGTGCCTGTTCGGGCTCCTGGATTCCGGGGACGTGCTCGTCGGCCGCAGCGCGAAATACCCGGCGCGGGCGGTCGTGACCGACGACTACCGCATCCGGCTGGAGAACGGCGAGGAGTTCGACAGCCCCTCCGCGGCCGCGCATCGCGCCATCGCCCTGGCCGGCGGTTCGGCGAAGGCCAACGGCTGGGACTTCTGGGGCGCGGACGGATCATCGCTCGCTGCGGTGCGCTCCCGCTATCTTCGCGCCATCGGCGGCGTGCGCACCGCCGACAAGACCAGCACGCGACTCATGTTCTGGGAGGACTTCCACCGCTGCTGCGCCGGACGGCCGGACGTCGTCGACGCGTTCGGCGACCTGTCCCTGAGGAAGTCCGGAACCGGCTCCTGGACGTCGTACGGCATCGGCGAATCCGGATGCCATGTCGATGCGCTGCTCGGGCTGCGCGACGGATACGTCGGCGTGGATCTGTACTTCTCCGATGCCAACCGCTACCGTCGGCTCGTCGAACGTCGCGGCCGCGTGGAGATGCTGCTTACGCCCATAACAGGAGGTGCGCCCGGACGCCTCGCCAGCGGGACGTCCGCGGGGGCCGAGCAGGGCGTCGGACTGCACTGGGACGCGCCGGACGCCGCCAGGCAGGGGCGCGCGATCGTCGTGCGCCGCGACGCCGACTTCGACTCCGGCGACTGGACCGACCTTTACCGCTGGCTCGCCGGCGGCATGCTTCTCATGCGCGAAGCGGCGCGGTTGTCGGGATGATGTTTATTCCCTCTTTCTTCCCTCTCGCCGCATCCGCGGGATAGTCTGGAGACGCTGACAGGCGATTCCGGGTCGGACCCGGGGGAATGGCAGGCATGCGACGATGACGACGAACGGCGAGGATGCATTCGGCGGGAGGACCGCGTCATCGGCGGATGCCGCGGCGGGTTCGTCCAGGGATGGCACCGTGGCGTCCGCACGTGAGGGGTCGGAGCGTCGTCCCAGGGTCGTGACGTCCAAGGCCGTGGAACCTGACGTGGTCGAACCGGATGCCGCCGATGCCGCCTCCGCGGACGCCGGCGCTGAATCCGATGGCGTCGTGTCTGATGCTGCTGCGTTCGATGATGCCGTGCTTTCTGGAGCTGCGTCTTCCGGAGTCGCGCCGGACGATGTCGGTTCGTCCGAGGGCGGGGGATACGCCGAATCCGAATCCGATGATTCCTTCGGCTCCGATTCCGGCGAATCCGCTGAGTTCACCGATTCCCCCGACGGCCACGATGCCGCCGCCTCCCCGGAATCCACCGCGAACACCGAGATATTCGTCACGCCATCGCCGCAGAAGGAAACGGACATACCCTCCTTTGGGTCCGCGGCTCAGCGTCGCCGGTCCGCACAGGCCCTGGCAGCCTCCGGACGTCGGCCGCCAAGCTTCGCCCAGCGGCCCGAGTCGCCGGCGGAGTCCGCACCACTCGCGCAGTCCGAACCCGGATCCGAGTCCGAACCCCTAACGCAGCATGGGTCGACTGATGACCTGGTCTCGCAGGAGGCTTTGCTAGCCGCGAAGCCAGCCGAAGACGCGGTGTCGCAGGAGATCCCGGCGTCCTCACAGCCGGCAGAAACCTCGAATTCCGCGGTGTCGCCGTCCGCGGTGGCCTCGTCCTCGCCGGACGCGGCAGCGACGGCGGCGTCCTCCTCCACTCGGGATCCGTCCTCCGGACCCGTTCGATTCGCCGCTCCCGCCCAGTCGTCCGGGTCCTCCGTCTTGACCGTGCCACCCGAGTCGTCCGAGGCTGCCGCCCCCTCCGACGCCTCCACGCCGATCACGTCATCCTCCGCGACCCGTCCGCCTCTAACCTCCCGCCAACGACGCCGACTGTGGACCTCAACCCAGCCCGGCGCCTGGATGATGGTGCTTGCCCCCGGACTGGCCGGAACGATCATCGCCGCCGTGCTCGCCTCCCGCTTCGGCTCGTCGGCCTCGGTCGCATCCGGATCGTCGCCGTCCGTATTCGGGGTATGGCTGCAGGACCTGTGGCTGCTGATCGCCTGGGCGCTCTGCTACTGCGTGCAGTTCACGGCCGCCCGATGGCTCGTCTCCCGCCGCGTCCACCGCTATCTGACGCCGATGCTCGTGTTCGGCGGTGCGACGGTCGTCGTCGGCCTGCCGTTCGTCATCCTCCATCCGGCCATCCTGTGGTGGGCGCCCGTGTACCTCGTGCTCGCCGGGCTGACGCTTCGGGCCGCTTATATCCATCAGGAACGCTCTCTGTGGGCCAACGCCGCCGACGTGCTCGCCGCCTCCCTGATCGGCGCGATCGCCGGGTCGGCCGCCGCCGGATTCAGACCGTCGGGCATCCCCCGCGCGGCGATCATGGCTGCCGCGGCCTTCCTCATGGTCGAATACGGATCCGCCCTGTTCGTCAAGACGATGATCCGCGGATTCGGCGACCCCCGTTACCATTTCCTGTCCGTCATCTGGCATACGGCGATGGCCATTGCCGCGTTCCTGGTGCAGCCCCTGTGGGGTGCGATCGCCGTCGTCCTGCTCATGCGCGCGACGATGCTGCCCATGCGTTCCGAACGTGTACGACCTCTGTACATCGGCATCGGCGAGGGCGTGGTTCTGTCCGTGGCCTTCGTGGCGGTCCTCGTCGTCGTGCTCTGATCGACTCCGACCCTCGGCGTGTCGCAAGGGGTGATTTCTGGGGTGATAATGCGGGTGATTGCGGGGTGATACAGGGATTATCGCAGCGATAATCATTTTCTGATGTCATGAATGCGACATGACGATGGGGAATCACGGAGTTTTAACGTGCGGTTCATCGTGGAACCTTGCAAGCCTTGCCCATTGCACATATCACGGAGGTGTCCAGACGGAAGAAAGGCCGCGACAGAGTGACGATATGACGAAGGAGGGCCGAGCGATGAGCACGGTCAGGGGACGGTCAGAGGAAGACGATATCCACGGCGCAGTCAAGGAAGACGTCCGTGAGGTATCCGCAGGGATGATGGACGATCGGTATCGGGCGCTCCAGCAGCATCTGCTCAAGAGGGTCTCCTCCTCCATCGACTCCATTCGCATCGACTGTCTTGGTTCCTTTACCGCTGCCGCGCAACGGCATTCGCACGTAGACCATGACTCGTACGTCTGGGCCATCGACACCCTGAACAAGGTCACTGACATCCACGGCCTGTGGGATTGGCTGTGCGACGTGAACATGATGATCTCCTGCGGGGCGAAGCATCTCAACTCCTACTGGTTCCTCATCGGCTACGTCCGTGAGGGCGGTGCCCTCATCGAGAAGCATGCCGACGAATTCGAGGGTTTCCTCCTCAGCAATCAGGAGATTGCGATTCTCAGGTCCGGATCATGGAGCGTCGACCGCTGGGGCCGCATCTGCACCGATTCCGCCAGAAAGACCGAGCGCCGGCACTCCCGCGTCCTGTGGTAGGGCGGGGGTCTGCCTGCGGGACGTGCGGGTTCGCTGCAACCCACAGGGGTCTGTGGGTTTGTCAGGGGCAAACCCACAGTCTGACGATACGAGCGCGGCCTACGATGGGCCTATGACCAACGTTCTCGTCATCACCAGCAACCCCGATCCGGGGTCCCTCACCGACACCGCGGGTGATGCCTTCGCGGCGGGCGCGCGTGCCGCAGGCGCGGACGTCGACGTGCTCGACCTGTATGACGCCGGGTTCAGCCCCGTCTACACCCTCGCCGACCGACGCCACTATCTGGGCCGCGGCCCCGTCCCGCGGGACGTAGCCGTCATTCAGGACAGGCTCGAGAAGGCCGACGTCATCGTCATCGTCTTCCCCGTGTACTGGTACACCATGCCCGCCATGGTCAAGGGTCTGTTCGACCGCGTCATCTGCCGTGGCTTCGCCTACAATCCCTCCGGAGAGCCGGGGGCGCTCGCGGGCAAGACCGTACGCGTCGTCATGCTCACCGGCGGTTCGCAGGGCTGGTACGAATCCGATGGGGTCGGCGAGGCCCTGGACAACCAGATCCGTCGCCAGACCCTCACCAAGTACTGCGGGGTCGAGGATGCGAAGATCGTGTACGTCGACAATCTCGTCTCCGGCGACGACGACCCCGAGAGACGGCGGGCCGTCGCCGAGCAGCTTGAGCGCCTGCGTGTGATGGGGGAGTCGCTCGCCTCGGAGTGAGCCTCGGCGGCGACTGCGGAGGAACGGAGCCGCCGAGCCGCTCATCGTCTGCCGCCTGTCGTCAGCTGCTGAACTCCACGTCGCCGAGCTTGGCGATGAGCCGCATGTTCTCGCGGTAGTCCACCGGGCAGGCGATGACGTCCACGCCGCTGCCCGACCTCAGCGCCGACCGCAGCACCGGATACAGCTCCTCCGCCGACGAGATGTCATGCCCCTTGGCACCGAAGCTGGCCGCCAGCTGGACGACGTCGGGGTTGTCGAAGTCCACGAATTCGTGGCCGCCGTCATGCAGGTCCATCTTCCATTTGATGAGCCCGTAGGAGTTGTCCACCCACACGAGGATGACGATGCGGCAGCCGCAGCGCACCGCCGTCTCGATCTCCTGCACGTTCATCAGGAAGCTGCCGTCGCCCATCACCGCCAGCGCCGGCCGCCCCGGATGCGCCAGGGACACGCCCACGGCGCCCGGCAGCGTCCACGCCATCGTCGACAGGCTGTTGTCGATGAGGCAGGTGGTGGGCTCGTAGGTCGGATACAGGCGCGCCATCCACATCTTGAGGGCGCCGGTGTCCACGAGGGTCGGCCAGTCACGCTCCACCGCACGGCGGGTGTCATAGACGATGCGCTGCGGCTTCATGGGGAAGCTCGGGTCGTCACGGCAGGAGAGGTACTCCTCGCGGAGCAGCTCGCGGATGCGCGGCTGCACGTCGTCGAAGCGCACGCCGCGGGCCGAGAGGGCGGCGGTGAGCTCGCGCAGCGTCTCGTCGACGTCCGCCATGATGTTGAGCGCCGCCGCGTAATGGGCGTCGGTGTCCTCCACGAAGGTGTTGATGTGGATGATGGTCTTGTCGTTGTGCGGGTTGATCTTCACCGGGTCGAACTGCTGGATGGAGAATCCGGCGGTGATGATGAGGTCGGCGTCGTCGAAGGCGAAGTTCTCGTAGTCGCGGTGCATGAAGCCGACCACGCCCAGCGCGTTGGGATGGTCGTCGGGGAACACGCCCTTGCCTTCGAAGGTGGTGGCGACGGGCACGTTGAGCTGCTCGGCGAGGGCGAGCAGGCTGTTCTCGGCATGCGAGCGGGCCACGCCGTTGCCGGCGAGGATGATGGGACGCCGGGCGGAGGCGATGAGGTCCGCGGCCTCGTCGATGACGTCCGGCGTGGGCACGATCCGCAGCGGGCGTGGGAGGGGCAGAGGTCTGGCGCCGGCGGGGGCGGGCTGCTCGAGGACGTCCTCGGGAAGCACCAGGCAGGTGGCGCCGGGGCGCTTGCGCTGGGCGATGGAGAAGGCCTTGCGTACCACCTCCGGCGTCCCTGCCGCGTCGAGCAGCATCGAGGACCACTGCGTGATCGGGCGGAACACGGAGACCAGGTCGATGATCTGATGCGACTCCTTGTACAGCCGGCTCACGCTGCCCTGTGCGCCCAGGGCCACAAGCGGCACGGTTCCGGCGTTCGCCTGAGCCACCGGAAGCGTGAGGTTGAGCGCTCCCGGCCCCAGCGTGGCGAGGCAGACGCCCGGCCTGCCGGTCAT
>NZ_CAUTOG010000057.1:0-7137 GCF_963540075.1 uncultured Bifidobacterium sp.
CCGGGGTGACTGCGGATAGGTCATGCGTGTGCTCCTTGGTAGACGGCCGGTCTGAGGACCGCGATGGAGTCGAGGTTGCGGAACCGCTCGTCGTAGTCGAGGCCGAAGCCGACGACGAACTCGTCGGGTATGTCGAAGCCGTGGTATCTCACGTCGACGTCGACCTCCCGCCGCGCCGGCTTCTCGAGAAGGGCGAACACCTCGACGGATGCCGCCCTGCGGCCTCTGAGCTCGTCCACCAGCCAGGCGAGTGTCCTTCCGGAATCCACGATATCCTCGACGATGAGAATGTGCCGGCCGCGAACGTCGCTGGAAAGGTCCTGCCGCACGGTCACGGTCCCCGTGCTCGACGTCCCCGATCCATAGCTCGACAGACTCATGAAATCCATCGTCACGGGAATGCTCAGCGCCTGGGAGAAGGCGACCATGGTGTTCACCGCACCCTTGAGGACTCCGACAAGCAGCAGGTCATCGCCGCGGTGGTCCTCGCTCACCTGCCGTGCGACCTCCTCGATCCTGGTGTGGATTGCGGAGCTGCTGACCAGCTCGTGGTCGATGGATTCGGCGACGTCAGCGATTTTCATGCATTCCATCTTGGCACAGCCGAATGACGTGTCCCTGACGGAACGCTGAACGTCCGCCGGGAAGCGCGACGGCCCCCTGGCCATGCCAGTCGACGGCCAGCGCCTCGATGGCGAGGACATGGCGTTCCGCCGCCGTCACGCCCACCGTGGCCAGCGCCCGCAGGATGACGCGCGTGCGGATGGCCCGGTGCTCGGCGGCAAGACCATCGGCATCCACACGCGCCTCCGGCCGTGCGGAATGCAAATCCCGGTACACCTCGATCAGCCGTCCGGCGGCCTCGTCGGAGAGGCGGTTCAGGCAGTCGGCGTCCATCGCATACCGCTCCGCCTGCCGGGACAGCACTCCCGTGACATCCGACCCGGTAAGACGATCGAGGAACGGGATCAGCGCATGGCGTATCCGGGAACGCAGCGGGTAGTTCCGATCCAGCCCGCCATGGACGGCCGCCGCATCCCCATTCGTGGGATCGTCCCACCATCCGAGACCCAGGTCCCGGCAGATGGCGGTGGTCTGCGAACGGCGCAGACCGAGCAGAGGGCGAAGGAACACGACCCCTTCGACCGACGTCGATCGGGGCATGCCGGCCATGGATTCCAACCCCCCGGACCGGAGCAGGCCGAGCAGCACCGTCTCCGCCTGGTCGTTGCGCGTATGCGCGAGCAGCACGGCGACCGCGCGCTCCTCCCGAGCCGATCGGGACAGGGCGTGATATCGGGCGCTGCGGGCCGCGTCCTCCACGCCTCCGCCGACGTCCACGACATCCACCCTGCGTATGAGAACGGGATCAAGCCCCAGATGACGGCATCGTCCGGCGGCCTCGGCGGCGACGGTCTCGGAGCCGCGCTGAAGACGATGGTCGATGACGACCGCGCCGCACCGAACCCCCAGACTGGCGCAGACCGTGGCCGCGGTCGCGGCCAGGGCCAGAGAGTCGCGCCCGCCCGAGCAGGCGACGAGCACAAGCGGGGCGTCGGCGGCGGGCCTATGCTCGCCATGACTGCGGAACACGTCGCCCTGCCGGGCGATACCGATCATGGCGAGTGAGGCCCTGACCGCCCCGACGGCGGCCTTCATCGCAGCGGAGTACACGGCTCCTCCAATCCCCGCATCCGCCGGCCCCTCACAGCTTCACCAGAGATCCGACGAAATCGCCGATGGCGGCGTACGCCGCGCTGTAATCCTGCGGATCGTTGACGATCACCGCGAAGACGAGGATCCCGCCTCCCGAGCGAAGCACCGTCCCCGTCATGGACGTCACGCCGGACAGGCTGCCCGTCTTCGCGTGGATGAGTCCCGCCACCGAGGAGTCGAACCGGCTCTTCGCCGTGCCCACGAGTCCGGCGACCGACAGTCCCTCCCCCGCCGCCGACGCGGCCGGGGTCCGCAGAATGGTCGCCTGGACGGCCACGAGAGTGCGCACGGTCACCCGGGATCCGGGCGACAGGCCCGAGCAGTCGGCCATGGACAGACCCTTCGTCGTCACGCGGAGGGCCGTCAGCCGCTGTTTCACGGCCGCGGTCGCCCCCTGCGGAGAGTTGCCTGTGCCGAGCTTCAAGGCCGTGAGCCGGCCGAACTCCTCCGCAAGGGTGTTGTCGGAATGCCGCAGCATGAAGGCCATGACCTCGCCGAGCGTGGCGGAGCTCACCGAGGCGACGGGCGACAGCCCGTCGGGGACCGTGCCGGAGGTCGGCGACCCCGTCACCGTTATGCCCTGCTCGCGCAGCCTCGTGGCGAAGGCGGCGGCCGCGTCCGCCGCGGTGGTCGTCGACAGGGTCGGATACGCCTCGAAGTCGTCGGGATCGGAGGGCTTCTGCCCCGAGGACCATTCTCGGCCGCCATCCACCGCCATGGAGGAGACCGGGGTGTAGTACAGGCCGTCCGGATTGTTCGTGGCGATGGAGGAGGGCGATCGCACGGACCCGAAAAGCGAGTCGTCGTAGACGAGCCGCACGGTGTCGAGCCCACGCTGCCTCAGCGCCTGGGCGGTCTCCTTCGCCAGGGTGCGGAGGCCCGCGCGGCCGTTGACATGGGAGGTGTCGCTGTCGCCGGAGGACAGCAGCATATCGCCGTTGCCTTTGAGGATCACGGTCGTCCCGGAGCCCTCGGACTGGCTCAGATAGGTCCGCGTGTCGAGGGTGGAGCCCATGTCGAGCGTGGTGGCTGCGGCGAGAGAGGTCAGCGTCTTGAGCGTGGAGGCGGGTTCGCGCGCCTGATCGGCCGACCTCTCCGCGACGACCGTGCCGTCGGCGTCCGCCACGGCCACGGAATAGTCCGCGCCGATCCCGGAGGACGCGGCGAAGGAGGATACGAGCCGCGACGCCGACGTGGCATCCACGTCCCGGGATTCGTCGAGCCTCCCGGCGAGATCGGACGCGGCGCGGGCCTTCCGGGATGCCGACGGGAGGGACCTGTCCAGTCCCGCAAGCGTGAGCGGACCCGGCAGAACATCGAGGGAGTCGCCGACGAGGTAGGCGATGCACAGAACGGCCGTGACGAGAACCGACGCCGTGACGATGACGACGCGCGGGAACCCGGATGACGGGCGCGACGCGGGCCCCTGCCCATCATGCGTCCTCCTGCGGTCCGGCGCGGAGTCGGAGCCCCGTCGCTCCGACGCGCCCGCGCCCCGTCCCTCGTCGCCGGGTCCCTCGTCGCGACGCGTCGTGGAATCCTCATGCGTGTCGCCGCCGCGCGCGCCGTCCGACGTCATCAGTTGCCCCTATGCACGATCGGCTTCCATTCCGCCCGGGCGAAAATCGCCTGGAAGGAGATGGGGACGTAGCTGAGCATGTACAGCGGGAAGCTGAGCACGTAGGCGAAAAGCTCCTTGTTGGTGGCACCGATCCTGTCCCGTTCGACGATGCTCGTCAGAGCGGCGAGGCCCATCATGACGAGCACGCCCGTCACCGTTCCGGACACCCAGCCCGACAGATACGACAGCTGGCTCGACCAGCTGACGAAGCCGAAGACGGCGAAGAGGACCCCCAGCAGGGTGCGGACGACCGTGATCAGCGTGAAGGGGCAGAGAAGCAGGGTGAAGTCCACGGCCGAGAAGTCCCGCTCGCGCACGGCCCTGCGGATCAGCGCGGGGCCATAGAAGCGGAACACCTGGAGGAAGCCCTTGCTCCAGCGAAGGCGCTGCCGCCAGCTCTGACGGAAGGTCACGGGCTGCTCGTCGTAGAGGATGGCCGAACCGCAGTATCCCACGCGATCGCCGTGGAGGATGGAGTCCATGGTGAACTCGAGGTCCTCGGTGAGAAGGTGGAACTTCCACCCGCGGTTGCGCTTCATGATCCCGCGGGAGAACATGAATCCCGTGCCACCGACGTGGCAGCTCGACCCGAAAAGCATCCGTGAGTTGTTGAGGAAGCGCGATTCTCGGATGAACCACAGCGCGGACCCCGAGGAGACCCAGTTGTCGGCGAGGTTCACCGAGTTGCGGTAGCTGGTCAGGATGCGGAACCCGGCATGGAAGCCCTTGTTCATCTCCTCGATGTACCGGGGATCGATGCGGTTGTCGGCGTCGAACACGAAATAGGCGTCATAGCGGTCCTCGAGACCGGCGTCGATCATATGGCCGAGCAGATAGGACAGGGCGTAGCCCTTCCCCACATGCACCTGGTCCCTGCGCTCGATGACATGGCATCCCCGGGCCCGTGCCACCTCGGCGGTGGCGTCGGTGCAGTTGTCCGCCACCACCCAGATGTCCACGAGATCCGACGGATAGGTCTGCGCGTGGAGGGATTCGATGAGGTTGGCGATGACGTTCTCCTCGTTCCGCGCCGAGACGAGAACGGCGTAACGCCTGTCCATCGGGGCGTCGGGGAAGGTCCGCTCCTTGACGAAGAGTCCGGCGACGACGCAGACCGCCTGGTAGAGCAGTCCCGCGCCGCCGACGACGAGAAGCAGCGTATCGAGCACCGAAAGAAGAACCATCTATCGCCACTCCGCCCGCGGATTCGAAGGGCCGGAACCGGATTGCGCGGAACCGGATTGGCCGGAATCCGACGATGCCGACGACCCATCCCCATCGCCGGGTTTCGACGCCGACTCGGGTTGTCGGTCATCGCCATCGTCCTCGCCACGATGCGCATCCCGGCGGATCGGCGTCGTGCCAGGATCCTCCGACGCGTCCGGGTCGGGTCCGTCATCGGACCCCGACAAGGCGACGGCTCCACGCCGACGACCGTCCGGAAGACTCTGCGGGATGGCCACCGTGGCCGAGTCCTCGTTGCCGTCGACGGTCCCGCCGCGTCCCCAGCCTCCGGACGCGAACGACCCGATCTCCCCCTGGAGCCGCCGCAGCTCCTCGTCCACGGGGGCGCGCGAGCTGGATCCACGGGCTGCCCGTGGGATGCGCTCGCTGACGGGCCTGATGACATGACGGTTGAAGGCCTCGGCGCCCTCGACGACCTTCGACTTGCGCATGGAGACGGGATCCGCCATCAGAGGCGAGTCCACCAGGTCGTAGCGTTTGAGGTACACCTTGGCGATCGCCTGGATGCTGGCCGTGACGGGCAGCGCGAGGAAGGCGCCCAGCGCGCCGAACACGGCGCCGAGAACGAGCACGGAGAGGAAGGCGACGGCCGGGTTGAGATCCATCGTGCGCTGCGAGATCTTCGGCGAGAGGATGAGGTTCTCGACCTGCTGATAGACGACGATGTAGACGAGGACGCCCACGGCATAGGGCAGGCCGTTCGACCCCCAGGCGAACACCACCGGCAGGGCGCCGCCGATGTACGTGCCCACGGTGGGGATGAACTGGGAGGTGATGCCGCAGAACAGCGCGAGCGGCAGCCACGAGGGGACGTGGATGATCTCCAGGAAGACGGCCATGCAGGCCGCGTTGATGGCCGCAAGGATGGTCCGTGAGAAGAGGAAGCCCGAGATCTGGTCCTGGACGACGGTCCAGACGAGCAGGAAGCGCCTCTGGGTCACCGGACCAAGCCACTGGCACAGGCTTCGCCGCATCCGAGGGCCCGCCGCGGAGACGTAGAAGGTCACCATGAGCACGGTGAGGAGGTCGAGCAGCGCGCTGAACACCCCCATGGTCGTGCTCAGCGCCTGTCCTGCGAAGTCGGTGACCCACGAGGTCTGAAGGTTGCTGAGGATCTCGCTGCCGAGACTGGTCTTCTCAGGCAGGTCGAACCCGGTGTGCTGGGAGACGAAGGCGGAGATCTCGTCATAGACCTGGGGCAGCCCCCGGACCATGGAGATCATCTGCTGGACGAACATATTGCCGAACAGCGCGAGCAGCGCCATCACCAGCACGGTGAGACCCGTGAGACAGACCGCCGCCGCCGCGCCGCGCCTCCAGCCGTGTCGAACCATCATCAGCACAAGAGGCTCGATGGCCAGGGAGATGAACACGGCGATGACGATGTCGAGGACGATGAAGGAGACCTGGCCCCACGACCGCCACAGGAAGTACGCGACGAAAACCCCTATGCCCGTGTACAGCAGGGCCCTCCCCCACCACTCGGGCGGCCTGCGCGGGTCCCCCTTGGAGGGGAACACCGACGCCAGGTCGATCTTCGACTCGTCGCGGTCATTCATGGCTTCCCATACTAGCGTCGGGCCATCGACGCGCACCGGGAGGCGGGAGCCTCACGGAGGCGCCTGGAAGCGCAGGAAACCATCGGTGTAGGCGTCACCTTTTATCCTTGAAGCATGCTGAACGTCTCAATCGTCATCCCGGCGTGGAACGAGCAGGAGCGCATCGAGGCCTGCCTGACCAATGCCACCCGCCAGACGGTCACCCCGCACGAGGTGCTTGTGGTGGACAACCGCTCCACCGACGCCACGAGCCGCATCGTCGAGGACTTCATCCGCGACCATCCGGGCGCCCCCGTGCGTCTCCTCCATCAGAGCGCCGAGCAGGGGCTCATCCCCACCCGCAACTACGGGCTCAACCATGCCACCGGGGACGTGCTGGGACGCGTGGATGCCGACTGCATGCTCAAGCCCGACTGGGTGGAGGTGGTCTCGGGCATCTTCACCGAGGACTCCGAAGCCATGGGAGCCACGGGACCCGTCGTCTACTACGACATGCCGGCCAAGCGCGTGGGGCTGAAGGGGGATGACACGGTGCGTCGCCACACCTACCGGGCCGACGGCGGACAGGTGCTGCTGTTCGGATCGAACATGGCGCTGAGGGCCACGGCATGGCGGGCCATAGCCGAGGAGGTGTGCCCCGACAAGGAGGACGTCATGCACGAGGACCTGGACGTCTCGCTGCATCTGCTTGGACACGGCCTGAAAACCGTGTACTCGCGACGGATGATCTGCGGGATCTCCGCCCGACGCATCGACACCTCGTTCGCCTCGTTCCACAACTACATGAGGAGATTCCGCAACACCTTCGAGGCGCATCCCGAGCATTGGCGCCGGCACCGCACCGAGCAGGCCCTGTACGCCGCCTACCCCGCACTGCGCCTCTTCTACCCCGTCTATCAGAAGTACCTGGACATGATGGACATCAACCCGGCCGAACGGATCTGGCTCAAGGAGCAGTTCGAGATGGCCGAGAAGGAGGGTGAGAACGTCGACCGC
>NZ_CAUTOG010000058.1:0-7130 GCF_963540075.1 uncultured Bifidobacterium sp.
ATCAATGACGTGTTGGATATCCCTGAAGATCAGACATGATCGATTGTCTTCAAGAGCCTTCGTTCGACTACCACTTCGGGATAAGTGACAGTCTCGTCACATGGATGGCTGACCTTAGCGAGTAGGAAACATCGGAACCATAATCGTGAATGGGTGATGTGCGGTGAATGGATGACCTTCTGCGAAAGTCTGAATATCGGCGAAGTGCGGCTCGATTATTGCCATTGAGAGATGACGAATCAAGAGATCCCCAACGACTTCTGCACAGTTGTCTGTGTAGTGGCATTCGTCGTGACAAAACCGATTGTGACACGACAGCATCCAACTTGAGCGCGGACTTCGCCCTTTTTCTCATGCAGCTTTCGTTGGCGTTTGCTTTCCCCTCGGTTCGCTCAGACGTCGCGTCGTTTCAGTCTGCTGCTTCCGACGCGCTGCGATGACAAACCATGCCCCGGCCCCGGCAAGCGCCAGCGCTGCGACGACGGCGGCGAGGACTCCAGCACCCGTTGTTGCCATGGTGGATTCGAGGGACTTCAGGGGGGAGGAGTCGGCTGCCGAGGAGGGGGAGACGGTGGACGTGGTCGCCACCGGCGCGATCGTGCCTGCAGTTCCACCCGTCATGGATGCGGCCGTATCCTTCGTACCGGTGCCGGTTCCCGAGCTCGCTGTCCCGGTCGTGGAGCCAGAGGATCCTGACCCCTTGGCGATCGCTCCGTTGATGGCGGCGATGACCGTGTCCAGCTTCGCCTTCGCGGCAGCCAGGGCATCCTTCGCCTTGGTCAGCGCCTCGTGCGCGGTCTCCGCGGTCTGTTCGGCCTGCTTGAGAACCGCCTGCGCCTCGGCAAGCGCCTCCTTGACGGATTCCAGCGTCTGCTTCGCCTGAGCGAGTCGTGCCTGCGCGTCCGCGACGATCTGGTCGCGCACCGCGTCCGCCTTGGCCTTCGCGTTCGTCAGGGCGGTCTCCAGATCGGCGAGCTTCGTCTGAGCGGTGGACAGCGCCTGGGAGATGCCGCTCTTCACGGCTGCCACCGTGGTTGCGGCGATGGCCCGGTTCAGCGCCGCAATGGTGGCCTGCGTGCTGGTGATCTGGGACTGCAGCTGCGACACCAGTGTCTCGGCCTGCTTGACCTGCGTGTTGTCGGCAAGGGAGGACTCCGCATCGTCAAGGTTCTTCTGGGCGTTGGCGACGGCCTGCTGAGCCGATGTCATGCGGTTCTGGGCTTCGGTGACCGTCGTCTGGGCGGCCGTCTTCGCCGCATCAGCGGAATCGGCCTTTGACAGCGCCGTGGCATAGGAGGATTCCGCCTCGGCGACTGTCTGCTGAACCTGGACGAGAGACTGCTGCGACGAACTGGTCGTTCCCGCCGCGCCCACCAGGGTCGGGCTGACGGCCATCGCCGTCGCTGCAGCGCATAGCCACGCGACGATGAAGACCCAGATCGACTTCCTGGAATATCTGACCATATCCCCTGACTTTCCGCGGTGCCCGATCCGTACCGTCTTATCCGTGCGTTAGCCGTACACCCCGCCATCCCCATCCTAGCGCCGGAGTCGTCGCTGGGCATGAACGGGAAGGCTCAAGGCGACGGCTTCGGAAAACGAGCGCCGAATGGGAATGGACATATGCGGCCCACGCGATGTCGGTTATGGACAACGACGGCCTTCTGACGGGTAATCAAGAGAATCGACGAGCACGAGGGGTGGAAAGGACGGGAACAAGAACAATGAATCGAGGCGACGAAACACAACGAACGGGGAGGACACACTCAAAGGAGTGAAAAGCGGCTTATGAGGGAAGAGGAAGGCCCCGGGGAGAGAAGAGGGGGAAGAACCGGGGCCTGAAACAAAGTATGAGGCGCCCTGATGTGCGTGCGATTGGGATTTCGTCGGAGCCGTGTCGGCATTGGCTGAGGGATTGATGGGAGCCGGTGTTCTCACAACTTCTGGGATGGGCTTCGTCTTGTCTGTGTCTCATCCTGACTATCCTTGAGGTGGGGATGGGCTTCCGGTGCAATCGCGATTCGATGCCCGGATAACCATCTCCGGTCATAACCGTTATGACGATTCGCGCCATATCCGGCGCCGTCATCGAGAAGGGAGTCCGCAATGAGCGCTGATTCGACAGTTTCCGAAGATTCCTCCGCCGGCATCCCGGCGAAGGCCGAGAAGAAGGACGCTTCTCGGAAGGACGGCAATGACTTCCTTCATCGCATGGTCGCCGAGGCCATCGGCACCCTTCTTCTTGTGGCGGGCGGCGTCGGCACCGCGATTTTCGACGCCACCTTCCCCAGTTCCAGCAGCAACATCGTCGGCGTGGGGCATCTGGGCGTCGCCCTCGCCTTCGGTCTGACCGTCATCGTGGGCTGCTACGCCTTCGGCCCGATCTCCGGCGGGCACTTCAACCCCGCCATCACGCTGGGCCTCGCCGCCGCCGGGCGGTTCCCCTGGAGCGAGACCGCCGGCTACATCATCGCCCAGGTCATCGGCGGCATCCTCGGATCCTCGCTGATCGCCCTCATCGCCTCGTCGAATTCGGCCTTCTTCTCCGCCGCTCTCTCGAGCGGCTTCGCATCCAACGGCTATGGCGCGCATTCGCCCGGCGGCTTCGGCATCGGCGGCGCCATTGCCGTGGAAATCGTCTTCACCGCCATCTTCGTACTCGTCGTCCTCGGCACCACAGCGCGCGTCGGATTCACAGGCTTCGCCCCTCTGGCCATCGGTCTGACGCTCACGCTCATCCATCTGATCACCATCCCCATCGACAACACCTCCGTGAACCCCGCCCGTTCCATCGCGGCCGCGGTGTACGGCGGCGGCTGGGCATGGAGCCAGCTGTGGGTGTTCATCGTCTTCCCGATCGTCGGCGGTCTGCTCGCCGGCCTCCTGTACCGCCCGTTCTTCGGCGCAAAGTACACCACGGCCTGACGATTCCCCCATGACCTACGGAGCATGTTTCGGCGACGTCGTCGGCGCACCTTCGGAGTTCTCCGGGGCGCCCCGAGACGTCGCGACGATGGAGCTGGCGCGCAGCGACTACGACTGCACGGACGACAGCATCCTTACCTGCACGGTGGCGAAGGCGCTGACGGACTGGGATGGCAGGGACGATGACGCCTTCGTGGAGCTGCTGTCGCGCCGTTTCGTCGTGGATGTCCATGACTATCCGGGCGTGAGCTGGGGCACACGTTTCGTGGAATGGGCGTTGGCCGGCGGCCGCGGCTCCTACGGCAGCTTCGGCAACGGCAGCGCCATGCGCGTGAGCCCTGTCGCCTGGTGGGCGTCCGACGAGTCAGGGGTGCTGCGTCTTGCGCGGCTCACCGCGCTGCCGACGCATTCGCATCCCGAGGGGATCCGGGGCGCGCAGGCCGTTGCGCTCGCCGTCTTCATGGCCCGCATGGGCTCCTCCAAGCAGAAGATACGCGCCGCGCTGGAAGCCCGCTTCGATGGAGACGACGGTGCCTTCCCCTACGATCTGTCCCGCAGCGTCGATGACATCGTCGCGTCCGGATATGGAATCAACGAGACCTGCCAGCATTCCGTTCCCGAGGCCCTGTGCGCCTTCTTCGATGACTCCAGCGTCGACTATGAGTCGACGCTGCGCAGCACGCTGCGTCTTGGCGGCGACGCGGACACCCAATGCGCCATGACCGGCGCCATCGCGGAGGCCATGTTCGGCATGCCCGAAGGCTACGAACAGAACGAGAGGGAGAGGCTGCGTCGCGTCGGTCTTCTGGATCGTCTTGAGGCCTTCGAGAAGGCGTGCCCGGCGTATCGGGATCGACGTAGGACGTGAATCCGGCGCGGCGGGCCTGGTGACCATAGGCCGCTTGCGATGTGCTCGCGGCCTGCCTGCGGCGCTCCCAGGCCGCCGCCATCCGTTGGTGTCCTCTTCCGTTGTCCTCCCTGTTCCTGTCGGTCCGATCTCGGGTCATCGGCGGGTCATCGGCGGGTCGTCGGCCTGATTTCATCCGTTCGGTCCGGATCGGTTCGTTATGTCCGATGTCATGGGTGGATAGAAGAGGACCCCCGGCGTTCACCGGGGGTCCTCGCTGCGTCAGAGGCAGGTTCGATGCCGACATCCTTGACCAGGACGGCGGCCGCCGATCACAGGTGGTCGACGCGCTCGACGTCAATGAGGACGGCGAAGGCCGGATCCTTCTGCCCGTTGTTCTTGGCCCATTCGACGGCCTCGTTGTAGATGGCGGTGCCGGGGGCATACAGATGCGGGGTGCCGAAGAAGCGGTAGCCGGTGTGGTGGGGAAGGTCGACCGCGAGAACGATGATCTTGGATCCGTTCTCGAGGTTCTTCAGGGTCTGGCGGGCGGTGCGCTCGTTGTAGATGATGTGAGTGTCGTCGTAGCTGCGCAGCGACCCCTTGGGGCCGATGTCCGGGGTCCCGTCGGGGTTCACCGTGGCCTGGATGGCGAGATTGTCGTCCAGGACCTTCTTCGCTTCGGCGCTGATCGTTACACTCATTCCGTGCTCCTTCTGGTTGGTCGGGATTGATTCCGAGTCGTCGACGGAACGGTGCTGAAGGCCTTGCATCATCCTGTGTGCAGTGGGCTTCGCAGTTGCGGAAGGCCTCCCGGTTCCCATCCTGTCTGGTCGTCGCCCATGTTACTCCCAAAATGAGAGTGAGTCGGGGCGTTTCCCTGTTATCCGCCCTTGGTGAATCAGTGGGCGGTTCCCCTCTCCTCTCTTCCTCTCTCTCGCATAAGCGAGTTCTCATGGTCGTTGCATGCCGGGTGCTCCTCCGTTGCAAGCGTGAAAAGGAAGAGGCCCGGCCGAAGCCGGGCCTCTTCCTGGAGAGAGAAGAAGGGTTCAGTTATGGGGCTTCTGAGGAAGTCTCGCCGGCTTTCGTCGACAGTTCATAGATAACCAGCCGAAGGTTGGCGCTTCTATGGCGTTCTCTGGAAATTCCCTAGGATTTCATTCGCCGTTCCCTGACGCGAGAAGGGCCGGGGCAAGGTCGCACCGAATCATCTCGCGCGTTTGCCCCTTCATGATGAGAGAGAAGAACGTGACGAGAGAAGAGGGGGAGAGAGGGGCGCGGCGGTTGGGTCGACCTTGAGGTCAGACACAGCCGCCGCGCTGGACGATGGTCGTCTTCGCCGCGGCGGAATCCGCCGCCATTCCCTCCGGTTCCGTGTTCGCTGGGCGTCTGGTTCGCTTCGTTGGGCGGTCTGTTGCGATTCTGGGCGGGCTTCTTCTGGGACCGAAAATTCCGCAAACCAGAAAGGGCGATTTTCCGCGGAACTTCTTTGATGGGATTGTTCGCGTAGCCACCCACTCTGCTTCAATCTGCCCAACGAATACGGGTGGCCTCGCCGGCGACGGTCCGATTGGCGTCCCGACGGACGCCTAACGGTCGCTTAGCGGACGATCTTGAAGCCGCCGGTCCACGGAGTCTGGTTCGTCACGCCGAGAATGATCTGCATGGCGCCGATGCCCTCGAGATAGGCGGCGCGCTTGAGCGGGCCGGCATCCAGGACGCGCAGGCCACCGGCGGTCACGAAGTCGGAGACGGCCCTCTTGGCGTCCTCGTCATCCGAGGCGAGAAGCACCGTGGTCGGGGCGCCGTCGTTGACGCCGCTGGCGAGGGTGGCGGCGAAGGTGGTGTTGAAGCCCTTGACGACGGTTGATTGAGGAAGCCTGGAGGCGAGCTCCTCGGCGGCGGAGCTCACGCCGGCAGGCAGGGCAAGGTCGAAGGTACCGAAATCGAGCGGGTTGCTCACGTCGACGACGGTTTTGCCGGCGAGCTGCGATGCGTAGGTCGCGAGCACGTCGTTGAATGCGGGGTAGGGGAGCGCGAGAACGACGATGTCGCCGGTGATGGCGTCCCCGTAGGTGACGGCGGTTGCTCCCTCGACGGCGCTGGCCTTGGCCGCGTCCCGATCGATGACCTGGACGGAGGCCCCGGATCTTACGGCGATTCCGGCGACGGCCGATCCGATGTTTCCTGCTCCGATGACGGTGATGCTGCTCATGATTGTCCCTTCGTGTTATGCCGTTTTCCGGCATGTGCCGGATGTCGCTCCGGTCCCTGTCGCGAGCCGAATCGGGAATCTGCCTCCACAACCGTGGAAGCTGATTCCAATCTCTCGTTTCGAGGTATCCGTTGCGTCGGTACTGACTATACATCGAATCGAGATATAGCGAAACGCGGCGTGTCGTTTCGAGGTATTACAATACAAACATGAGCCTCATTGAAACGATGATCCTGGGATTCCTCTCCGAGAAGCCCATGTGCGGGTACGAGCTGCGCAAGAAGATGGAACAGCTGCAGGGATACGCCCGCGCCTTCAGCGACGGCGCCATATACCCTGCCACGAAGAGACTTGCCGAGGCCCGGCTCATATCACAGCGCGACGAGATGCGCGACGGAAGGCAGCGGCGAGAGTTCGCGCTGCTCGATGCGGGCCGCGACCGGCTCGTTGACACCCTGCGTGAGACGAAGGGCTTCGACGTCACCGACTCCAACAGATGGTCGGTGGTGCTCACCTTCCTTGCGGTCGTTCCGGGCAAGGCCGACCGTGACGCCGTTCTGCGTCGTCGTTACGACTATCTGAGCCAGACCTCCGTGCATTTCTTCTACTGTGATTCCGGTCGTGCCCTGGAGTCCAAGGAGATCGGCGACCCGTATCGTCGCGGAATCATCGCCCTGCATGACGTGCAGGTGGCCGCGGAGCTCGACTGGCTGGGGGACATGCTTGGCGCCGGCGTGTCGGAGGAGTCGCTCGGCATCTGAAACGACGGTGTTGGCGACGTCTCGCGTCTACGCGCGTTGAGGCTTGAGAACCCCCTATAAGAAACCTCTATGGCTCCCGGCTTGGGTGGGCGCACCGGGCCGTCCTAGGGTCGCAGAAGAGCGGTCGCCAGATGGCCGCGCCGAGACCCAGCGGGAGGTGCGACATGACGAGATTCAATACCCAGCTGGTCCACGGGTGTCCGGTGAACGACAACACCACCGGAGCCGTGAACCCGCCCATCTACAATTCTTCGACCTATGCGTTCGAATCGGTCGACTCCATGCCCCGCTGGGACTACGCGCGCAGCGGCAATCCGACCCGTGAGTTCCTTGAGAAGCAGATCGCGCAGCTTGAGCACGGCACCCGCGGCTTCGCGTTCTC
>NZ_CAUTOG010000059.1:0-6825 GCF_963540075.1 uncultured Bifidobacterium sp.
CTGGCGAACGACCACGGCCGGGAGGTCATCCTCACCGGCCGTGGGCTCGGATTCCACGCCAGGCCCGGCCAGAAGGTCGACGACGCGAAGGTCGTCCGCACGTTCCTTCCCACGGATGGGAGGGACCCCGACCATATCGCCGAGCACATAGCGGGCGTCCCCCCCGAGGTCATCCGTCTGGTCACGGACGCGATGGCCCGGGTGGGGCTTGCGCATCAGGCCGAGGAGTCGCCCACCCTGGTGGTGGCGCTCGCCGACCACGTCTCCGGCACCCTGCGTCGGCTTGGTGAGGGGACCAGCGTCGAATACCCCCTCGAAGCCGAGGTCAGGGCCCTGTACTCGGAGGAGTACGACCAGGCGCGTCGGCTTGTCGACGAGCTCAACCACAGCCTCAAGGGGGCGCTGCCTGTCGCGGAGGCGGTGGCCTTCGCCCTGCATCTGGTCAATGCCGGATTCTCGACCGGCGACCTGTCGTATACATATACGATGACGGGCATCATCCAGCAGATGCTCACCGTCATCGAGCGCACATATCTCGTGACCCTGGACCAGCGCAGCGTCAGCGTGGCGCGGTTCATCACGCATCTGCGGTATCTTTTCGTCCGCATTCACCAGGGGCGTCAGCTCGATCGCGAGCCGGAACCCATCATCGAGTCGATCCGGCAGTCCTATCCCGACGAGATGCGCTGTGCGGCGAGGATCGCCTCCATCGTGGAGCTCCGTCTCGGCGCGGCGCTCACGCAGGATGAGATCGGGTACCTTGCGCTGCACATAGCCCGTGTCGTGGCGGACGTCTCCCAGCCCTGATCGGGATCCGCAGATGGATCGCAGCGGCGTCGGGGCCAGCCCATGGAGACCCGCTGCGGATGCCGCTCCCATCGGAGCGCATGGGACTTCCGACGCGGATGATAATCCGGGTCGTCTTTCGCGTCACCTCCTGCGCTGTGCCCCGTCAGTCTCCGGCACCCTCACGCACAGCGCCCGGCGTTCCACGCTGAAGCCGATGCATCGCGTCTCGCCGAGCATGTCCCCGTCCACCTGGGCCAGCGCCGGCTTCTCCAGGAGGATTCGCGCGGAGACCCCCTGCACCTGCTCGATGGTCGAGTTCGTCGACAGCGGGCTCTGCTGGGCCTTTCCGGTGATCGTCTGATGGACCACGTCCCCGAAGAGACTCGCCCATCCGATCAGGCCTCCCGAGGTGTCGATGACCTCGAAGTCCAGCAGGCCGTCATCGAACGAGGCCTCGGGCATCAGCGAGAAGACGGGGATCTGTCCGCAGTTGCCCGCCATGAAGGTTCGGAAGGTGAGGTCCTCCCTCGTGTGGTCCCTGCCCTCGACGTCCGTGATCGTGACCGATCCGTGGTATTTGGGGGCGAAGAGGTTCTTCACGCCGCCGATGAAGTAGGCGAGCCAGCTGATGTTCTTCTTGAGTCTGGGGTCGGTGTCATCGATCATGAGCGCGTCGAAACCGATGCCCGCCACGATGAGGAAGGCATGGGGATGCGGATCGTCGGAGTCGAGAAGCGCCATGCGTCCCACATCGACCATCCGCGATCCATGGGAGGTGGCCACGGTGAGCGCGGCGTCGATGTCATCCAGCGGGATCCCCAGGTTGCGCGCCAGCAGGTTGCCGGTCCCGATGGGGATGACGCCCATGGCGTGGCCGGTTCCCGACATCGTGCTCGCCACCGTCCGCACCGTGCCGTCCCCGCCCACGGCGATGACCACGTCCGCGCCGTGCTCCAGCGCCTCGCCGGCGCAGGCGCCGCCGTCCTTGTCCAGCCTGGTCTCGATGAATTCGACGTCGCGGATGTGCCGTGAGCGGCAGAACTCCTCGATATGGCGCCGTCTCTCCTCCGCCTGTGGCTTGGAGGGATTGATGACGAAGGCGTAGTGGACGCGGTCGCGGATGCGCGACAGCAGCGAGACGACGACTCGTCGCCGGCGCCACAGGCGGATTCCGGCCGCGGCGGAGACAAGCGCCACGGTCAGGACGGCGAGTGTGACGAGAACGACCGCTGTCTGGGACATACCTCGATTGTGTCCGAATCGTGTTGATTCCGTTCTCCAAGCCGTCGGACGTCGACGATTTCTGCACGAAGCCGGCATGGACCGGGAGAGAAAGGGCGTTCCCGGGCCCTTCTGCGGCGGATTCCTCGTGTCGGGCGTGTCGTCTTTCGGCATTAGGCTGAAGCCATGCTCGATATTCAGTTCATCCGTGATCATGCCGATGTCGTCCGTGAGTCGCAGAGCCGTCGCGGCGAGTCCGTGGAGCTCGTCGACGAGGTGCTCCGCTCCGACGAGACCCGTCGCTCCTCGCTCAAGGAGTTCGAGGAGTCACGCGCCCTCCAGAAGGAGCTTGGGCGCAAGGTGGCCTCCGCCTCGGCCGAGGAGCGGGCGACCCTCATCGCCCGGACGAAGGAGCTGTCGGCGAAGGTCTCCGCGGCCAGGGCGACCGCCGACGAGGCGGCCGAGCGATACACCACCGCCATGTGGAAGCTGTCCAACGTCGTGGAGCCCGAGGCTCCCGAAGGCGGGGAGGACGACTACGTCGTGGTGAAGAAGGTCGGCACGCCGCGCGACTTCGTAGCAGAGGGCTTCGAGCCCAAGGATCACCTCACCCTGGGCGTCGGCGTCGCCGGCATCGATATGCGCCGCGGCGTCAAGGTCTCCGGATCCCGTTTCTATTTCCTGCGCGGCGCCGTCGCACGGCTCCAGATCGCCATGCTGACCATGGCCGTCGACCAGGCCGAGGAGAGCGGTTTCACTCTCGCCATCACGCCCACTCTGGTGCGTCCCGAGGTCATGGCCGGAACCGGTTTCCTCAATTCCCATTCGGACGAGATCTACCGCCTCCGCGAGCCTGACGACCAGTATCTCGTCGGCACCTCGGAGGTCGCACTCGCCGGCATGCATGAGAACGAGATCCTCGATCTGTCCAAGGGACCGCTCAAGTACACTGGATGGTCGAGCTGCTACCGTCGTGAGGCCGGCGCCGCCGGCAAGGACACCGTCGGCATCATCCGCGTCCACCAGTTCGACAAGGTCGAGATGTTCGTCTACTGCCGGCAGGAGGACTCCCGCGAACAGCATGGCCATCTGCTTGAGATGGAGCAGAGGATGCTCGCCAAGGTCGAGGTGCCCTACCGGATTATCGACACCGCCGCCGGCGACCTCGGGTCGTCCGCGGCACGCAAGTTCGATTGCGAGGCCTGGGTGCCGACGCAGGGACGCTACCGCGAGCTCACGTCGACGTCCAACTGCACCGAGTACCAGGCGCGGCGCCTCAACATCCGGGAACGTCAGGAGGACGGGTCCACGCGTCCCGTCGCCACCCTCAACGGCACGCTGGCCACCACCCGCTGGCTGGTCGCCATCCTCGAGAACCATCAGCACGCCGACGGCTCCATCGACATCCCGACGGCGATGAGGCCCTACATGGGAGGTCGTGAGGTCATCGAGCCGACCACCTGGGAGGCCTGAGCTGTCCGCGAGCCGTCTGTCGTCCCGTGGGCGTTCGTGCGTCGCGGTTTTCCCGCTTTCCTTCGGCGGACGCGGTCGGCTGATGAGGAGCGGCCATGGGAGTCCGGGATGGATGGCGCCAGGTGCATCCATGCATGGTGGGGTTTGTCGGTCATCCCGTCGGTGGAGAGGACTCGGACGACGGGGTAGAATGGCCATTCGTCCGCGCCTCGGCATGCCGAGGCCGGTGCATGGACAGGTGTCCGAGCGGTCTAAGGAGACGGTCTTGAAAACCGTTGTGGCCTAGCCACCGCGAGTTCGAATCTCGCCCTGTCCGCGTTGAGGGCCCCGGGAGGAATCCCGGGGCCCTCGTGTTTTCCCTTCGAGATGGCGATGAGCGGTAACACGCCATTAATCCGGAGGCCCGGGAAAGTTACAGCATCGTAACCCCCTTCCGAGGAGTTTGCACGCCCTCACTGGAAGAATCTGCTGTATCAGCGCGGGAGATCGTCCCCTCCGGGTCCGCGGCGGGAAGCGGACCGGCGACCGTCACGCTGGTGAATGACGACGGAGAGCATATGCCAACTTCCATTACGGGTCTGCTTGACGACCCCGATGATGTGACAAGCCTTGATTCCTTCAAGGACCTGTCGAAGGGGGACAAAGCCCCCTACTGGCTTTTCGTCGGCGTATGCGCTTCCTGGGGCATCGGTCATGACCGGGCGGCGCTGACGCTGATCACCGTGTCGGAGAACGCCACCTTCCTTCTCACGCTGGATGGGGTCCCGCAGGGTGTGGTCCGGGTCTCCCAGCCGGGCTACGTCGGTGGTCCGCAGGCCGTCGCCTCCGAGATCGGCTGGCTCAACGCCCTCCATGACATCGGCGACGTGCATCTCATCAATCCCGTCCCCACCATCCGCGGCACGTTCGTGGCTTCCATCCACGATATGGATGGAAGGTCGTGGACCGTGATCTCGACGAAGTTCGTCCCGGGCACCGTTCTCGAGGACCTCGACAACCCGGCTCCCTACTACGTGACCATCGGCGGGTGGGCCGCGCGCTTCCACGCCCAGTCGAGAGCATGGAAGCCTCCGACGGGCTTCACCCGCTTCAACTGGGACATCTCCGACATGGTCGGGCCGTCACCGCGCTGGGGCCGATGGGAGAGCGCCCCTCTGAGCGCCGAGGAGAGACGGGTGTGCGAGCTGGCCTTGTGGAAGGCCATGGACGTCGTCATGAAGGTCCCCCGCACGACGCGGACGTGGGGGCTCATCCATGCCGACCTTCGTCCCTCCAACGTCATCATGGGCGCTGACGGGACGC
This sequence comes from uncultured Bifidobacterium sp., assembly GCF_963540075.1. Taxonomy (GTDB): domain Bacteria; phylum Actinomycetota; class Actinomycetes; order Actinomycetales; family Bifidobacteriaceae; genus Bifidobacterium. Next base: position 4,786 of record NZ_CAUTOG010000059.1, read on the forward strand.
TGACGGTGATCGACTTCGACGATTGCGGATACGGCTGGTACCTCTACGACTACGCCTCGTCCCTGAGCTTCATCGAGCATGAGCCTTACGCGCCACAGCTCGCCCGTGCATGGGTCGACGGCTACGAGTCCGTCGCTGGTCCGTTCGACGACGGCGAGCTGGCGGCGATGTCGGCGCTGTCGATGATCAGACGTCTGCAGATGCTCGGCTGGACGACGAATCATAGGGAGGATGCTCTTCCTCCGGGGCTTGCCGCGCAGCAGGCCCCGGGGTCGGTCGAGTGCGCACGACGCTATCTGGCCGATCCGCTCTGGCTGCTTCATGGGCCGGTCGGCGCCATCCAGGAATCCGGGGCATCCGGTGACTGAGACCACGACACCATCATCACGACACGGATCCCGGGCCTTCGCCGGCCGGGAGAGGGAAGGACGGACATCATGACCTCGGCCTCGATGGAAGGGAACACGGTAGGAACCGGTCTGGGCAGCGTCACCTATGTGGAGACGGACTCGGACTATTTCGACAAGAGACAGCTCAAACGCACCTCGGGTGTGTTCGGTCTATGGGCCATAGGAATCGCCGCGGTCATCTCCGGCGACTTCTCCGGGTGGAACGGCGGCATCGCCCAGGCCGGTTGGGGAGGAATGCTCATCGCCGCACTCGTCGTCTACGTCATGTACGTGCTCATGCTCAACTCGATCAGCGAGATGGCGTCCGCGATGCCTCATACCGGAGGGGCCTATTCCTTCGCACGTGCCGCCATGGGGCCGTGGGGAGGGTTTTTCACCGGTCTTGCAGAGACGATCGAATACGTGATGACGGCGGCGGTCGTCGTCTACTTCTCCTCGGCCTACGCCGATGCGATCCTCTCCGATCTGACCGGGTACTCCCTGGACTCCCAGGGGCTGCAATGGGTGTGGTGGATGGCCCTCTATGTGATCTTCGTGGTGGTGAACTGGCTCGGTGCCGAGACCTCCTTCCGGTTCGCCGAAGTCGTCTCCATCGCGGCTCTTGTCATCGTGGCCATCTTCGGCGTCGGCGCCTTCGTCGCGGGGAAGGCCGACTTCTCCTCTCTGCTGGACATTCCGGCGCAGGCCGGCGGGAGCGCCTTCCTGCCCTTCGGAGGGGCGGCCGTGTTCTACGCGATGCCCTTCGCCATGTGGCTGTTCCTGGGCATCGAACAGCTTCCTCTGGCGGCGGAGGAGGTCCGTGAGCCGGAGCGCAACATCCCGCGCGCTTCGCGCCTGTGCATCCTGACGCTCGGCGTTTCCGCCGTCATCATCGTGCTGCTCAACCCCGCAGTCGTCGGATCGAAGGCGCTGGCGGGCTCGGACGAGCCTCTGCTCGACGGCTACCGTGCGATTCTTCCGGGGAACCTTGCCGCCGTCCTCTCGGCGTTCGCCCTCATCGGCCTTCTGGCGTCCATCCAGGGAATCATGTTCGCCTATGGCCGGAATCTCTACTCGCTGTCCCGGGCCGGCTACTATCCGGCCTTCCTCAGTCTGACAGGCCGCCGCAAGACCCCCTACTGGGGACTGATCGTCGGTGCCGTCATCGGATTCGCCGCGCTGTTCATCATCGCCTACGGCGGTTCAGGCGCGGGATCGGTGGTGCTCAACATCGCCGTGTGGGGTGCCGTCCTCGCCTATCTGCTCCAGATGGTGTCCTTCGTCCTGCTGAGAAGGAACCTTCCCGACATCTCCCGTCCCTTCGTCAGCCGCTATGGTGTCCCGGGCGCCGTGATCGCGGGTCTTCTCGCTCTGGCGATCTTCATCGCCGTGCTGCTCAATCCCGATTATCGGCTTGCCGTCTACGTCATGGTGGGCATCTACCTCGTCGCCACCGTGTTCTTCGCGCTGTATGGGCGGAAGCATCTGGTCCTCTCCCCGGAGGAGGAGTTCGCGGCATCCGGAGGGAAGGGCGACTACCGAACCGAGGAATGATGGCAATCTCCTTCGTGGGGAATTCCACGACGAAGAAACGGGAAGGAATCATGGCAACACGTTCGACGATCATGGACACCAACAGCTTCCGGCCGGA
>NZ_CAUTOG010000060.1:0-5834 GCF_963540075.1 uncultured Bifidobacterium sp.
TGTCGTCGTGGGGGGGTGGCCTTCGGGGGTGTGCGGGGGCTGCGGAAGCCGGGGACTGCGTAGGGATCGGGCGGACTCGAGGAGCCTGTGAAGGATGATCCCGCATGTCGCGACGTGAGGGCCGGGAAGGGTTTCGGCGGGGCTTCGCGGAACTCTCCGGCGGTCGTCGCAGAGGAATGCCTCGTCGTATGGGATATATGTCGAATCGAGGTATTCCATTGGCGAAATCCGTGGTCCATGGCGGCCGCCCGATGATACATTGAGGCCATCCGGCGGACGGAAGGGCGCCGAAGGCGGGCGCTCCATCGTCGATCCCCCTCCGGACCGGCCTCGGCGCACGTGACCGTCACGCCATCCGCCATCAACCGTCATGCATACGCGTCGCCAGCGCGACGAACAGAAAGGGAGTCCCCATGCCGAGCACCGAGGAACAGGTCGCCGCCATCATCGAGGCCAACAGGAGGCGTCCGCCGGTTCCGCGGCCGGGTGCCATGCAGTTCGGCGTCATGAGCGTCTCCGACGTCACGCGTGACCCGGTGAGCGGCCACGTGCCCAGCGAGGGGGAGAGGGTGGTCGACTCCCTGGAGGAGGCCGTGCATGCCGAACAGGCGGGATTCGACGTCTACGCCATCGGGGAGCATCACAACCCTCCGTTCTGGTCGTCTTCCCCCACGACCTTCCTCGCCGCCGTCGCCGCCCGCACCAGGCGGCTCATCGTCTCCACCTCCACGACCCTCATCACGACCAACGACCCGGTGAGGATAGCCGAGGAGTACGCGGTGCTCCAGCACATCTCCGGCGGTCGCGTCGACCTCATGCTGGGCCGCGGCAACACGGCCCCGGTCTACCCCTGGTTCGGCAAGGACATCCGCGAGGGCCTGCCCCTCGCCCTCGAGAACTACAACCTGCTGCATCGTCTGTGGCATGAGGACGTCGTGGACTGGAAGGGCCACTACCGCACCCCGCTGCAGGGATTCACGTCCATCCCGCGTCCTCTCGACGACGTGCCGCCCTTCGTATGGCACGGCTCCATCCGCACGCCCGAGATCGCCGAACAGGCCGCCTTCTACGGCAACGGCTTCTTTGCCAACGGCATCTTCTGGCCCGAGGACCATTTCCGCAGGCTCGTCGACCTCTATCGCACGCGCTTCGAGCATTGGGGCCACGGCACCCGCCAGCAGGCAGTGGTCGGGATAGCGGCGCAGGTGTATATCCGCGACCGCTCCCAGGACGCCATCCGCGAGTTCCGGCCGTACTTCGACGAATCCCCCGTGTACAAGGGCGGCCCATCCCTGGAGACCATGATGGCCGAGACCCCGCTGCTGGTGGGCTCGCCCCAGCAGGTCATTGACCGTGTGCTGCGCCAGCACGAGATCTACGGCGACTATGCGCGCCAGATGTTCTTCGTGGACCACGCCGGGCTGCCCAAGTCCGCCGTGCTCGAGCAGCTCGACATCCTCGGCGAGAAGGTGCTTCCCGTGCTGCGTCGTGAATTCGCCGCCCTGCGCTCGCCCGACGCCGTGCGCACCCCCACCCACGAGGACATGGTCAAGGCGAGGTACGGGGACGCCGAACCCCGGCAGCCTCGGCCCAACGCCAACCGTGGAGACAATGTCACGGGGACGAGCCCCTACGTCGACACCGACCCGGCCGTGACCGTGAGCCTGCCGGACCTGTGACCCACCACCCGCAGCGCGACGCCGTCGCCGCGGACGGCGCAACATCGCGTCGGAAGGGTCATGCCGGAACGCGGAAACGGCGGGGTAGAGGCGCGTGACGGCGCGGAACGCGAGCACGAGGAAGACGAAAGGACGACGATGAACGGAACGGATGACCCAGGGCGCCGGTCAGATGCGGATCCGATGATGCGGGATTCCGGACGCGAAGCGGAGGGAGCGGCGCGGACGCAGGATCCGCGGTCCGTGAATTCGACGCAAGGAACGTCCGAGGAGCAGTCGGACGGACGCCACATCACGGTGGTGAGCGCGGGGGTGAGCGATCCCTCGACGACCACGAAGCTGGGGGAGGCCGTCGCGCTCGAGGCCGCGCGGCATCTGCGGGCCAACGGCTTCGACATGCCCGTCCGTCTCGTCGATCTGCGCCCGTTGGCTCGTGACGTGGCCGTCGCCGCCGTCAGCCGCCAGGTCTCCCCGGCGCTGAAGAGGGCCATCGGCATCGTGGCCACCTCAGACGGCGTCGTGGCGGCCTCCCCCGTGTTCAAGGCCTCGTATTCGGGTCTGTTCAAGGAGTTCTGGGACGTGACCGAGCCCGACGTCATGCTCGCGATGCCCGTCGTCGTCGTGGCCACCGGAGGCTCGGACCGGCATGCGCTGGTGCCCGACACCGATATGCGCTCGCTTTTCGCCTTCCTGAGGGCCATCGTCGCTCCGACGAGCATTATGGCCGCGGGCGGCGACTGGGCATCCACGGGCCTGGCCGACCGCGAAAGACGCGCCGGCCGGGAGCTTGGCGCCTTCATCCTCTCAGGAGTTCGTCAGGCCGTTCTGGACGCCGCAGGCAAGGGGTACCGGCGCAGTTTCGCCAGCGTGACGATGGACGAGTCCGCGTCGGCCGCGTCCGCGGCTCCGACCGACTTCGACAGCGGCCTTATGAGGCTTGCCGCCGGTGGCCTTGGAATCGACTGACGAGCCGCCGACTGACTCCGGGCCGGGAATATCCGCGTCGATTCTCTTATGGACCCTTTCCAGGAGCCCTTCTCGCGAAACAGTCGTCGCATTGTCCGGGAACCGTTTCCGCCGAGGGCGAGAGAGACGTGAGGCGTCCGGATGCCCGACCCTACAATGTGCCCGTGCCTACAAGGAGGTAGTCATGACCTATCGCACCGTGAATCCCTACACCAATGAGGTCGTCGCCGAATATCCCTTCGCCGGTGATGCGGAGCTCGACGCCGCGATCGCGGCCGGCCATCGCCGTTACCAGGAGATGAAGACCGAACCCCTTGCCCATCGCGCGGAACTGCTTCATGCCGTGGCCACCAAGCTGCGGGAGCATGAGGACGAGCTCGCCCGCATCTGCACCGTGGACATGGGCAAGCTCATCGGGGAGTCACAAGGCGAAGTGGAGCTATGCGCCCTCATCGCGGACTGGTTCGCCGACCACGCGGAAGCACTGCTCGACCCCGACGACATCGACACCATCGCCACCGGAACCGCCCAGGTCCTCCATCATCCGCTCGGCGTCATCGTCATGGTCGAGCCGTGGAACTTCCCCTACTACCAGATCATGCGCGTCTTCGCCCCCAACTACATGGTCGGCAACGCCATGGTGCTCAAGGATGCGGCCAACACCCCCACCTCGGCGAAGCGCTTCTGCGAGATCGTGGAGGAGGCCGGAGTCCCTGCCGGAACCCTGACGAACCTCTTCCTGTCCTATGACCAGGTCTCGAAGGCCATCGCCGACCCGCGCGTGCAGGGCGTGGCTCTCACCGGGTCCGAACGCGGCGGCAGGGCCGTCGCGGAGGCCGCCGGAAAACAGCTGAAGAAGACCACGATGGAGCTCGGCGGCATGGATCCGTTCATCGTGCTGCCCGACGCCGACATGCAGGACGTCAACGAGATCGCCTGGCGAGTCCGCCTGTACAACTGCGGACAGGTGTGCACCTCGTCCAAGCGCTTCATCGTCACGGAGGCCGTCTACGACGACTTCCTCGAGGCGTTGAGGGAGAACTTCCGTCGCGTGGTCCCGGGCGACCCGCTCGATCCGGCAACGACCCTGGCGCCCATGAACACCGCCAAGGCACGCACGAAGCTCCAGGGGCAGGTGGACGCCGCGCTCGCCGCCGGCGCCACCCTCATCGACGGCAACACCCCCATCGACCTGCCCGGACAGTTCATGCGCCCGACGATCCTCGCCGACATTACGCCGGACAACCCCGCCTACCGCACCGAGATGTTCGGCCCGGTGGCCTCCGTGTACCGCGTGCGTGACGAGGACGAGGCGGTGGCGCTGGCCAACGACAACCCCTACGGGCTCGGCGGCATCGTCTTCGCCGGAGACCCGCGGCATGGCGCCGAGGTGGCCGCCCGCATCGAGACGGGCATGGTATTCGTCAACAACTTCATGGCCTCGTTGCCCGAACTGCCCTTCGGCGGCGTGAAGCTGTCGGGCTACGGCCGCGAGATGAGCCGCATCGGTCAGATGGCCTTCGTCAACGAGCAGCTCGTCGTCACCGCCTCGCATCCGGCTCTGTCGAATCCGGCCGGTGGACTCGTCGCCGCGTAGTCGGCGGGTGCGGTGACACCCGGAGGGCTACATCTCCTCGTGCCAGTGCGGATCCTGGGCGAAGGTGCGGCCCTCGGGGTCGTCGAGAGCGGCGATGGCGGCCATGTCCGCGTCATCCAAGGAGAACCCGGTCAGGTCGATGTTGGCGCGCTGGCGCTGGGGGTTCATCGACTTGGGGATGGCCACGTCCCCGAGCTGCAGATGCCAGCGCAGGATGGCCTGCACCGGGCTCACCCCGTGCTTCGTGGCGACGGAGACCACCGTCGGGTCGTGCAGCATCTGGTTGGCGCGTCCCAGCGGGCTCCATGCCTCGGTGATGATGCCGTGCTCCTCGTCCCAGGCGAGCAGGTCGCGCTCCTGGAAGTACGGGTGCAGCTCGATCTGGTTGACCTCCGGCGTCACGCCGGTGGCGCGGGTGAGCAGCTCGATGTGGCCCGGAAGGAAGTTGCTCACGCCGATGTGGCGGACGATTCCCTCCTTCCGCGCGTCGACGAGGGCCTGCCAGGCCTCGGCGAACAGACCTCGCGAGGGGTTCGGCCAGTGGATGAGATAGAGGTCGATCCAGTCGAGGCCCATGCGCGAGACGCTTTCCTCGATGGCGACGCGCGCCTGCGCGTAGGCATGATGGCGGCCGGGAAGCTTGGAGCTGACGATGACCTGGTCGCGTGGAACCGCTGATTCGCGGATCGCCCTGCCGACCGCGCCCTCGTTCTCGTAGTTGACCGCGCTGTCGATGAGACGGTACCCCTGCTCGAGGGCCGAGGATATGGCGCGGACGCCCTCGAAGCCCTCGACCCGGTAGGTGCCGAATCCGATGGCCGGAAGCTCGAGGCCGGAATACGCCCGACGCATGGGGATGACCGGCGGCTGCTGGATGGATGTGGATGTGGCTGTGGACATGGCTGCTCCTTCGTGGGGAATGCCTGACATCGTCACCGTATCCCGGGTGAGACGAACGCCATGTTCCGTTCGCCGTCGTCGAATCCCTGCGGGGGTGGCCGGCTGACGAGAGTATCGGGCATCGGGTTCGGATTCGGCGGCGACGGATGCTCATCGTGTCCGCATCGTGTCCGCCGGCTCCGTGGCTTTCCTTGTCTCCCTGCAGGGTGCGTTTGACGCCGGTCTGTGGCCTGTCTCACCTCGCGGCCGTTCCGTGCGCTGCTAGAGTGGCGCGTGGCGCTCCCGCCCGCGGACCGCGCAGGTCAAGGGGCGCCGGCGGGCAGCAATCGGGGGTCGTGACATTCCCCCAGCTTCCGCCAACGCTGTGCGCGGTCTTGAGGGAGCGAGGAGCATCCCATGAGCAACGACGATACGTCGCCGGACACCACCATCACCAATCCGCCATCCCAGGCCGCATCGGTCTCCGCATCATCATCGCCGAACGCGGGCGACGCATCCGTGGCATCCACGGCCCTCTCGCCATCCGGGTCATCCAGCGGAGCGTCACTCCGAGCAGCCTCGCACCCCCTGCGCTGGACCACGGCCGACATCGCCGTCGGAGCCGCCCTGGGAGTCGCCTGCGGTCTCGTCTTCTGGGGTTTCAACTACGCCTACGTGGTGATCTCCCCGATCCTGCGTGACCTGCTTCCCGG
>NZ_CAUTOG010000061.1:0-5727 GCF_963540075.1 uncultured Bifidobacterium sp.
CTCGTCATCAGCCAGGACAGACGGGCTGAATCCTCATCCTCGGGAAGCGCGATCGTCCCCGTGACCTCGTAGTCCACGGGAACGTCGCTTTCGATGCAGTAGTACTTGCGTCCTTCGCCGTCGATGGCCACGGCCCCCTCCACAAGCCGCCCTTCGTCGGTGTCGTATTCCAGAACATAGCCGTCAAGCAGAACCGTCGGCGTCAGCTCGAGGGTCTCCGCCCGTGCCGGCGCGGTCAGAGCCGCCGACGTCAGAACGGCGACCGCCGCCGTGACCATGACGATCAGGGCGGCGGCGAATCGTTGCGCGAGTGGGGTCATGATGGGTCCTTTCCCGGGACGGAATCCTTCCTCCTCTCCACATCACGACGCGTGGAGGGATCCCCCGAGGCTTGCACGGCTTTGGAGGGAAAATCCAGCGGGACGAAGGACGGTGGTCGCGGGCACGTCAATAGGCGACGCCCCGGCATGGTCGGAGGAGCCCGCGGTCGGGATCGCACACCGGACCAGAAGACGTCGGACGAACTGGCCGACGTCACCCCCGACATCCGCGCACCACCCCTCGGCGAACGTGACCGGCTCCTTCGTCTCATACGTCGTCCCCGACGTCCGCGGACCACCCATCCGCCGGCGAGTATTCTGGGAAAAGCTGACCTCAACCTCATAAGGAGACCGATATGGCAGAAACCTTCAACGTCGTGGTCGAGATTCCTCGCGGATCCAAGAACAAGTACGAGGTGGACCACGACAGCGGACGCGTGTTCCTCGACCGCACGCTGTTCACGGCGATGGGGTATCCGGATGACTACGGATACATCGACGGCACGCTGGGCGAGGACGGGGATCCGCTCGACGCCCTGGTGATGATCCCGAACTCGGTGTTCCCCGGCTGCGTCGTCACATGCCGCGCGGTCGGCCTGTACCACATGGTCGACGAGGCCGGCGGGGACGACAAGGTGCTGTGCGTACCGGCGGACGTGCGCTTCGATGACGTCAAGGACATCGACGACGTGAACGAATACCACAAGGCGGAGATCAAGCACTTCTTCGAGCAGTACAAGGCACTGGAGCCCGGCAAGGAGGTCAAGCCCGGCGACTTCTGGACGGGAGCCGCCCAGGCCGAGAAGGAGATCGTCGCCGCGCGCGAGCGTCTGGCGAAGTCCGGCGAGTGACTTCGTTCCTGAGGAGCGATTCTCCCAGGTAATGCGAAGGGCCCGTCCGCATCATCATGCGGACGGGCCCTTCCATATTCACCGGTATTCACCAGGACGGTCATGATCGTCCCGCCGGCGCAGGGCGGGCTATCAGAGCACGGGCAGCAGCACGACCAGAAGATAGACGACGTATCCCGTCATCAGCACGGGCAGCAGGGCCACGCCGACCCAGGGAAGTCTGGCCGCCGGGTCCGGATCGGCATCCGCCCACCAGACGCAGGACAGCACGGAGGCGACGACAAGCACCACGACGAGGACGATCAGAAGAAAGGCCTTTCGGCCGCCCGTCCCCCACGGCATCAAATCAGGCAGGAAAAGCCATCCGGCCGCACCGATCAGAGCCACCGCGCTCGTGATGCTATGCGATAACGACCGGACAAGATGCGCTCGGCTCACGCGTACCATCTGACGGCCGAAAGAGACCACGACCGTCGCCACCAGCAGCACGGCGACGACGACCGACCACACGGAGACGGCGGACCATCCGCGGACGATCATCAGCGAGGACAGGTCATTCGATTTCGGGGTACCGGAGGAGACCATGGCCGCAGCGGCCACAAGCAGGGAGGCGAGTCCCACCGCCGCACCGAGCACGCGATCGGCGACGCCTCCGCGGAAGGGCCAGAGGACGAGAAAGACAAGAGCCACGACCGCCACGACCGCCATGGGGATGACGGTTCCCGCGGTCGCGCCGCAGACGAGCAGGACCAGGAACGCGAGAAACTGGACGATGACGACGGAGACCATCGCCAGCGAATCCGTTCTGCGCATGGGCGACCGCCCTGATTTCTCCGACACCACCGGCTGCCCCGACGTCATCCGCGCCTCCCGTCATCGATCCGTCCGTCCCGCGCCTCACCGCGCCGGACGGTCTCCAATCTACCCGCCCGAACGGCGTGGGCGCCTCCGACCGCCGGGAGATCCTCACCATGCGGCGCGGTACCCCGTTTCGTCCACTGTCCACAACCCGCGGATACAATGGCGTCGGCTCGGCACATGGGCGACCCTCCGGGGCCTTGTGGTCTCAGGCCCGTACAGGCCGACCTTCCGCGATGGAGGAACGACGTGACTGATCTGACGTTGATGACGTTCGCCGGCGACCCCGCCACCGTGCTGCCGTCCCTCGCCCTCCTGTCGCATCGCGTGCGCGTGCTTCCCATGGATGCCGCAAGCCTCGTGAAGATGCCGGAGAACACCATCCTCTTCCTCGACGCCCGCGACGACCTCGCCACCGCGAAAACCCTCTGCCGTCTCATCCACGCCTCGGGGCTGTCCACTCCCATCGTCCTCATCCTCACCGAGGGCGGTTTCACCGTGGTCAACTCCTCCTGGGGCATCGCCGACGTCATCGTCTCCAGCGCCTCCCCCGCGGAGGTCGAGGGACGTCTGCGACTCGTCTCCGAGCGGGGGAACGCCCCCGTCGCCCCCTCCGCGAGCGGTTCCGAGGATGCGGCCCCGGCTCCCGAGGACGGCCAGATCCGGTCCGGCGACCTCGTGGTGGACACCAACGGCTACACCGCCAGCCTGCACGGGCAGCCCATCGACCTGGCCTTCAAGGAATTCGAACTGCTCAAGTATCTCGTCCAGCATCCCGGACGGGTCTTCACCCGCGCCCAGCTGCTCCAGGAGGTATGGGGATACGACTATTACGGCGGCACGCGTACCGTCGACGTCCACATCCGCCGTCTGAGAGCCAAGCTCGGCGGCGAGTACGAGCATCTCATCGGAACCGTCCGCAACGTCGGATACCGCTTCGACCCGCCCAACGACGAGCGCGACGCCGGCGCCGCCAGGGCGAGCGCCGCACGCTCGTCCGCGGGGCGCGCCGAGGACTGAACCCCCTCATGCCCCGCGAATCACGCAAGGCCCGCTTGGACCGGATGCACGAGGAGTACGCCCTCCTGTGCGCAGAGTTCCCGAATGTGGTCTGCGCTCTCCATTTCGATACGCCCTTCCAGCTTCTCGTCGCCACGATCCTGAGCGCCCAGACCACCGACCGACGGGTGAACACGGTGACTCCCGGGCTCTTCCGCCGATGGCCCACGCCGGAGTCGCTGGCACACGCCAGCCCTGAGGACGTGGAGGACGTCATCCATCCTCTGGGGTTCTTCCACGCCAAGACGAGGAACCTTCTGGCCATGGCGGCGAAGCTCGTCGCAGACTTCGACGGCGTCGTCCCCCCGGACATGGATTCCCTTACGTCCCTGCCGGGCGTGGGGCGCAAGACGGCCAACGTGGTACTCGGCAACGCCTTCGCAATCCCCGGATTCCCCGTGGACACTCATGTGATCCGTGTGACCCGGCGTCTGCGATGGCGGACCGCCCGCCCCGGGGCCACGCCCGATCCGGTGGCCATCGAACGCGAGATCACCGCCGGCTTCCCTCCCGAGGAATGGACCGACCTGTCGCACAGGCTCATCCTCCTCGGCCGCGGATACTGTCACGCGCGGGTCCCCGACTGCGCCTCGTGCCCTCTCCGCGACAGCTGTCCATCGGCCGGTTCGTATCTCCGGTCCCGGAAATCCGGCAACCGCGCGGCACGAGGATAGACTCGACGGCATGGGAGCACGGCATACGAATCACGGATCGCTTCGTCGATGGGGCATCTTCCTCGCCCTCGCCACAGCCCTTCTCGCCCTGGTGTGGGCGGGATGGACCTTCGTCTCCTCGAGGGGCGGCCTCGTCACCACGACGTCGCTCGACCGCTCCCCCCGAATCTCCATAGGACTTCTGAACGCTCCCGACTCCCTGGACATCCGCACGAACGACTCCGACGCGGTCGAACGGGCTCTTCTCGGCAACGTCTACGAGACCCTGACGACCCGCACACAGAAGAACACCATCACCTCCGGCCTGGCGCGACGCTGGACCACGTCCTCGGACGCCCTCACCTACGTTCTCACGCTGCGTGACGGCCTGCGCTTCTCCAACGGCGACGCACTGGACTCCGATGACGTCGTCTGGTCCCTTCAGCGCATCATCACCAGGAAGTACGTCGACTCCGACGGACTCGACGCCCTGAAGTCCGTCACGGCGTCGAACGCCCGCACCGTGACGCTCACGCTGTCCAAGCCCGATCCCACGCTGCTGCGCACCCTGTCAGGCCGCGCGGGAATCGTCTACGACCGGAACGCGGACATCGACTACGCCACGACAGCCCTGGGATCGGGACCCTTCACGGTCGGACGCTTCACGGCAAGGTCCTCGCTCACGCTGCTGCGCAACGCCGACTACTGGGGATCACGGGCCGACGCCTCCCAGATCACGCTGAGGTACTACTCGGACGACGCCGGTCTCGCCGCCGCCCTCACGAGCGACGACATCGACATGGCCCTGCCCTCCTCCGCCCTCGAGTCCGACCGCTACGCCTCGCTGTCCGGGACGAGAACCGTCTACGGAGAGACGACGTCCAAAACCCTTCTGGCCTTCAACACCGGCGCCGACTCCCTGTTCTCCGACGAACGGGTGCGCACCTCGACGCGGTACTTCATCGACACCGCCGCCATCGCGAAGCAGCAGAAGGACGCCTATGCCCCCCTCGGCGGACCGATAAGCCCCCTGGAGCCCGGATACGCGGACCTCACCGGCCTCTACCCCTATGACGTCGCGAAGGGACAGTCGCTGATCGGATTCTTCGCGCTCCACTATCTGGGCACCGCGACCATCCTCACGCCCAGCCGGTACTCCTCCCTGGCGGACACCCTGGTGACCGAACTGTCCAAAAACAACCGCTACGAGGTGACCAAGCAGGTCGTCGACGACGCCACCCTGGCCAGACGCATGACGAGCGGGGACTACACCATGGCCATCATCACCATGGACGACACGGGCGACGCCTCGCGGTTCGCCTCCGGCGACTCGGTGTTCCGCTATGAGAACTCGGACGCCCAGAGCGCCTACGACCAGGCCATGTCCTCCACCACCGACGCAGCCTATCGGAGTCATCTGAAGGACTTCGCCTCCATCGTCAGCAAGGACGCGGCCAGCGCCTGGCTGTACACGCGACGCAACATCGTCGTCGTCCGCGACGGAACGACGGGATACCCGACGAACATGACCGACCAGATGCTTCCGCTCGCCCGGCTCTCCGACTAGAGGGGTCCGACGGAAGGGACGGGGAGGGACGGTCCGTGGCCGAGGCCTTGTCACCTGCGGTTTCTAGACTTGCCGATATGACTGAACAGGGCAAGGACAGCTCCATCATCGCCCATCTGACTCCGCTTCCCGACAGGGTCGGGGTCGACGGCCTCGAGGACAAATGGCGCGGCGTCTGGGAGGACTCCGGCATCTACCGCTTCCGCAACACCCGCGACCGCAGGGCCGTGTACTCGATCGACACCCCTCCGCCCACGGTGTCCGGGCATCTGCACGTCGGGCACGTGTTCTCCTACACGCATACGGACGTCATCGCCCGCTACAAGCGCATGCGCGGATACGACGTCTTCTATCCCATGGGCTGGGACGACAACGGCCTGCCCACCGAAAGACGCGTCCAGAACTACTACGGCGTGCGC
>NZ_CAUTOG010000062.1:0-5720 GCF_963540075.1 uncultured Bifidobacterium sp.
GATGAACGTGGCGTTGGTTCTGCCATGAATCTCGTCGAGGAAACCCGTATCGAGGGGTCGTTGCCTCAGCAGATCGCACGGGCGTCCGAGGAGATTGAGCGTCTTGTCCCGAGCCGCCAAAGGCTCACGGATAGTGGTCGTTTCGAGCGTGTCCCGATTATTCCCCGTGACGCATGGCTGGAGGGTTTGGTGAATGCTGTCATTCATCGTTCCTATAGCATGATGGGTGATCATATCCGTGTGGAGATTTTCCCGCATCGGATCGAGATTTCGTCGCCGGGGCGCTTCCCCGGGCTGGCAGACCCCGGCTCGCCTCTGACGATTTCAAGATATGCCCGGAATCCCCGCGTTGCGCGTGTCTGTGCGGATATGGGCATCACCAGAGAACTTGGCGAAGGCATCAAGCGAATTTTCCATGAGATGCAACGCCGTGGTCTGGCGGATCCGATTTATCGACAGACCGCCTCTTCCGTCACGCTGATTCTTAAGGCTTCCGATGCAGTCGATTCTCGTGTGCTTGCTGGATTGACCAAGAACGCTCGGAAGGTTCTTGACATACTTCGTACCGAGAACAGGGCGCTGGGGACGGGGCAGATTGCAGAACTCTTGGGAATTGCCCGTCCGACGGCCAAACGAGCCTTGGATTCACTTGCCTCCGCCGGTCTTGTCCGATGGCAGGGACGGTCTGATCGTGATCCGCGTGCCTCGTGGAGACTGCTCTGATCGATGAACTGTAACGGTTGTTGCAGTTTCCGTTGCAGTTTCCGTTCCAGTCGTTCTGTTCCGGCTGTCGTTGCCGTTTCTCGTTCGGTTGCAGTTTCTCATTCATCCCGGCATTCCGCCATGCCGGAATGAGCGCGATGAAACTGCTCCCTGTTTGATGGGATTCGTTAAGCGGGGACGCAGTAAGTGGACCGCAGACCGGGTTCAGGACTGGCGAATAGCACATCGATTCGCGTTATACAAGTCTTTTTTTCGCGTCCGGACGTTGCTACATTGTGCCCCGCGTGGCCTTGCAGGTCGCCGGGTTCGGCCCGGCGCATGGCCATGCGCATACGGAAACGACGGAGCCGAGAGAGCCGACCTATGGGGGTTGATGTCGATGAGGGATGAGATGCGCCGGATTATGAGTGGACGTGATGTCACGGCTCGTGTTGCGACGGGTCGTGATAAGACGACTCGCAGTGCATCGGGTCGCAATGCATCAGCATCGGGTCGCAGTGCATTCGGGGAGGGTGTTGCGGCCCGTAAGGCCCGTAAGGCAGGTAAGACAGATGGAATTCACCCGACCGATCGCCCGACGGCACGCGGAACCACCCGACGTCTGACGCGCGTGGCCGCCGCGATGGTGGTGGTGCTGTCGCTCGCCGCCTGCGGGTCGACGGGCAGCGCGTCGAGTTCGACCGGCACCGGCTCCGCTTCCGGCTCCGCCGCCGGATTCCCCGTCAGCATCACACACGCCTACGGCACGACGACCATCTCCTCACGCCCGACCCGCGTGGCTACGGTCGGCTGGGCCAGCGCCGACAACGTCATCGCGCTCGGCGTGACCCCGGTGAGCATCCCCAAGAACACCTACGGCAAGACGGTCGACGGCGGCTACCTGCCGTGGACGAAGGACGCGCTCGACGACAAGGGCGTGGCGAAGGTCGACCTGCCGCAGCTGCACGACGAGTCCGATGACATCGACGCCGAGGCCATCGCCTCCACGAACCCCGACGTCATCATCGGCCTGCAGTCCGGCATCACCAAGGAGCAGTACGCGACGCTGAGCAAGATCGCTCCGACCATCGCCTACCAGAAGGTCGCCTGGGGCGACACCTGGCGCGACATGATCACCACCACCGCCAAGGCGCTGGGCGTCGAGGCGAAGGGGAAGGCGCTCATCTCCAGCCTCGAGAAGCAGATCTCCGACGACGTGTCCGCGTATCCCGAGATCAAGGGCAAAAGCGCCGCCGTCATGTACTTCAACGCCTCCAAGCTGTCGAGCTTCAGCGTGTACACCACCACCGACGTGCGCCCGCAGTTCCTCAACGACCTCGGGCTGACCACGCCGGCGTCGGTCACCAAGCTGTCGAAGGGGACGACGTCGTTCTACAAGGACGTCTCCTCCGAGAACGCCGACGACTTCACGGACGTCGACGTCATCGTCACCTATGGCACGTCCGGTCTGCTCAAGGCGATGCAGAAGGACCCGCTGCTGTCGAAGATCCCGGCCGTCAAACGCGGGTCGGTCGTCGTGATCAACGACGACACGGAGCTCGCCAACGCGCTTGATCCCTCGGCGCTGTCGATTCCCGCGACCACGAAGCAGTACGTGAAGCTCATCGCCGCGGCCGCCGCGAAGGTGTGAGTGAGGGCAGAGGCATGCGGAAGGGCCGATGAGCGATGATGAGACCGGGAAGCCGCACGATGGGTGACGCCGCGGCGGATGCCACCGCGGCGAGTGAAGTTTCGCCGGATGCAGCGGCGGCGCGCGCCTCCATGTCCACGGTGGTCGCAGTGGATGCCGACGGCGTCCACCGGGGCCGCACCGCGCTCGCGACGGTGCTGCTCGTGCTGGCGATTCTCGCGGTCTGCGTGCTGTCGGTCGCCGTCGGCTCGCGGACCGTGACGTTCGACGATGTCATCCGCGGGCTCACCACCTCCGCCACCGACATCGCCGCCGCGGCCGTGCGTCTGCGCGTCCCGCGCACGGTGCTCGGCCTGCTCGTGGGGGCAAGCCTGGGAGTCGCGGGCGCGATGATGCAGGGCGTCTCGCGCAATCCGCTCGCCGACCCGTCGATTCTCGGCCTCAACACGGGCGCGGCCTTCGCCATCGTGTGCGGCATCGCGTTCGCCGGGCTGTCCACGCCGTCGCAGTACGTCTGGGTCGCGCTGCTTGGTGGCGGGCTCACGGCCATGGCGGTGTGGGCGGTCGGCTCGATGGGCCGCTCCGGCCCGACCCCGCTGAAGCTCACCCTGGCTGGCGCGGTCATCAGCGCGGTTCTGAGCTCGCTGACGTCGGCGGTTCTGCTGCCGCGCGTCACCGTCATCTCCACCTACCGCTACTGGCAGGTCGGCGGCCTGTCCGGCGCGCGCTTCGCCCTGATGCTGCCGATCCTGCCGCTCCTGGTCGTCGGCTTCCTCATCGCCTTCGCCTCCGCGCGTTCGCTCAACGTGCTCGCGCTGGGCGACGAGCTGGCCGCCGGGCTGGGGCTGAAGGCCCGGCGCACACGGCTCGTGGTGTGGCTCGGGGCGGTGCTGCTGTGTGCGGGAGCGACCTCGCTCGCAGGACCCATCGGATTCGTCGGACTCGTCGTGCCCCATGCGGCGCGGCTCGTCGTCGGCCCCGACTACCGGCGCGTGATGGCCATGAGCGCGCTGATGGGGCCGCTGCTTCTTCTGTTTGCCGACGTCATTGGGCGCGTCATCACCCGGCCCGCGGACGTGGAGGTGGGCATCGTCACCGCGCTGATCGGGGCGCCGGTGTTCGTGCTGTTGGTCCGCCGTCGCAGGATGGTGCAGGTGTGACATGACCGGACGCATCGATTCCACGGACTTCGTTGATTCCGCTAACCCGGTTAACTCTCTCGGTTCCGCCGCCTCCGTCGGTTCCGTCGATTTCGCCGGGATGGGCATGCCCGACTCCGAGATCAGGGTCGCGCTCGCGCTGCGCGCGGCCCGCCGCCGCACCGCCCGCCGCATCATCCTCGCCACGACGCTGCTGGTTCTGCTGCTCATTGCACTGCTGCTCGCCGACCTCATGCTCGGTCACGAGGTGTACTCGCTGACCGACGTGCTGTCGGTCGTGTCCGGGCTCGTCTCCGGCCTTGTTTCCGGCCGTCCGGTCGTCGGCGGGCTGGCCTTCGCGATCGGCGAGCTGCGCCTGCCGCGCGTGCTCGTCGGCGCGCTGTGCGGGCTGGCGTTCGGCATGGCGGGCGCGAGCTTCCAGCATCTGCTGCGCAACGTCATGGCCAGCCCCGACATCATCGGCATCACCGCCGGCGCGAACACCGCCGCCGTGTTCGGCATCATCGTTCTGGGGCTGTCGGGTCCGTCGCTGTCCGCTCTGGCCGTGGCCGGCGGCCTCGTCACCGCGCTGCTCGTCATCCGGCTCGCGTGGAGCGGCTCGTTTGCGCCGAACCGGCTCATCCTCACGGGCATCGGGGTGGCGGCGGCTTTCAACGCGCTGAGCTCGTGGATCCTCATCCGCGGCGATCAGTGGGACGTGCAGACCGCATCGCGCTGGCTCACGGGAAGCCTCGCATCCGCCGAATGGTCGCAGATCCCGGCCATTGTGGCCGTCGTGCTCGTCGCCGGCTGCGCCCTGCTCGCCTTCGGCCGGCAGGTGGACGCGCTGCGATTCGGCGTGGACGTGGCCCGCGGCCTCGGCGTGCGCGCGGACCTCACGCAGACGGCCGTCATCGTGCTGTCCGTGCTGCTGCTGTCCGCCGCGACCGCCACCAGCGGCCCCATCGCCTTCGTCTCCTTCCTCGCCGGACCCATCGCGTTGCGGATCATCGGCCCGCACAAGCCCGCCATCGCGCAGGCCGGGCTCGTCGGCGCCTGCCTCGTGCTCGCGGCGGACATCGTCGCCCAGCATGTGCCGCCCACCCAGCTTCCCGTGGGCGTGGTGACGAGCATCATCGGCGGTCCGGTGCTCGTCGCGCTCATGGTCCGCATAACCCGCCGGCAGGAGTTCTAGGAGGTTTCATGAGCGTTCTCGTCTCGTCCACCGAACACGCGCATCCGGCGCATAAGCTGACCGCCGAGCACGTCGACCTCGCCTATGACGGGCGCACGGTGGTTCACGGCCTGGACCTCGACGTGCCCGAACACCAGGTCGGCGCGATCATCGGACCCAACGGCTGCGGCAAGTCCACGCTGCTCAAGGCCTTCGCCCGGCTGCTGAAGCCCGCCGCCGGTCGCGTCCTGCTCGACGGGCGGCCCATCGGCTCCCTGCCGACGCGCAAGGTGGCGACGATGGTCGGGCTGCTGCCGCAGTCGCCCATCGCGCCGGAGGGCATCACCATCGGCGATCTTGTGGCGCGCGGCCGCTACCCGTACCACGGGCCGGGAGGCGGCTGGCAGAGGGAGGACGAGCGGGCGATGGCGCATGCGCTGGACGTCACCGGGCTCGGCGACCTCGCCGACCGCACGCTGGACGAGCTGTCCGGCGGGCAGCGGCAACGCGCGTGGATCGCCCTCGCCCTCGCCCAGGAGACGGACATCCTCCTGCTCGACGAGCCGACCACCTTCCTCGACGTCGCCTACCAGCTGGAGGTGCTCGACCTGGTCGTCGACCTCAACCGGCAGGAGGGCGTCACCATCGTCATGGTGCTGCATGACCTCAATATGGCGGCGCGCTACAGCGACTGGGTGCTCGCCATGAAGGACGGCCGGCGCGTGACATTCGGCGACCCGCTCGAGGTGATCACCAGCGGACTCGTGCGCGACGTGTTCTCCGTGGACGCCGACGTGCGGATCGACCCCGCCACCGGCGTGCCCGTCATGACGCCGGATTCGCGGCACAGCCTGCGCGGGCGGCGCGCGGCGGGGGAGCGTGGCTGATGACGGATGCATCGCACCGCCGGCATTCGGCGTCGCATGGCCGGGCGTCGGATTCCCAAGCTCCTAGGGCGTCGGGAGCCTCGGAGGCAACAGGAATCTCTGGAATCTCCGGAGCCCACGGGAAACCAGGGAAGTCGAGGGTTTTCGAATCACCTGGTGCCGCTGGA
>NZ_CAUTOG010000063.1:0-5680 GCF_963540075.1 uncultured Bifidobacterium sp.
CCCGGGGGCTGACGAAGACAACCCCGGAAGGGCGCGTGAGACGCCTGCGACGACGACTTCGCCCGGCTACTTCGTCTGGTCGAGTCCGGGGTACAGCGGGAAGTCCTCGGTGAGCCTGTCGACGCGCGCCCTGAGGGCGTCGGTGTCGGCCCCGGTGCCCTCAGCCAGAGCGGTGCCGATGACGTCGGCCACCTGCTCGTACTCCTGGGGACCGAAGCCGCGCGTCGCCAGAGCGGAGGTGCCGATGCGCAGACCGGATGCCACGGAGGCCGGGCGCGGGTCGAAGGGCACGGTGTTGCGGTTGATCGTGATTCCGCAGCGTGCCAGAAGATCCTCGCCCTGCTTGCCGTCGAGCTCGCTGTCGCGCAGATCGACCATCACCAGATGGACGTCCGTGCCTCCCGTAAGCACGGTGATGCCGTTGGCTGCCACGTCGGCGGCCTGAAGACGTTCCGCGAGGATCTTCGCGCCGTCCAGCGTGCGTTGCATCCGGTCACGGAATGCGGACGTGCCGGCGATCTTGAAGGCCACGGCCTTGGCGGCCACGACGTGCATAAGGGGGCCTCCCTGCTCGCCCGGGAAGACGGCGGAGTTGATCTTGCGCCCGAACTCCTCCTTCGCGAGGATGAATCCGGAGCGCGGGCCGCCAAGCGTCTTGTGCGCGGTGGAGGACACGACATCGGCGTAGGGGACCGGGCTGGGATGCAGTCCAGCCGCCACGAGACCGGCGAAATGAGCCATGTCGACCCAGAAGCGGGCGCCCACCTCGTCGGCGATCTGCCTCATCGCCGCGAAGTCCTCGATGCGGGGGTAGGCGCTCCATCCGCCGATGATCAGGGCCGGATGCGTTTCGAGGGCGCGCTGGCGGATGATCTCCGGATCGATCCGAAAGGTCTTCGGGTTCACGCCATAGGATTCGGCCTTGTAGAAGCGGCCGGAGAAATTGATTCTCATGCCGTGGGAGAGATGGCCGCCCTGGTCGAGCGCAAGGCCGAGGATCGTGTCGCCGGGCTTGACCAGAGCCTGATAGACGGCGGCGTTCGCCTGGGCGCCGGAATGCGGCTGGACGTTGGCGAATTCGGCGCCGAACAGCTTCTTCGCCCGCTCGCGGGCGAGCGTCTCGATCTGGTCGACGACCTCGCAGCCGCCGTAGTAGCGGCGTCCCGGATATCCTTCCGCGTACTTGTTGGTGAGAACCGAGCCCTGGGCCTGAAGTACCGCCCGAGGGACGAAGTTCTCGGAGGCGATCATCTCCAGGCCGCGCTGCTGGCGGTGCAGCTCGTCGGTGAGCAGCTCGGCGATCTCGGGGTCGGTCCGCGAGATGGGGGAGTTGAAGGGGTCGTCCTGGCGCTGCACGAGCGCATGCCCTTCGGTGGTCGCTGCCTGGTCGATGCTCTGGGTCGTGGTCTGGTCGGTCATTGCTGTTGTGCTCCTTACGGGACGGCGGCATGCGGGATGCCGATACGGAAATGCTATGCGGGAAAAGTTATGGAGGGCGTGGGCGGCTCGCCGTGGAGGAAATAATCGCGGATGGAGTCCTTCACGATGCGCCCGCGCGTGCCCGGCATGGGGATGCCCGCGAAGGACCAGGGAATCCCGGAGCGCATCAGCCCTCGGCGGGCCGGTCCCCGCGAACGCGGTTGACGAGCAGGATGCTCACGAGGGCGACCGCGTACAGCACGGCCAGAACGGGGATGAGCGCCGCGTATCGGTGCGCCTGATCGGAGGTGTGCGTCACGATGAAGGACGCCAGCTGGTTGCCCGAGAGGCCGGCGAACGCCCAGGCGCTCAGGGTCAGCCCGTGCGTCGTGGAGACCGCCTTGATGCCGAAATGCTCGTCGAGCAGCACGGGCAGCGTCGAGAAGCCGCCGCCATAGCCGGCGTTGACGAGGAAGAGCATGGCGAGAACCACCCAGACGATGGCGTCGTCGATGCCCTTGGCGGCGATCTCGAGCACGCACACGGCGATGGACATGACGAAGATGATGACGTAGGCGGTCTCGCGCCGACGGAAGTGGTCGGAAAGCGTCGAGAAGCCGAGGCGGCCGATGGTGTTGAACACGGCGTCCATGGCCAGCACGGCGCCCACGGTACCCGCGATGGCGAGGGCGAAGGCCGAGTCGCTCAGTCCGCTGAATCGGGGAAGCTGCCGCAGCACGTCGTGCAGGATGTCCTTCTCCTGCGAGATGAGGGCGAGGCCGCAGGTGATGTTGATGTAGAAGGCCAGCCAGATGCCCCAGAACACGGGTTTCCTCATGACGGCGAAGCGGCTGACCCGCTCGTCGGGGGAGTAGACGTAGCCGGCCGGACGTTTGATGAGCAGGAAGCCGAGGAACATGAACAGCGCGTACACGGCGGAGAGCACGTAGAACATGTTGACCAGACCGATGGAGCCGATAAGCCATTCCATGACCGGGCTGGCGATGGCCTTGGCGAGCCCGAAGCCGGCCACGGCGATTCCGGTGGCGAGGCCCTTGTTGTCCTTGAACCACAGCATGAGGTTCTTCACCGGGGTGAGATAACCGACGCCGAGGCCCACGCCCATGATCGCGCCGTAGAAGACGAACACGCCCGGAAGCCATCCGGCGGCGATGCTCGCTCCGGTTCCGGCGAAGCCGACGACGAAGCACACCATGGAGATCAGGGCCGACTTCCTGATGTCGCGCTCGACCATGGGGCCGAGAAACGCCGCGGACATCCCGAGGAAGAAGATCGCGAGGGAGAAGCCCCATTCGACCGTTCCGGCGGGCGCTCCCAGACGGTCGGCGATCAGCTGCTTGAACACGCTCCAGCAGTAGACGGTTCCGATGGAGACGTGGATGAGAAGCGCGGGGATGATCGCTCGTGTCCAGCGGTTATCGGCCTGGATGCTCATGTATCCCTCTCTGCACAGGGATTCTGCGTTCCCTCGCCACGCTGGCGGTGCGGCCCGAGACTGGCGTCCGGATTCTTCCCTCTGCAGGCGAAAGATAACACGAATCCTGTTCGTTTCGAAATATCTTTCCGTGAAAACCGGAGGAATGCGGACGAATGTGAGAAAGCTCATAGCTGGGGAGATGAGAGTGGAATCGGCTTTATATCGCGTACTCCGGAGGTATTGGAGCGTTGGGTTCGGGGTTCTGGTATTGTGCGTGATATCTATAACCACAACGGCGAGGGGGTGGTGAGGATGGGTAAATTTACCATCATCATCGGGGCTATCGGTCTGGCCTTCGGGGCGGTGAGTCTGGCTTTGTCGTTCTTCACCCAGGTTCCCGCCGGCATATGCGGTCTTATTGCGGGGGTCATCGCTCTCGTCGTCGGCCTGATCGGCACGCACCCCGACGAGTAACGCCGATTGCGCGCGCCTCCGTGACACCGCCCTTCTGCTCGCCGCGCGAACGGACCAGTGAGGCCCTCCCGCTTCGTCCGGTCCGTCGCGTCTGGTCAGTTTCGGCCTCGGCCACCCGTCTGTTCGCGAAGCCCGCGCTCAACCATGTCCATGCCCTCCGGTCAGGCCTTTCCCTCGATGGTTATCCGGCTGCTCCCGATGACGCGCAGACGGACACGTGGCTCTCGGTCCCGGAGGCGGCCAGATCGGTGAGACGGCGAGCAAGATCGGCAAGCGCCTCCGGCATTATCGTGTAGTAGACCCACTTCCCCCGCCGCTCTCGCGTGACGAAGCCGGACTCCGCGAGAAGCCTCATATGGTGCGAGATGGTGGGCTGGGTGAGGCCGAGGGGCTCGGTGAGCTGGCAGATGCAGGCTCTCCCTCCGGGATGCGCGGCGATGATTCGCAGAAGCCGCAGACGGGCGGGGTCGGCGAGGGCCTTGAGCTCCCGCTCGAGGCCGCGGTCATCGTTCGGGCGGGGCGTCGCCTCGCACGCACAGGCGAGGCAGACGTCCTGGCCCTGGTGTTCCGGAGGCGTAGGCGTGATGGTCATGTCCTCCAGTCTCGCACCGACTCCCTAATTCATCGACGAACGTCTATGTGTTGCGTCACGATAGTTTCGATAGATGGTCGTCTATGTGAGGGGTGCGTGATGCCCGCGAACGAACGGATGTCTTCACGGGGGCAGAAGGCGAGTCGCACGCCCGTCGTGCGGTCGCAGGTTCCCGCACGTCTTGGCCGGGCCGATAGGTGGTTGCCGATCTGGATTCTGGCGTCCATGGCCGTCGGCGTCGTGGCCGGGCGTCTGTGGCCGGGGCTGGCGACGTTCATCGACTCCGTGAAACTGGGCTCCACGAGTCTGCCGATCGCCCTGGGACTTCTGCTGATGATGTACCCGCCCCTGGCCAGGGTCCGCTACGACAGGCTCGAACGGGTGGCCCGCGACCGGCGTCTCCTGGGCGCCTCCCTGCTCCTCAACTGGGTCGTCGGACCCGCCCTCATGTTCACGCTGGCGTGGCTGCTGCTGCCCGACCTTCCCGACTACCGCACCGGCGTCATCATCGTCGGGCTGGCGCGCTGCATCGCCATGGTGCTCATCTGGAACGATCTGGCGTGCGGGGACCGCGAGGCCGCAGCGGTTCTCGTCGCGCTGAATGCGATCTTCCAGATTCTCGCCTTCGCCGGCCTCGGCTGGTTCTATCTCGATGTTCTGCCCGGCTGGCTTGGCCTGTCGACGGTGCCGGCCGGGTTCTCGTTCCGCGCGATCGCCGAATCGGTGCTCGTCTTCCTCGGTGTGCCGTTGCTGGCCGGATGGGCCAGTCGCAGGCTCGGAGAACGCCTCAGAGGACGTGAATGGTATGAGCGCAGATTCCTGCCCCGAATCAGTCCGCTGGCCACCTGGGGTCTGCTGTTCGCGGTGGTCGTGCTCTTCGCCATGCAGGGGGAGCGCATCTCCCGCGAACCGTGGGAGGTCGTGCGCATCGCGGCGCCGCTGGTCATCTACTTCGCCATCATGTTCACTGTCGGGTTCGCCCTCGGCCACGCCCTGCATCTGGGCTATGAGCGGACCGCGACCCTGGCGTTCACGGGGGCCGGCAACAACTTCGAACTCGCCATAGCCGTATGCGTGGGCACCTTCGGCGTCGTCTCCGGCCAGGCGCTGGCCGGAACGGTGGGCCCTCTCATCGAGGTCCCCGCCCTTCTGGGACTCGTCTATGTGGCCCTCTGGCTGCGACCGCGTCTGTTTCCGCGGTGCGTGGACGCCACCGGCTGTCCGGGGCCGGGCAGGGACGACTAGAGCGACTAGAGACCACACGTCGGTCATACGCCGAAAAACACGGCGGGGATGGGATGCGGACCGGCAGATTATGGACCGGCAGATTACGGATCCGCATACCACGACCTCAGAGGAGACCAACCCATGCGACTGCTTATCATAGGCGGCTCGGATGCCGCCATCATGGCAGGCCTGCGGGCCCGTCGGCTCGACCCGCGGGCGCATGTCACGCTCGTGGTCGCCGACCGCTATCCGAACTATTCGATCTGCGGGATTCCCTACCACATCGCAGGCGACGTGTCGGACTGGCACGACCTGGCCCATCGCACCCGGACGGATCTGGAGGCGGCGGGCCTCTCCTTGCGTCTGGGCGTGCGCGCCACCGCCATCGATGTCGCGGCCCATGCCGTCACCGTGGCCGGATCCGACGGGAATCGCGAGGCGATGGGCTACGACCGGCTTGTCGTGGCCACGGGCGCGGTGCCCGCGGTGAACGGCATCACCGGTCTGTCCGGCCCCGGGGCCCTCGGCCC
>NZ_CAUTOG010000064.1:0-5597 GCF_963540075.1 uncultured Bifidobacterium sp.
CGCTCTAACCAACTGAGCTACAGGGCCGTGGCCGCCGCGAAAGCAGCCAAGGGGTCATACTACCCAAAGGTCGGAGCGGTGCAAAATTCGGCGTGTCAGAGTGTTGTCGGCTCCAAGGCGGACACGGCGACTGCGTTCTGCGCGGATGCGACCAATGGCCCCCTCTGAACTGCGTATTCGTCGGTCTGGCCGTAGTCCGTGTCGAGCCAGCTCGGGGTGCAGTCCGTTCCCGCGCAGGAGGAGAAGTCCCCCGAGGTGTAGGTGCCGAGCGCCCAGATGAATCTGAGGATGAGGAGGACGACGAGAACCATGTGCACGATGCTGACGGCGATTCCCGCGATGGCCATGCCACGGCTTTTCTCCCCGGTCCGGTGGATCTGCACCAGAGCGATGATGGAGAGCACCAGCCCGAGGGGGGCGATGATGAAGGACAGGACGAATCCGGCGATGCATATGCCGTTCCAGCGCGCATAGGCGGGTGGGGCCATCCAGACAGGCTGCTGCGGGAAGGGGCCGGGGCCGTGGTTCGGGGGGTATCCCGGACTCTGCCAGGGCTGCTGTGGGACGGGTCCGCCCTGCTGGACATATGGCGCTCCGGGATAGGAGGCGCCGAACCCGGCGGGCCGTGGTCCGGAACCGGACCTTACCGAGGCCTGACCCGAGCCTTCGACCGGTGGATGCGGGTATCCGGATGCGGATGCTGATCCCTGAGACGTTCCGGACCCCGGAGCGGTCGATGGGGCGTTCCCCGGCCCGCTGGTCCGGAAGGGTGGTCGCGCGAAGGGCGTCTGTGCGTCGTGCAAAGCCGCCACCCCCGGATCGGCGGGCTCCGTGGTCGGGCTGACAGGGGAGGGGTCGTCTCCCGCCGCGTCCGCGGACCGTCCGGATGAGAGGTCGGATGGATCGGAATTATCGCTCATGGCTCCATCCTAGATGCATCGGTGCTGGTAGCATGGCGGGGAAATTTCGGTGGAAGGATGATTCAATGGCATCGGTGGCGGCACCTCATCATGACGGTTCGCGAATGTACGTGTCCGATCCCGTCCCGCGTCTGGGGCAGGACGTCCGTGTGCGGGTGAGGGTGCCTCGGTCCTCGGAATACGTGGGCGTTCGCCTGCGGTCCACCGAGGACGCCGAATCCCGCATCGTCCCGGCCCGGCGCATCCTGTCGACCCGATGGGAGAACTGGTATGAGGCCGACCTTCGCATGGCCAACCCGCTGACCCTCTATCGCTTCATGCTGCTCAGGCAGGATGGGAGCTTCGACTGGCTGACCGCGGCGGGGGTCGTGGACCGGGAAACGGGCGATTCCATGGACTTCCGGGCCACGGTGTTCCCCGGCGCCCCGCAGTGGGAGAGCGCGGGAGCCGTCTACCAGATCTTTCCCGATCGCTTCGCCAGATCCGCCGTGGCCGGGGAGCGGCGGGCACCGGCATGGGCGATTCCCACACCCTGGGGGACGCCTCCGCTGGCGCGTGGCGTCGATTCGGGGCGTCAGTGGTACGGGGGCGATCTGAAGGGCGTCGAGGACCATCTCGACCACATCCGTGACTGCGGCTTTTCGGTGGTGTATCTCACGCCGTTCTTCACCGCCGGCTCCGTGCACCGCTACGACGCCTCCACCTTCGAGCACGTCGATCCTCTGCTTGGCGGGGATGAGGCGCTTGTCTCGCTGGCCAGGGCCTGCCATGAACGGGGGATGCGGCTGATGGGCGATCTCACGCTCAACCACACCGGAATCGGCCATGACTGGTTCCGTCGGGCGCTCGGGGATTCGGATTCCCCCGAGCACGGCTTCTATATGTGGAGGCGATGGCCGGACGACTACGTGAGCTGGCGTGGAGTCAGATCCCTGCCGAAGCTGGACTGGAGGTCCGACGCCCTGCTCGACCGTCTCGTGCGTGGTCCCGGTTCCATCGCCGCCCGTTGGCTGGGCCCGGACGGACTCGACGGGTGGCGCATCGACGTGGCGAACCAGGTGGGACGCTACGTCGACATCGACGCCAACCATCGCGTGGCCATGGCGATGCGATCCACCGTGGACGATGCGACGGACGGCAAGGGCGCGCTCGTCGCCGAGTACATGCACCAGGACCCCGTCGGCGATCTGCAGGGGGACGGATGGCAGGCTTCGATGAACTACGGCGGCTTCTCGCGTCCGGTGTGGACATGGCTGTGCGATCCAGACTCCGACATCGACTACATGGAGGCGGACATGCCCTTCCGCAGACGCTCCGGCCTTTCCATGGCGGCCTCCCTTCAGGAGGCGGTGGCGCGGGTGCCATGGAAGGTCGCCATGGCCCAGTGGAACATCCTCGGAAGCCATGACACGGCGCGCGTGCGCACCATCATCGGCGACGACCGTCTGCTCGACGTCGCCGTGGGCATCCTGGCCACGTATCCGGGGGTCCCCATGGTGTTCGCGGGGGACGAGCGGGACGCCGAGGGCGTCACCGGCGAGGGGGCGCGCGTCTGCATGGACTGGAGCGCCCCCGTGGGGAGCCATCCCCGTGCCATGGCACGCTATCGGGACCTTCTGGGGCTCAGACGCGACCATCCCGCGCTCACCTCCGGCGGCATGCGCTGGGTGGCCGTCTCGGACGATGCCGTGGCCTTCCTGCGGGAGACGCACGACGAGCGTCTGCTCGTCGTCGCCGCGCGGTCGGGTGGGGTCTCGCTGCCGATCGATGCCGTCTTCGTCGGCGAGGGCGAGCCGCGGCGACTGTATGGTGGCGGAGAGCTGCGTCCTGGAGACGACGGGTGGTCGTGGACGTCCGACGCTCCGGCCTTCGGCGTGTGGTCCCTGCCGCCTGTGCCCACGCCCGGCTGGTGAGGGGGGGGGCGGCTCGTGGCCGCGTCGGCGGAGTCGCTTGCCGAACGGGCCGACGCTCCGCAGACGCATCAGTTCGTCTGCGTCCAGTGCTCCACGTCGATGTGGTGCGACGGGTTGGCCTGCCAGGCCGCCCAGGCGGATTCGACGATGTCCTTCACGCCATAGCGGGCGTGCCAGCCCATCTCCTCGTTGATGCGCCTGGGGGAGCCGATGAGATGCGGCGGGTCGCCGGCGCGGCGCTCCGTGACCTTCTCCTGGAAGGGCAGACCGGTCACCCTTTTGACCTCGTCGACGATCTGACGGACGGACGTCCCCTCGCCGGTGCCGACGTTGAAGGCGTCGTACTTCCTCTCGTCGCGGTCGAGATAGCGCAGCGCCGCCAGATGGGCGTCTGCCAGGTCGGAGACGTGGATGTAGTCGCGCACGCAGGTGCCGTCGGGGGTGGGGTAGTCGTCGCCGAAGATAAGTGGTGCCCTGCCTTCGCGCAGCTTGTCGAACAGCATGGGGATGAGGTTGAGGATCGCGGGGTCCTCGAGCTCGACGGGACCGCAGCCGGCCACGTTGAAGTAGCGCAGCGCGCAGAAGCGGATGCCGAAGGGCTTCTCGCACGCGCGGGCCATCCACTCGCCGAAGAGCTTCGTCTGCCCGTACGGGTTGATGGGGGTCATCGGCACGACGTCCTCGGGGACGACGTCGACCGGAGGGACGCCATAGGTCGCCGCCGAGGAGGAGAAGACGAGCCGGCGTGCCTGCGAGAGCGTCATGCCGGTGAGCACGTTGAGCATGCCGTTGATGTTCTGCTGGTAGTACCACAGCGGCTTCGCCACGGATTCGCCGACCTGCTTGCGAGCCGCGAAGTGGATGACCGCGTCGACCTTCTCATCGGTCATGATCTCGCCGAGACGTTCCCCGGCGCCGGGCGCGGCGATGTCCATCCCGTACAGACGGGCGTCGCCGATGCGCTCGGGACGCCCGTAGCTCAGGTCATCGACGACGACGACCCTCTCGCCGGCCTCGTGCAGCGCGTGGACGACATGGGCGCCGATGTATCCGCACCCCCCAGTGACAAGAACCGTCATAATCGGCCTCTCCGCCATAATCGGCTTGCTTCGCGGCGCCGGCATTCCCCTCCGCCGCCATTCGTCGGTTCGCCGCCCTGGTCTGGGGCGGAACCTCCCCGAGTATATCGCCACGGATGGTTGGGTCCCTGGGGAATCACGGCATCGGATGCATGCATGTGGCGAACGAGTGGGGGCGGTGAGGGGAGGGGGGCCGTCGCGGTCCGCCGACGCTGCAGGGGGGTTCTGTCATCGTCGCGGGGTCGAACGGGCGGATGCTCCCCGTCGGATAGAGTGGGGCTCCGTGACAATCCACGATGACGACCCGTCCTCTGCTCGGCGTCGGCCCGTTCTGTCCTTCGTCCGCCGGTCAGGACGTCTCGACGAGAGGCTGCGCCGTGCCTGGGACAGGTACTCGGACCGCTTTCTGCTGGACCTGTCCTCGCACCCGGGCGCCCTGGATGTGCGCCGCGGGATACGCCTGGACCGTGCCTTCGTTGACCGCGTCTGGGGCGTCGGGGTCCCACTTGTGGTCGAGATTGGCACCGGGCAGGGCGAGAACATCGCGGCGGCTGCGGGGAGCCACCCTGATATCGGCTTTCTGGCCCTTGAGGTGTACGACCCGGGCGTGGCCCATACCCTCCTGCTCGCCGGCCGCGACGGCCTCGACAACCTTCGCGTCGCGCAGGTCAACGCCCCCGAGCTGTTCGCGGTGGCCGATGCGGGCGTGGTTCGGGAGGTCTGGACCTTCTTCCCCGACCCCTGGCCGAAGATGCGCCATCACAAACGGCGTCTGGTGCAGCCGGCGCTCGCAGGAGACGTGAGACGCGCCCTCGGGACCGGCGGGATGTGGCGTCTGGCCACCGACATCGACGACTACGCCCTGCACGTCCACCAGGTCATGGATGGCCGAGCCGGCTTCGAGAATCTTGGAGGTCGAACGGTGAGTCTGCCCACGGAACACGTCGGCAAAGGCACTGCGGACGAGGCGGAGATGCTTCCCCACGCCGATTTCACGGAGTCGTCGCGTTTCGCTGGTCGCGTTCTCACCAACTTCGAACGCAAGGGGCTGGAGGCTGGTCGGACGATTCACGATTTCGCCTATCGTGCGGTTTAGTGCCGTCTGAGGTCTGCCCGGTCATATTCTCAGTCCGTCATGAGTCTCGGCGCAACCGGCCGTCGGCGACGATGGCGTGAAGGCCGTCCGTCGCGAAGCTGACGAGAGGGGGATTCCTACGCCGGGTATCGCCAACACGCCGCTCGTTGCAGGGTGACGAAGACGCCGTTACGATGAACTGTTTGTGTCGCCCCCTTCGTCTAACGGTTAGGACACCAGACTTTCAATCTGACAGCGAGAGTTCGACTCTCTCAGGGGGTACTTCAATGGTTCCCAGGCCTCCGGGCACATTGCCGGAGTCGCTGAAAAAACGGCATGGCATGTGAAACCATGCGGGATACGGGAACGCCCCACACGGGCCATCACAGGCCCGCATGGAGCGCCTCATCTCGTCGCCTTCGGCCAAATCCCCTGGGCTCCCTGCGACGGCTGGCATTCATCGGCAAGGGGATTCCATGCGGGCCGGGATAATCCGGCCCGCATGGCCCAGTCCTCAGACCGCCCCGCCTGCCGCAGCGAGGTAGTCGGGGATGCGGTCGGGATAGGGGGGCCAGGCGCCGGCCTGCGTGCAGACGTAGGCGGCGGTGTT
>NZ_CAUTOG010000065.1:0-5565 GCF_963540075.1 uncultured Bifidobacterium sp.
CCCGTGGCGGAACACTCCGGCGAGCTCCCCGCGTCGCAGGAACTCGGAGAAGCGTCTCTGCTCGGGGATGATGACCTGGCCGATGATGCCATGGAAGAAGGCGTTGTCCGAGGCCAGAACGACGCCTACGGCGCGGATGCCGACGTCGGTGGTGAAGCGTTCCATGACGCGCTGCAGCAGCAGCAGCAGATTGCCTCGTGACGGCTCGAGTCCGGCAAGCTCAGAGGAGCCGACGATGGTGAGCGTCCGCAGCCGGGAGAGCATGTCGGCGGTGTTGCGGTAGCGGCGGTAGATCGTCGTCTTGGCGACGCCGCTGCGGCGTGCCACCTCCTCGATCGTCACCGCGCTGACGCCTTGGGAGACGGCTATCTCCAGAGCCGCCTGAACGATTTTGCGGTCGGTGAGCTCCCTCGTCCGCTCGCGGGAGCCATGAGGGCTGCCCTCGCCCG
This sequence comes from uncultured Bifidobacterium sp., assembly GCF_963540075.1. Classification (GTDB taxonomy): domain Bacteria; phylum Actinomycetota; class Actinomycetes; order Actinomycetales; family Bifidobacteriaceae; genus Bifidobacterium. The sequence continues at coordinate 450 of NZ_CAUTOG010000065.1, forward strand.
TTTCTCCCGTCTTCTCCGCCGTGCTGATGGGTCGGTCTGGCACCGGAGCCCCCGGGGTGCTGACGCCCTGCGGCCGTGCGCCGGCATCCCCCGTCGCCACCGCGGATCCCTCGCCCGTCGTTCGGCGCCGCCGGCGCATCACGGTTCGCGTCGGAGCGTCCTGCGAATGCATCGTCTCCATGTTCGTTCCCCCTACAGCAGTCGGGTGCCTTCCGCGGCCCTGACGTACGCCCGGTTGACCCGTGCCAGGGGTCGGCGCAGCAGAAGACCGAGGAGCAGCATCGGCGGAATGAAGAGCAGCAGCCTGCCCAAGGCGATCCAGTAGTCGTTGGCATAGATGCCGGCGATGGCTGCGCGAAGAGCCGTCACGGAATGAGTGACCGGCAGATACGGGCTGATGACGCTGATGAAGTCCGGAAGCACCGACAGAGGGTAGGCGGCGCCCGACCCGGATATCTGCACGACGAGGAAGATCACGCCGATGGCCTTGCCGACGTTGTCGAAGCTCGCCACCAGCGTGTAGATGAAGAACGCGTAGACGAGGGAGCTCACCCAGCCCGTGAGCATGAACAGCAGGGGGTGCACGGCCTGGACGCGCAGGAACAGCAGGCTGCCCCCGCAGTCGAAGGTGCTCTGAAGCAGGGCGATGACGGCGAAGACGCCGAAATGGCCGAGGAACATCTGCCAGGGCTTCGGGTCGCCGAGAGCGACGCGGCGACGGCGCGAGATCGTCGTCTTCAGGGTCACGGCCATAAGCAGCGCCCCCACCCACAGGGGCAGGAAGGTGTACAGCGGTGTCATCGAGCTGCCGAAGTTGGCGACCGGGTACAGGGCGGTGCGCGTCAGGGTCACGGGAGCGGCCAGGGTGGCGGCCAGGGTCTCCGGGTCGTTCCCGAGGATCTTGCGCACGGTGGCCATGTCGTTGCCGTCCAGCGCCTTGTCGAGCCGGGTGACGAAGTCGGAGATGGTGGTCGCCGTGCGGCTGAGCAGCGTCGCCGTGGAGGTCAGGACGGTATGGACCTTGGTGATGTCGGTGGCGGCGGTCCCGGCGTCATCGTCCAGCGTGTCCAGCGCCGCATCGAGCTGGCCCGTGCCGGAGGATAGGGTCGAGGTCGCCCTGTCGATGCCATCGGCGATGTCGGAGACCTGCGCGGGGAGTGAGCCCGTGAGGCTTTTCCGGGCCGCGGATATCGCCGTGGAGGCCTGACTGGCCAGCGAGGAGACCTGCGTGTGGGTCGTGGAGACGTCGGAGGCGGTGGAGTCGATGTTCGTGGCGGCGGAGGTGAGTGCGTCGCGCACCGCCGTGAGCCTGGTGATGACCGTCGTGAGCCTGGTGGCCGCACGGTTCAGCGTCGTGGCCGCCGCCGAACCGCTGGCGGTCTGGTCCGCCAGGGCCTTCACGTCATCCCGGATGGACGTGTAGTCGGAGATCTGGTCGTTGACGAGGCTCGCCTGGGATCTCAGGCTCGCCGAACTCGCCGAGGCGGTGCTTGAGGCCTTGGAATAGGTGTCGTCCACGGCGCTTGCCACGGAGGAGATGCTGGTGGCGCTGCCGTCCAGCGCCGTGGACAGCGCGGACACGCTGGCCTTGACGGCGGAGGCCACATCGGTCACCCCCGAGACGGTGGACGAGATGTCCTTCTTCGCCGTCGCGGCGTCCGAGGTGGTCTGCGCGAGCAGTGCGCGCGAGGAGGAGATGAGGGACATGGATCCGGACACCACGCTCGCATAGGAGGCGACGTTGGAGGAGGCGTCGGTGAGCTGCCCGGCGACGTCGGAGACGTTCGAGGCGAAGGACGTCAGCCACTGCTTCGCCTGGGGCTTGCTCAGCTGGGTCGACAGGTCGGAGGCGACGCTCAGCGCCGTGGAGGCGAGGGTCTTCGCCAGGGTCTCGTTGATCTGGGCGGCGATCTCGTCCGCCCCCTGCCCGGTGACCTTGGGGGCGAGGGCGTTGAGCTTCTCGTTCGTGTAGTAGGTCAGCTGGGCGTTCGTCGCGTCGTCGGACAGGAAGGTCATCATATGCCTGCTGAAGTTCCTGGGGATGATGACCGCGGCGTAGTACTTGCCGGACTTCGTCCCCTCGATGGCGTCGGCCTTGCTGGTGAAGGTCCAGTCGAGCTGGCTGTTGGCGCGCAGGTCGTCGACCACCTGGTCCCCCATGGTGATGCGCACGGGGATGAGGTCGCTTTTGTAGCCCTCGTCGGTGTTGGCGACGGCGAACTTGAGGTTGCCGGTGTTGGAGAACGGGTCCCAGCTCGCCGCGACGTTGAACCAGGTGAACAGCCCTGGGATGACGACGAGGCCGATGACGATGATGACGGAGACGATGGTGCCGGTGATGCGGCGCATGTCGTCGGCGAAGATCCGTGCGATGGTTCTCATCGGGCGTCTCCTTCCTGTTCCTGCGTGTTCTGCGTGTCCTGGGCGTTTCTGGTGGAGGGTCCGGGGTTCTCAGATCCTGCGGCCGTGTCGGAGGCCGTGCCGTCCACGGGCTGATCGTCGGATCGAGCCGTTGCGTGGTTCTCTGCATCCGCGTGACGTGCGGCGGCCCGCGCCCTCGTCAGCCGCATCCAGCGGCGGGCCCCGCTCGATTCGGACATGGCGCGTCGTATGGCCTCGTCGTCGAGGGTCCCCAGCCGCACCTGCCGGTCGATGCTGTCGCGCATGAGCTCGATGGCCATGAGGAAGCCGATGATGAGCAGGATCCAGACGAACCACGCCGCCAGTGAGAGCAGCTTGGTGCCGGTCGTCAGGGAGAACACGACGGCGAGGACGGCCGGGACGATGATTCCGGTGATGAGTGCCCCGCGCCTGAGACGCGGATAGCGTCGGGCGAACGCGGCGGCGCGCTCCTCGATGGCCTGGCGGTACTCTGTCCTGTCGGACAGGGCCTGAATGACCTGGGAGAGCCGATACTCCCCGCCCGGCAGCTGGACGGGTTCGCCGATGATCATGTCGCCTTCGCGAATCTCGCGGGCGAAGAGTCTGTTGACGCTTGCCAGATGCGGGCGGACGACCAGTCCGAGCAGGAAGGCCAGGACGGCGAAGACGAGAAGCCTGGCGATGTCCTCGAGCCAGTGCAGTCCGTAGAAGCCGCCGATCGTCTCCCTGAGGGCGGAGATCGAGTAGGTGAACGGGAAGAAGGGATAGAGGACGCGGAAGAACCGCGGCATCATCTCGATGGGGTAGATTCCCGAGGCGCCGGGGATCTGGAGCATGATGAGGGCGACGCACAGCCCCTTGCCCACGTGCATGAAGGTGGTGGACAGCGCGTACGTGATGCTCAGGTACACCAGCGAGGTGATGACTCCCGTGAGGACGAACATGCCCGGGCTCGCCGTCTCCACCCCGATGACGAGGTCGCCGATGGTCGTGGCCAGGGCCTGGCCGACGGCGATGATGGCGAGGAAGAGCCAGCGTCCCCAGTAGCGCTGGCCCGGCGTGGGCTCGCCGTCAAGGTCGTCATCGTCGGTTTCGAGCCTGACGATGACCATAAGCACGAAGGCGCCCACCCACAGGGAGATGTTGGTGAACAGCGGGCTCATGCCTGATCCGTAGGTGCTGACGGGGTACAGGGCCCTGGTCGACAGAACGGTGGGTGACAGCATGAAGGTGGCGATCTTCGACACGTCAAGCTTGCCGTCGCTGCCGAGCATGTCCTTGAGCGCGGTCGAGTTGCCCAGGGCGGTCAGGTCGATGGCCAGGGTGTCCAGGGTGGAGTCCGCCTTCGTCAGCCCCGTTCTCGTCGAGGCCAGCGCCGTGCGAGTGGAGGAGGCGGTGGAGTCGAGCTGGTCGAGTATCAGACCGGTCTGGGAGAGCAGGGAGGACTGGCCGGTGAGCTGCCCGCTGACGGTGGAGGCGGTCCGCGACAGGGTGGACAGGCCGGAGTTGAGCTTCGGGATGGCTCCCGTCGACAGCGTGGATCGCGCCTTGTCGGCCGCCGTCAGGCTTGATTGGGTGGCCTTCGTCACGGCGTCCGAGCTTGCCGCGGTGCTGGTGATGGTGGAGCCCATGCTTGAGTTCAGCGTGCCCAGATCGGAGATGATGGTCGACAGCGCCGTGTTCCGCTGGCTGAGCTTGTCGGTGATCGCCGTCGTCCCGGACAGATCGAGACCTTTGAGCGCGTCGATGACGTCGCCGGTGGTGTCGTTCACCTGCTGGGCCTTGTCGATGACGGATTCCACGGTCCCGTTCGCGCTCGTGAGCTGCGCGGCGAGGGCTGTGATGCTCAGACTGCTGCGCGAGGAGGTCTGGGACAGGAGCGAGGAGGCCGTGTCCAGCGAGGTCGAGGCGGAAGCCGTTCCGGACGCCAGGGAGGTCTGGGTGGTGGAGATGAGGGTCGCGGTGGAGTCGAGGCTGGAGGCGGCCTCGGTCCCTGCCGCCTGGACGGTGGCGATGGTCTGGCGGGCGCGGGTGGTCTGGACCGGGACGTCCGCGAGCACGCCGTCGAGGTCGTCGATGACGGATTCCAGCGTGGCGATGTTCTTCTGCACGCTGCGGATGTCGGCGACGACGGTGCCGCTCGTCGAATGGACGCCGGAGGACAGCGAGTCGACGGAGCTGTTCACGGCCTTGGCGGCGACCGCGCTCACCGCGGCGACGAAGGCGCTGTTGACCTGGCGGTCCACGGTGGAGGCGCCCGTGTCGGTGATGCGCGCCGCGATGCCGTTGGCCTTCTCGTTGACGTAGTACTTCAGGGACGGCCGCTGTGATCCGCCCGTGACGATGCCGGCGATGCTTCTGCTGAAGTCCCGGGGGATGATGATGGCCGCGTAGCTTGTCCCGGAGCGCACCTGGGCCATGGCCTTGGACCTGGTCATGAAGGTCCATCCCAGGTCGTCGTTGGCCTTGAGGTCGTTCACGACGTCGCGCCCGAGGTGGATGGCCCCCAGGGTCGATTCCGACGCACCGACGTCCTCGTTGACGACGGCGACGCGGATGGAGCCGGTGTTCCCGTACGGATTCCAGAATCCGATGATGTTGAACCAGGCGTACAGCGGCGACAGGAAGACGAGACCGACGATGACGATCCAGACGGTGGGGGTGCGGGCTATCCGCAGCAGGTCCCTGCGCAGGATCCGAAACGTCATCCCCATCCGCCACCTCCGGCTCGTCC
>NZ_CAUTOG010000066.1:0-5521 GCF_963540075.1 uncultured Bifidobacterium sp.
AAGGTTCGAGTCGAGTCAAGGTTCGGGTCGGGTCACGGCGCGAGTCGGATCATGGTGGGTGGCATTCGTGTCGTCTCTTGGGCAGATTGCCTTTGGCTGAGCGCCTGTTCTGCCAAGATTTCGTTGGCATTCCAGGGGTCTGGAGTCGAGGATCGGGGGAGGGCCGCCCAGGATGCAGTCAGAGTGCCCAGCGAAGGCCATTCAATGCCCACCCGATGGCTGCGCTGAGATGCGGAGATCATCGGGTGCCGGGAAAGCTGGGGTAACCGGGTGCCGGGGAATGGGGGAAGTGCCCGGAATGCGATTCGAACGCACGACACCCGCTTTAGGAGAGCGGTGCTCTATCCCCTGAGCTACCCGGGCAACGGATGACCATTGTACACGCGTCCCCGCAGGGGAGTCGTCGTGCCATGAAGGGGCCTGTTGCTTTTCCGCGACGGCCTTTCGTAAGACGAGCACTCCCGTATTCGAGCTGCGCGCATCCCGTCCTTTTCGCGGATCATGGACTTTCGATGGTATGTGGCTCGTGTCATCTGAAGCCTCGAATCTTCCTTTGATGATCGTGTGGGGGTCTTGGAATCCCCGATGCACGGCTGGGTATTCTGACGCTTCCCGTGCAGGGGTTCTCGAGTGCCCTGAGCCTCGTCCCGTGCGGGAATCGGGTGGGTTCGCCCTCCGGTTCCCGCACGTCGTCGTATGCGCGCTACGGTGGGCGGCATTCCCCAGGAAGGTGGTCGCCCATGGGTCGTTCGTCGCGCAGCTCGTCATCGAGGTCGTCGTCGCAAGTGAGGACGACCCACGGCGAATCGGCAGCGATCGGCTCCGCCCGCCATGAGCTCCTTCGGCGGGCCGCGACGGATGAAACCGGAGAGGCGCGCTCGCGGAGGCGTTCCGCGGCATCGGCCGGAGACCCGGGTCCCTCCCGCGGTCTGGAATACTCCCGTGTGGGAGGGGAGCCCCGTCGCCATCGCCTTCTCGGGGCGTTGGCGGGACTGGCCACGCTGCTGGCCGTCGTCTCGGTCGTCGCCCGCGAGCTTCCCGCGGACCTGCAGTCCCTTCCCTATGTCCCCGTCCTCGTCTCGGCCACCCCCTGGTTCGCCCTGGCCGCCCTGGCCGGTCTCATCCTCGGGCTTCTGTCCCGGCGTTGGATGGTCGCCCTGCTCGCGCTGTGCTGCCTCGTGGCCCAGGCCTGGTGGCAGCGGCCCTTCCTCCAGGCCTCGGCGACGCTGTCCTCCACGACGACGCAGGCCGTGGCCTCGGCGGATGCGAAGACGGATGACGACGCCGCCCGCGTCATGACCTTCAACGTGTACAAGGGGCGTGCCGACGTCCAGCAGATCGTCGACCTCGTCCGGGATCAGCGAGTGGAGGTCCTGGCGCTGCAGGAGACGACGGACTCCTTCGTCGAGGCGCTCGAGAGTGCGGGCATCGGCGATTATCTGCCGTATTCGAAGGTGTCCTCCTCGGACGGCGTCTATGGCAACGGCCTGTGGTCGGCGACGCCGCTGAAAAGTCCCTCCGACGACGACGTGGACTCCAGCTCCTCGTTCATGCCGGGAGGCACCGTCGAATTCGCCAACGGACGGAGCATCCGCTTCGTCTCGGTGCACACCACCTCGCCCAAGTCCGGCTACTGGACGCAGTGGAGAACGTCCCTCGAGGAGGTGGCGCGTATGCGGTCGAAAACGGGTGTCCGCTACGTGCTCATGGGGGATTTCAATTCCACCGTGGATCACACCCCGTTCCGGGATGTGCTGGGTGACCGCTTCACTGATGCGGCCGAGCAGGCCGGCGAGGGGCTCAAACTCACCTGGCCAGCGAACAGGCGCTGGATTCCGGCCTTCTGCGGCATCGACCACGTCGTCATGGACAAGGGCATCGTCGCGGGACAGGTCGAGACCGTGAAGGTCACCGGCTCGGACCATCGGGCTTTGCTCGCCACTCTGCAGATCGACGCTGAATAGAGAGAGGAACGGAGAAGGAGTAGGCGAGCAGGGAGAAAAAGAAGAGAAGAAGAGAGCGAGGCGGCGGAACGGAGAATCGACGCCGAGCTCGCACTCGCAGTCCAGGGAACGGGCATCCGTCTTCCCGGCGTGGCCATCTCATCATGGTCATTGCAGTCATTGCAGTCATTGCAAGGGGAGGGAGATTGTCCTCTGGAGTCGCTCCGCTTCCTGGCGAGCCTCTCGGAGGTCGCTACTCCAGGTTCGACTGCGTGCCCGCGGTGTCCGCGGTGGACTGCTGCTGGGCCGCGGCGGCGTCGAGCCTCCTGCGCACGTCGTCAAGCAGTCCCTGCGCCCTCGCGGCAAGAGCCTCCCCGATCTCCCACTGCCTGATCGACTGGTCGAGATTCAGTCCGCCGGTCTCCAGCGAGCGCACGACGGCGATAAGGCGGTCGCGCGCCTGCTCGTAGGGGAGCGCGGCGATTTCCGCGCGCTCGGCCTCGGTCAGTCCCGACCGCGCGCCTGCGTCCTGGGCCTGGCCTGCTGCGGAATCCGTGGCGCCGGCCGCATCCTCGTGGGTCATCCCATCCGCCGTGGTCGTTGAGTCCGTCATGACTGCTCCTTGTTGTTGGTTATCGGTTATTGGGGTTCCGGCTGCCGTTCACATCCGTTCGCGAGATTCGCGGACGAGATCCGGCTGCCTGATTCCTCGACTGTCCCTTTGCGCGCCCGCTGATCGCCGGGGGACCGGCCGCGACGCCGTCTCCGGCCGTCGCCATGCCCGCGGCCGGCGGATGCCGCCGTTATCCGTCATGACGTCCGTGCGCGGGCCGGACGGACGTGGTCGTGGCCTCGAGCCCGCCACTGCGAAGGATGATCTCCACCGTCTCGCCGATGCCGACCTGCGACGCATCGTCCAGGACATTGCCGGAAGCGTTCTGCACGACGGCGTATCCGCGGTCGAGCGTCGCCTGGGGGCTCAGGGCCCTGAGGGACGCGTGCAGCTTCTCCACCGTCAGCGAGGCGTCGTCGACGATCCGGGTGAGCCCGTAGGTCATGCGCTGGCGGGCATCGTCGAGAAGCCGCTGATGCGGCTCGAGCATCGTCTGCGGGTGGGTGAGGCTGGGGCGGGTGGCGTAGCCCTCGACCAGTCGGGTCTCGGTGTCGATGCGGGCGCGCGTGCGGAGTCTGATCTGGCCCAGGGCGTCCTCGATCAGCTGCCACTGCTCGCGCACGTCGGGGACCACCTTCTTCGCCGCATCCGTCGGCGTCGAGGCGCGCAGGTCGGCCGCCAGGTCGATGAGGGTCCAGTCGTCCTCATGTCCGATGGCCGAGATGATGGGCGTGACGCATGCGGCCGTCGCCCGCACGACCCCCTCGTCGGAGAAGCCGATGAGATCCTCGAAGCTGCCGCCGCCGCGGGCCACGATGATGACGTCCACGTCCGGGTCGGCGTCCAGCCTTTCGATGGCGGCGATGACGTCCGGCGGGCACTGGGCGCCCTGGACGTGCGCATGGATGACCTGGAAACGCACGGCCGGCCAGCGCAGGTTGACGTTGGTGATGACGTCGCCCTCGGCGCGCGCCTGCGGGGCGCAGATAAGCCCGATGCATCGGGGGAACTCGGGGATGGGGATCTTGCGGTCATCGTCGAACAGACCCTCGCCCTTGAGACGTCGACGCAGGGCGTCGATCATGGCCTTGAGGTCGCCGGTTCCCACGCGGCGTATGTCGTCGGCGAGGAAGCTCAGACGCGTCGCCTTCATCCAGATGTCCCCGCGGCCGTGGACGACCACGCGGTCGCCCTGGCGGAAGTCGCGGGCCTTGGCGACGAAGTCCCGGAAGCCCATGACGGGCAGCGACACCTCCTCGGCGTCGTCGCGCAGGGTGATGTAGCCGCTGGTGGAGCGGCGCATGTTGATTTCCACGATCTGGCCCTGCACCCAGGCGGTCGGCCAGCGTGTGACGGCGTCGTGGAACTTGCGGCTGATGACGCTGACGGGCCAGGGATTCTCCGGAGTGGTGTCCCGGGCCAGGCGGGGCAGACGGGCCGGGTCGGCGGCGGTGGGCGCCGGACCCGTCTCGGCGTCCACCTCGGTGCCCGATCCATCCGCGTGAAGGGGGTGTGCGCTGGAGAAGGTCATGCCCCCCACGTTCTCGCGACGAAAGGACATCGGGATGGCGAAAAGGACCTGCGTCGGGAGAGTTGTCGTCCGGGGACGGGAGGCTTCGAAGGCGTCGCCGTCGCGGCTCCGGCCGCGGCCCGCAGCGACACGCGGGAGACGAGGAACCGATGGTCGCGTTGGCGCATGATTCCGCCAAAAATCACTATATCTTGGGTTGGAATGCCTGTTGCGACACTAGATATCGGTCGCCGGATGTCGTAGATTCATAGGTGACGCAAACTTACACGACTGTAGTTTGGTATGCCCGGGAGGGTTCCGGGATGAGGGTTTTGGTCACACAGGGTTTCAGGAGGTACACGATGGGCACGCAGGTTCTCGGGGACGTCGACGAGCGGACGGCGGCGGGCGCGGTGCTGGTGGAGAAGCGCGACGGCCGCGTCGTCGACTTCGACCCCATCAACATCATCGCGGCGGTCAAGTCCGCGTTCGAGGACCTCGGCAAAACCGTCGGCCCGCAGGAGGAGCAGGTCATCCGCGAGCTCGCCGACAGGGTGGAGGCCGAGGTCAAGGAGCGCTACAACGGCCCCGCCAAGATCGAGGACATCCAGAACCTCGTCGAGCACGGCCTCATCGAGGATCACCTCTACGACGTGGCACGCAGCTACACCGCCTACCGTCTCAACAAGGACATCGACCGCGCCAAGGCCACGGACATCAACGAGGCCGTCAGCCGCCTCGTCAACCGCGACGAGAGCCTCGTCCGCGAGAACGCCAACAAGGACTCCAACGTCTACGCCACGCAGCGCGACCTTCTCGCCGGCGCCGTATCGAAGGCCTCGGCGTTCTCGATGCTCCCCGATGCGGTCTCCAACGCCCATATGAAGGGCGACATCCACTTCCACGACGCCGACTACTCGCCGTTCACGGCCATGACGAACTGCTCGCTGCCCGACTTCGGCGACATGCTCGCCCATGGCTTCGCCCTCGGCAACGCGATGATGGACTCCCCGAAGTCCATCGGCACCGCCGCCACGCAGATCACGCAGATCATCAAGGACATCGCCGGCGCCCAGTACGGCGGCCAGACCGTCAACCGCGCCGACGAGATGCTTGAGCCCTATGCGCGTCTCGACTATCGCAAGCATCTGCGCATGGCCCATGCGCTCATCCCCGACTCCATGCCCGTCGAGGCGGTGCGCGACATGGTGCGTGGGCTCAAGGCCCAGGAGCCCGACGGCCTGCACTTCGAGGACCGCGAGCCGCTGCCCATGGACGAGCCCTTCCACGCCGACGCGCCCGAGATGGAACGCCTGCGCGAGGTCTACGCGAAGATCATGACCCGCAAGGCCATCTACGACGCGATGCAGACCATGGAGTACCAGATCAACTCCAACCGCGTCTCGAACGGGCAGACGCCGTTCGTCACCGTCGGGTTCGGTCTGGGCACCTCAT
>NZ_CAUTOG010000067.1:0-5321 GCF_963540075.1 uncultured Bifidobacterium sp.
GACGAGAATTCACGTCCGATTCACGCTCGGTTCGGAAGATTCGCACGACGCCCGAAATCCGCACGATGCCGGAGGTTCTCAGGATGCCCGAGGTCCGCACGACGCCCGAGATTCTCACGATCCTCACCATTCGCAGGCCCACACCGCGCTCACAACTCACACCATCCTCACGAGTCCCACGATTCGCAGAACACTCAGGATCCGCATGACACCCATGACACCTTGGGTTCTCGGGAACCCAACGACCCTCACCACCCCCCGATTCAGATTGTGACAAGGCTTGGCATCGTGGCAGAAAAGCGGGAGTCTCTGTTCCCTCTGATCTTCTCCCGGCCGCTCCAGTCAAAGACAGGGCTACAACCAGCCGTTCTCTCCGCGACGCCTCGATTCAGGCTGCCGGCAATCGGACACTCATCGATTCGTCCCCTATCAGTCAGGCCACGTCAACAAGCAGGTCACACCGACACGGAGAACACGCCGACAGGCCCACGCCGACACGGACGACCCATGGTCGTGGTCCACTCCGAGCGAGACATGCCATACCGTATGGGACGCAGCGACCTCAACTCGCAAAGTCGTTCGCCACGCCCCAAAGCCGCACTCACACTGCGCGGCGATTCCTGGTGTCCGGCAGCGGCGAGAACGACCGATACTGAATTGACGAAATTCATCGCCGGAGTCCCGCACAAGGAGCGCATATGCCGCAGGTCATCGGCTATAACGGAAGGAACGGCACTGACGTGAGGCAGGACCTGTTTGGCATCAACATGCGGCAATGGTGTCGCAATCATGAGGAGTATCTCAGGCTCCACGTGCAGAACACAGACCCGCGGGCTCTGCTTGACTGGCACATGCGCAAGCTCTCCTGGCTGCAGCACGAGCGGCTTGTCCATCTCATCGTCACGTTCCTCACGACCGTCGTGGAGCTCACGGCCGTGGTCCTCATGCTGCTGCTACCCACCGGGAATGGCTATGCGGCGCTCGTGGCACTGGGGATTCTCGTGCTGCTCTCGTTCTATCTGGCGCATTACTTCTTCCTGGAGAACACCGTGCAGCACTGGTACCGACTCGCCGACGAGCTCCACGACAAGGCCGCAGGATCAGACGGCAATACCGAGAATCCTCACGGTGACAAGGTCACGAAGGCCTGAATTCGCAATCATTCCATCTCTTGTTCTGATATCTCCACCTCTTGTTCCCGCACTACCGCCTCCTGTTCCAGTATTGCGAGCCCTCATTCCATCGTTGCCGCCCATCCGATGTCACGATTGTTCCTCTTCCACCATTGCCCGGACCCTGACCCCAGAACTGCCACGCCCAGATCGAATCGCCGATCGCCGCCAACACCAACACCAACTACCCGCACCGACCCAGATCCTTCTCCATTGCCCAAGTCCGATACGATCACTCGTTGGGCCTTTTTTCTCTTTATTGGGCAGTCGGTGCATGTCTTGGGCGGGGTCTGGCCGAGCCAATGATTTGTCCGATCCGGGAATGGCGTATTTCCGCCATTCCCGTCAGTCGAACCCACCGGAGTCTCCCAGAAATTCGTGATCGGCTGCCCAACGAATGAGGCACGGTCGGCACAGAGACACACCAGACGAGCGGGCAGGTCCAGAAAGTCACATGGCACAGACGGAAGGCGCAGACGGGAGGCAGAGACGGAGGCAAGGAGGCAGAGAAGGAGGCAGAAAGGGGGGAGGCAGAGAAGGAGGCAGAGAAGGACGGCGAAAACGGGAGGCGAACGCAGGACGCGAAGACAGGACGCGAAGACAGGACGCGGAAACGGGAGTCGAAAAATCAAGGTGCTACCAGACGCATGGCATACAGACGCATTGTCATCAAACGCATCGCAGCCAGACGCATGCATGCGAGTGGGCGGGGAAGCATGAGACCACGACTCAGCGTGGCAGGGAGAACAGTACATGATGAGACAGGAAGGGAGGCATCTGCTGGGCTGGAACCGTAGACCGTCGTTCCTTGGGCACTTTCTGGGACAAACTAGCCTGCGGCGCTATGGGCTGATTTCGAGAAACCGCGGAAAATCGCGATTCTCGATGACTCAAAACAAAGAGATACTCAGGGACCCCGCCCAAGACGCGATACGGATGCCCAATGAACGGGATTGCCGCCCACGAGGTATCGAATATCGAATTCAGATGCAGGACACAGGCACCCGAATCAGGATTCGAAACCCAGATCCGCGCTTCAATACCCAGCCCTCGCACCGTACCGCTGCATTCACATCCCGGATGCGAGTGCCCAAGTCGGGAGCTCCTTCGCCCGCCCCTCTCCGCACTCCCAGCAGCTCACACCCACATGCATGCTCGGCACGGCTCTCGGCGCCGTGGAGAACCGGCAACGCCTCCATGCACACCCACATGCCCGGCATTCGCTCCTTACCGCGTAACCGCGAGCGCCTCCCCGAGGGTGAAGGCGCGGGCGTACAGCGCCTTGCCGAGGATCGCGCAGTCGACGCCCAGCGGCGACAGCCTTTCGATGGCGCGCAGATCGTCCAGGCTGGAGATCCCTCCGGAGGCGGTGACCATCGCGCCGGTCGTGTGCTCAGCGACCTCACGCAGCAGGTTAAGGTTCGGCCCGCTCATCATGCCGTCGCGCGTCACGTCGGTGACGACGTAGCGAGAGCATCCGGCCTTGTCGAGGAAATCCATGGTCTCGAAGAGGTCGCCGCCCTCCTTGACCCAACCGCGCGCCGCGAGGGTATGCCCGCGGACGTCAAGGCCGACCGCCACACGGTCGCCGTATCGGGCGATGGCCTTCGCGGTCCAGTCGGGGTTCTCGAGCGCGGCGGTGCCGATGTTCACGCGCGCGGCCCCGGCGTCAAGCGCGGCCTTGAGGCTGTCGTCGTCGCGCACGCCGCCGCTCATCTCGATGTTGACGCGGACGCCGAGCTCCTTCACGATTTCGGTGAGCCGCGCTCGGTTGTCTCCCGTGCCAAAGGCGGCATCGAGATCGACGAGGTGAATCCAGGACGCCCCCGCTTCGACCCAGGCGCGCGCTGCCTCCAGCGGGCTGCCATAGTCGGTCTCGGAGCCGGATTCGCCCTGCTTGAGGCGCACGGCCTTGCCGTCGCGGACATCCACTGCGGGAAGAAGGGTGAGTGACATGGGGAACCTTTCGTTGGGAATTTTTCGACGATATACATGCCGGAGGAAACGCATGCTGGAGGAAACGCGACGACGATTGGTGGAGTCCGCCCCGGGCATGGCCCCGCCCGACGAACGATCGCGACCGGCATGCCCGGGAAACGACACGGTCCGGCTCAGAACGTGGCGATCCAGTTGCGCAGCAGCTGCGCCCCGGCTTCGGCGGACTTCTCGGGATGGAACTGGGTGGCGCTCAGAGCCCCACGCTCGTAGGCCGCGACGAAGCGACTGCGTCCGTAGGAGCACCAGGTGACGCGCGCGGGTCCGCCCAGATCGACCCCGTCATCCGCCAGATCCACGTCCGTCGCCTCGGTGGAGGCGTAGGAATGCACGAAGTAGAAGCGTTCGTCCTCCACTCCGCGCAGCAGGACGGATCCCTCGGGAGCCTCCACGGTGTCCCAGCCCATATGGGGGACGACGTCGGCGTCAAGAAGGTCGACGCTGCCGCCGATCAGGCCAAGTCCCTTGGTGATGTCGCCGTGCTCGTCGCCCTGCGAGAACATGATCTGTTCGCCGACGCATACGCCGAGCACCGGTCGCCCACGACGCAGGCGTTCGCGGACCACCCGGTCGCCGCCCTCATGCTTCAGCCCCTCCATGCAGGCGGCGAAGGCGCCGACGCCGGGAACGACGAGTCCGTCGGCCTCCAGCGCCTGGCGATGGTCCGAGGTGAGCGTGACGTCGAGGTCGAGGTTGGCGAGCGCGCGCATCATGGAGCGGACGTTGCCGAATCCGTAGTCGAACACCACTGCCGAGGTCATGGGCTGCTCCTTCGTTCCTTCGCGTTCCTTCGCGGCCGTTCCGAGTTGACGGATAATCGACGGCCGGCCCCTTGCCGTCCAAACACGAGCCGTCGGGCCGTTCAGCCGCCGAACCGTGAGCATCAGACGGAGCCACGGGTTCCAACCTCTTCGACTTTAGTCCGTGCGGTACCCGTCGATCGGGCGCCGCGCATCCATCCGGCCATCCGTTGACGGTCTACTCGTCGGGACTCCCCCGACGCCCGAGCCGCGTGTGGCGAGCGATGACGCGCATGGCCTCGGCCTGGTCCATCGCGTCGGAGGGGACGATGGAAGCTCCCTGGCCGCGCAGGTCGTCAACCGTGGCGATGCCGAGCATGAGATCCTCGACGAACGATGCAGAGGAGGAGAACAGTACGGGCGGGGCGAAGGTCTGTCCGGGCTCACCCTGCAGATAGAGGGTGGCGTCAAGCTTGTCGGCGCGGTTGACGGCAAGCACGACGGCCATGCCGCTGACGACATCGGTGAGGTCGGCGGCGGCGACCTCGGGGGCGTCCCCGTCCAGGTCACGCAGCACCGCCACGGCTCCCTGATCGCCATCGATGCAGTCGGCGTCGATGTCGGACATCCGGCAGAACGCGGCGAGCAGCTCCGCTGAGGCGAGCCGGGTGATGATGGCCGACGCCTTGGCCCGGTTGCCGATGAGGCCTTCGAGCTCCTCGTCGAATCCGGAGGTGGCGTCGGATGCGGAGTCGGGCGCGGATCCCGCACCGGAGCCGCCCGCATCGGCGTCGGAAATCCCGGTATCAGCCGCACCCGCCTCGGAGAGCAGGTCGTCCGCCGTGTCGGGGATGCCGAGCAGGGAGGGGTCGTCGGCGATGTCCGGGATGTCGAAGTCGTCGCTTTCGCCGGGGCCGTCGTGCCCCCCGGAGAGGCCGCCATCCCCGTCGAAGGAATCTCGCTTCGGGGATGCCGAACCGGAGGACGGATGGGAGGAGGACGCCGGAGCAGGCTGCGACCCCGAAGAAGACGACGAAGACGACGAAGACGACGTCGGCCCGTCCCCCGCGGAGGTATCCGCCGGGGCGGCTTTCGGAGCCTTAGGCGAATTTCCGGCGGCACCGCTCACCGAACCGCCCGCCTGACTATCCGTAGCACCATCCGTAACGCCGCCAGCATCGCCACCCGTAGCACCATCGGAGGAATCGTCCACGGCGGCCTGACCCGACAGCTCCAGCTCGAACTCGCTGAGGGCGGCGGCGATCTCCTCGTCGCTCAGCCGGCGGGTCGGATGGGCGGGATCCCCTGACGAAGCCTTGCTTCGGGAATCGGAAGGAGAATCCGAATTGAACAGGGGATTCGAAGCAGAATCGGACACAGAACCAGAACCGGACGCAGAACCCGAACCCGAACC
>NZ_CAUTOG010000068.1:0-5246 GCF_963540075.1 uncultured Bifidobacterium sp.
TGTTCAGGGACTTGATGTCGCTCTTCGTGAACTTGGACTTGTTGTAGTACATGAACCAGGTGTTGCCGGTGTAGGGCACGCCGTAGAGGTTCCCGTCCGTGCCGGTGACCGAGGTGACCATGGACGAGTCGTTCTGCGACTTGACCTGCTTGGCGACCGAGGTGCTCAGCTCGCCGATGGCGCCGGCGTCGATGAGAGTGCCGAGCTGGTCGTTGGAGAACATGTAGACGTCGGCGGCGGCCGAGGCGTCCTGCTTGACGGTGGTGGCCGCGTCGCCCTCGGCGACGACCGAGTTCTTCCACGTGATCTTGTACTCAGGATGGGCCTTCTGGAACGCGGTCTCCATCTTCGGCAGCCACGAGCTCGAGTTGGCCTGGTCCTCGGACGGTCCCCATACGGTGAGCGTCACGGCCGTCTTGGTGGTCGCGGAGCTGCTTGAGCTGCTCGATCCCGATCCGCAGGCGGAAACGCCCAGCAGCAGTGCCAGAGCGGTCCCAGCCCCCAGAATCTTCTTCATGTTTGTCATCATTGACCTCCTCAAACTGCGCCTCGCCTCGCCGGTGAAGCGTCTGTTCTCTCTGTCGGGCGTAAAGGCCATGCGCATCGCCGCTCGTCACTGACGCAACTCCGCGCATCCTCCCATGAAACTCTTGGGAGACGCCTGCATACTTCCGAACACGGTGCAGTATACACATGACTTGCATACGTTTGCAAAACGCGGTTCCCGAGGCGTTTCCGGAAGCGTCCCCTTGCCCTCCGCCGATGCGGAGGGAACAGGCATGTCGGGATATGCGGGTGCTGGTAGCCTGTGGCATGCCCGCCGGACCGCCGACGGGGAAAGGAGCCTTAACATGGCCGGTGTGCCCGGACCCGCATGGCTTGACGCCGCGGTCTTCTACGAGATCTATCCGCAGAGCTTCCTCGACACGAACGCGGACGGCATCGGGGACATTCCCGGCATCATCGACAGGCTGGACTATGTGCGCGGCCTCGGCTGCGACGCCCTCTGGATCAACCCCTGCTTCGACTCCCCGTTCAACGACGCCGGCTACGACGTGCGCGACTACACGCGGGTGGCTCCGCGATACGGCACCAACGAGGACCTCGAGACACTGTTCCGTGAGGCGCATGCCCGCGGCATGCATGTTCTGCTCGATCTCGTCCCCGGGCACACGAGCGAGGAGCATCCCTGGTTCCGGGAAAGCTCCCAGGTCGGGCGCAACGAGTTCACGGATCGCTACATCTGGACCGACAGCGCGTTCGAGGGTTACTCCATGCCTTTCATCGGCGGTGAGAGCGAGCGTGACGCCACCTATATACTCAACTTCTTCAAATGCCAGCCCGCCCTCAACTACGGCTTCGCGAAGCGCGACCGGAAGTGGCAGATGTCCACGGACTCCTCCGCCGCGAAGGCCACGCGGCTGGCGATGGTGGACGTCATGGAGTTCTGGATGGCCCGTGGCTGCGACGGATTCCGGGTCGATATGGCGAACTCGCTCGTGAAGAACGACGGCGACGACAAGCCCGAGACCATCCGCGCGTGGCAGGAGATGCTGGGCGCCGTCCGGTCCGAATACCCCGATGCGGCGTTCGTCTCGGAATGGGGGACTCCGGCCCAGTCCCTCGAGGCCGGATTCGATATGGACTTCTATCTGGACTGGCGCTGGAACGGCGTGCCGAACGGATACAACCTTCTGGCCCGCAACACTGACGGCGCGCTCAACGTGGGGGACGACCACAGCTACTTCTCGGCGCACGGCGGGGGGAGCGTCCGCCCCTTCCTCGACGAGTATCTGCCGCAGTACGAGGCCACGCGGTCCAAGGGCCGCTTCTGCTTCATCACCTGCAACCATGACACTCCTCGGATGGCTCCGAGACTCACCGACAGGGAGCGTCGGGTCGGCTACGGCATGCTGTTCACGATGCCCGGCGTGCCGTTCCTCTATTACGGCGACGAAATCGGGATGCGCTACCGCGACATCCCCACGAAGGAGGGCGGATACGCCCGGACCGGCAGCCGTACGCCCATGCAGTGGGACGGCGGGACGAACGCCGGCTTCTCGACCGCGGATCCGGCCGAGCTCTACCTTCCCGTCGATCCGGATCCCCGGGCGCCGAGCGTCGCCCGGCAGGAGGCGGATCCCGATTCGATGCTGGGCTGGGTGAGGTCCCTGCTCCGGCTGCGACGTGCATACTCGGCGCTGACGTCCTCCGCCGTCCTCGAGGTCGTCGCGGCGCCGGAGGACGGACGTCTGTTCGCCTACCGACGCACGCCGACGGACGGAGCCGAAGATCTGCTTGTGGCCTTGAATCCGGGACTCGACGAGGAGACGTTCGACACGCCGGTCGATCGGCCGGCGCAGGAGCCGCTTCTGTCCGTGGGGGAGCTTCGCCAAGACGACGGCCGCATCGTCATGGGCCCGCAGTCCTTCGCCGTGTTCGTGGCGAGATGACGGGAGGGGTCGGGATGAGGCCGACGGGATCGGATGTCGTGGAGAAGCGGGACCGACGCTTCGACGTCGTCTTCTTCGACCTGTACGGGACGCTTGTTGACATACGGACGGATGAATCGGCCGACGGCCCCTGGGAGTACCTGTCGCGCTTCATCGCCGGCCACGGCGGTCGCGTCATGTCCCCGGACTCCATTCGGGTCCGGTTCGCCGACGCTCTGGGCCGTGCGGTGGCCGGCATGGGCGGCGACGATCCGGAGCGTCACCGCTACCCCGAACCCGACGTGCTGCCCATCTACGCCGACCTGCTCAGGACCGAAGGGGTCGACGAATCGGATGGCATCGGAGGACTCGCCGCCGAGGTCGCATGGGGATTCCGCAGATGCAGCACTTCACGGCTCCGCGTGTATCCCGGTGCGGTCGGTTTCCTGACGCGTCTGCGCGCGACCGGAATCCGGGCGGTTCTTGTCAGCAACGCCCAAGCCGCCTACACGCGGCCCGAGCTGAAGCTTCTGGGACTTGACGCGGTGCTGGACCGCATCGTCATCTCCAGCGAGCAGGGCGTGCGCAAGCCCGATCCGGAACTGTTCCGGAGGGCTCTTCGCGCCGAGGGCGCCGATTCCTCGCGGGTGGTGATGGTCGGCAACGATGAGAGTTCCGATATCCGGGGCTCCGCCGCCGCCGGAGTGGCGGGCGTGTATCTGCGCACGGAGATCTCGCCGCAGGATGACCCGGCGGCGTCCCCGGACGCTCTGCTGTCCCTTCATGGGGCGGACTATGCGGCGCTGGAGGATTTCCTTCTGCGGTGACCCTGTGTGGGTCATGACACGATTCCTTCGCTCCGAGGGGTGCGGGGGCATGATCGAGCTGAACGCTCGTCGGAGCTGTGGATCGGAGGACGGCATGGAGACCATGGTGGAAGGCACGCGGCGCGTTCATGGGCATGGCCTGTCGACGTTCCGGCTCAAGGTGATCGGCGATGCGCTGCTGACTCTCTCCGCACTGGGCACGACCGTGCTCCCGGATGCGCTCGGGAACCCAGGATCCGACGACCTGACGGGCATGACGATTCTCGTCGCGTGCGAACTCGTGTCCTGGTGCGCGGTTCCGATCTTCGCCTGGCTGCTGTGCGAAGGGTATCGCCATACCTCCAGCGTGCC
The DNA here is from genome assembly GCF_963540075.1 of uncultured Bifidobacterium sp. GTDB lineage: Bacteria > Actinomycetota > Actinomycetes > Actinomycetales > Bifidobacteriaceae > Bifidobacterium. The sequence continues at coordinate 3,611 of NZ_CAUTOG010000068.1, forward strand.
ATGGTATCTGCTGCGATTGGCGGTCCTCGCCGTCGTCAGCGAGGTTCCCTATGACCTGGCGACGAGCGGAAAGGTCGTGGACTGGTCCTCCCAGAATCCGGTCATCGCCCTGGTGGTCGGGGTGCTCGTGCTTGTGGTCATCGACTGGGCCGACCGCTTCCCGCGGGCTACGCGAACCTTCATCGTCGTCCTCGCCTCGGTGTCCGGTCTGCTGTGGATGCTTGTTCTGCGCGTGGGAGTCCGTCAGAGGCTCGTGAACGTCGGTCTGCTGATCGTGGCGTTCGTTCTGGTCTTCCGTCTGCTCCGCCGTCGGGAGAACACCATGATGTTCACCGCGGGCCTGGTGGGGGCGTTGGCATTCGTGCTTCCGGCGGTCGGCGTCGCGGTGCTGCACTATCACAACGATGAGCTCGGATACGGCCATCGCTGGACGCCGTGGGTGTTCTACGCCTTCTACCCGGTGATGCTTGCGGCCTGCGGTCTTGCCGTCGTGGCATAGCCTCCGCTGGGCGTGGCCGATTCGCTGGTGAACGGGGCTTCGGAGCCTCTGATCACCAGCCGGGGGAGAACCGTCTCATGAGGGACATCCAGATGCCCGCCGGCCATGAGGGACATGGCCTTGCGGGCGGCCGAGCGACTCATGCCGAAGGGGTCCTGGCGCATGGTGGACAGGTCGACGGTGTCCGCGTAGGGGCTGTCGTCGAATCCGACGATCGAATAGTTCCTCGGGCATGCGTACCCGTAGCGGGCGAGCTTGATGATCAGGGGTATGGCCATCATGTCCGTCTGGCAGCAGATGGCGTCGGGGAATTCGTCCAGCGCGAGAAGGGCGGCCAGCGCCGAATCGGCGAAGGCCCGTCCACGAGGCACGGAGAGGATTCGCCAGCGCAGCTCCCGAGATCTCTCGACGTCTCGGCAGGCCGTGACGAATCCGTTGGCGCGCTCATCGATGCTGGAATGGATGGTCGGTGACGCCTCCGAGCATACGTAGACGATGGATCGATGCCCCAGGGAGAGCAGATGACGGGTGGCGGCCTCCATGCCCGCCCCGTCGTCGATGCTCACCGAGGCGTCAAGATTGTCGTCCGTCGGCGTGTTGATGCCGACGATGGGCACGCGGATGCGTCGGAGCCTGTCGGCCTCGGAGGGGTCGACGCCGAAGGACGCGACGAACACGGCGTCGACGTTGCGGCGGATGGGCAGAGTGGTGAAGAAGCTTCGACGGTTCTCGGCGGTGTCGATGTGCTGGAAAAGCGAGATGTCGTATCCGGCGTCGTGGAGGACGGAGTCGATTCCGGCGAACACCTGGGTGTTGAACCAGCTGGTGATCTCCTCGTTCATGAGCAGCGCCACGCGATATGCCTGACCGGATTTCAGAGCGGTCGCCGACCGGGAGATGTTGAAGTCGAGACGGTCGGCCGTCTCCAGAACCTTGCGTCGTGTGCGTTCGGATACCAGTTCGGGACGGGTGAAGGCGCGCGACACCGTGGAAATGGACACCCCGGCGGCCTTCGCCACGTCGCGTATGCCCGCCCTTTTCATATCGACCCTTCGTTGGATGGATTCGACGCACCGCCATGGTGCGCACGGACGACTTCCAGAATAGTGCATACGTTGTCAACGGCGACACGCGTCG
>NZ_CAUTOG010000069.1:0-5168 GCF_963540075.1 uncultured Bifidobacterium sp.
GCGGGATCTGTCGGCCACGTACTGGCTCATCTCCACGTCCTGCGCGGCTTCAGACGTCTGCTTGCTCACCGTCCGCTGCCTCCATTCCTCGGGAAGTTACCATGCGCTAACGTAACAGACCGACGCGGGAAACACTAGGGTTCGGGCGGAAATAGGCTGTGCGCGATGTGTGAGATGGACGACGTGGGCAAGCGCGCATGAGTTGTCCGTGTCGCGGGGACTCCCGATGGATAGGGCCCTCGCAACAGGTGCAGTGGAATGCGCCAGGTCACGGCTGGGACGCCCCCCATGGATGCGCCCCGCCCGGGGCAATCCGGACGGGGCGCATAGGAGGGGTGACTGGCGGAACGATCAGGCGTTCCCCCGGGCCTTCTGATGGTCGAGCGCAGCCTTGACCAGTCCTCGGAACAGGGGATGCGGACGGGTGGGACGCGACTTGAACTCGGGATGGGCCTGGGTGCCCACGTAGAAGGGATGGACGTCACGGGGCAGCTCGATGAACTCCGTGAGTTCGCCGTCCGGGCTCTCCCCCGAGATGCGCAGGCCGCCGTCGCGCAGCCGCTGCTTGTAGGCGACGTTCACCTCGTAGCGGTGACGGTGGCGCTCGGTGACGTGCGTGGTGCCGTACAGCTCGGCGACCAGCGAACCCTCCTCGAGCTCCGCCGGGTAGGAGCCCAGACGCATGGTGTGTCCCATGTCGCCCTTGCCGGCCACGATGTCCTTCTGCTCGGCCATGGTCGCGATCACCGGATTCTGGCAGTCGGGCTCGAACTCCGAGGAATTGGCGTCCTCAAGTCCCAGCACGTGCCGGGAGTATTCGATGACCATGGACTGCAGGCCGAGGCACAGGCCCAGGGCGGGCAGCCCGTTCTCGCGCGCGTATCGCAGGGCGCCGATCTTGCCTTCGATCCCCCGGATGCCGAAGCCTCCCGGGATGACGATGCCATCGACCTGGTCGAGCGCCGCCTTGGCCCCTTCGTTCGTCTCGCACAGGTCGGCGGCGACCCATCTGACGTCGACCTTCGCATAGTTCCCGAAGCCCCCGGCCTTGATGGCCTCGGTGACGGAGAGGTAGGCGTCGGGCAGGTCGATGTACTTGCCGACGATGGCGATGCTCACCTCATGCCTCGGATGATGCACCCTGTCAAGAAGGTCCTCCCAGTCCGCCCAGTCCACGTCATGGAAGGGCAGGCCGAGCTCGCGGACGACGTAGGCGTCGAGCCCCTCGCTGAAGAGGATCTTCGGCACGTCGTAGATGCTGGGAGCATCCACGCAGTTGACCACGCCCTCCTCGTCCACGTCGCACATCAGGGAGATCTTGTCCTTGATGGCCTGGGTGAGGGGCCTGTCGGAACGCAGGACGAGCGCGTCAGGCGAGATGCCCAGCTGGCGCAGCGTCATCACGGAATGCTGGGTGGGCTTGGTCTTGAGCTCATGCGCGGCCGCGATATAGGGCACCAGGGAGACGTGCACGAACATGCAGTTGTCGGAGCCGAGGTCGCGTCTGACCTCGCGCGCCGCCTCGAGGAACGGCTGCGACTCGATGTCGCCGACCGTGCCGCCGATCTCCGTGATGATGACGTCCACGTCGTCGCCGGCCTGGGCGCGCATTCGCGACTTGATCTCGTTGGTGATATGCGGGATGACCTGGACGCACTGGCCGAGGTACTCCCCGGCACGCTCCTTGCGCAGAACCGACTGGTAGATCTGCCCGGTGGTGACGTTCGCCTTCTGGCTGAGGAACACGTCAAGGAAGCGCTCGTAGTGCCCGATGTCGAGATCGGTCTCCGCGCCGTCCTCGGTGACGTAGACCTCGCCGTGCTGGAAGGGGTTCATCGTGCCGGGATCGACGTTGATGTAGGGGTCGAGTTTCTGCTGCAGGACGCGGATGCCGCGGCTCCGCAGCAGACGGCCGAGCGAGGACGCCGTCAGCCCCTTGCCAAGGGACGACACCACTCCCCCGGTGACGAAAATGTGCTTGGTGATGTGACCCTGGGAACTGCCATGCTGTCTTCTAGCCATGGAACTTCAGTCTATCATCCGCGGATGCCCGGGCGTGTTTCGTTCCGTATTGTCCTCTGGGACGAAAGCTCGCCGGTTCCCGTCCCGAACCGCCGACGAACCAGGGAAAAGCGGCCGGCCCGCCTCCCTCTCAGACGCGCGAGCCGACGTGGATGGCCACCGCGGAGCCGGCCGGAACGCTGACGTGGATGCTCCCCGACGCCGAGACACGGACCGTCGTCGAGCAGTCGGCCGAGGAGTACACGTCGCAGTAGGTGCCGGCCGGCAGGCTCGTCCGCCAGGTGGCCGTGCTGGAGGAGGATCCGTTGTTCATGACGAGGAAGGCCTTCGACCCCCGTCCGAACGCCACGACGTTGTCCCCGTCGGACTGCCAGTCGGTGAGCTTCGCCTTCCCTGCGACGTTATGCCATCCGATCATCCCGCGGATCGCGGTGAGCCTCTGCGTGCAGGTCCATCCGGAGCCCGTCGAGCAGGAGACGTCGGGCACCGAGTCCGCCGTGGCCCCGGGGGCCCCGGAATCCGTGCTGCTGAACTCGTATCCGGAGAAGACGTTCGGCTCGCTGTAGGGGTAGGCGAGCATGAAGGCGTTGGCGAGCAGGTACCTGCTTCCGTCCTTGTACGTCAGTGTGGAGCCGTTGCGCTCGGTGTCCCAGTTGGTGACGAACACGGCCGCCTTCGAGCTGTCGACGAGCGACTTGGAGATCTCGTCCAGCGTCAGGGTCCCGCCCATGAGGGAGTCGTCGAACAGCCGCTTGAGACGATAGGCGTACTGGAACTCCGACACCTGGCCGGACCGCAGGTACCGGTCGGGCTGGATCTCCTCGGCCTCGTTGACGCTTCCGATGACCTCCTGCATCCACCAGATGTCGTCGACCGAGCGTCCGGTGTCCTTCGCCACAAGCCTTTTGATCGCGAGCACGTCGTCAGCGGCGATGTGCTTGACGGCGTCGACGCGGAATCCCGCGACGCCGAGACGCATCAGCCGGGCGAAGTAGGCGGCCAGCATGCGTCGCACGTACGGCTGGGAGGTGTCGAGGTCCTGCAGGCCGCTCACGCGGCAGGTCTGGACCTCGGTGGCGTTCGTGTAGGACAGGATGTCCCTGTCGCAGTCGTGGAAGTTCGCGGCGGTGTAGGGAATCGCCGGGAAGTCGCCGGTGTTCGTGTAGGTGCTGCCCCCTGTCCCGGTGCCGGAGACCTTGTCGACGCCGGTGGTGTGGTTGATGACGGCGTCGGCGATGATGCCCACGCCCGCGGCCCTGCACTGCTTCACCATGCTGCGGAACTCGGCCTCGGTGCCCTCCTTGGAGTGCAGCCCGTAGCTGACGGGCTGATAGGAGGTCCACCACTGGGAGCCGAGGATGCTCTCCTGCGGCGGGGAGACCTGCACATAGGCCACGCCCTCGGGACCGAAGGTCCGCGTGCATTCCCTGGCCACCGAGTTCCAGTTCCATTGGAAGGCGGTGACGATGACGTCGCTGCGGTAGGCGGCGGGGTTGAAGGAGGAGGCGTATCCGGTCGGGACCTGGACGGTGGTCAGGGCCAGTGCCACGGCGGCGGCCACGGCGAGGGCCGCCGACAGTACACGGCGTATCGTGCGAACGATCATTTGCCCCCCATCGAGTCGAATCCGGCCGAACACGGTCTTCCTCAGTATTTAGGGTCTTCCCTTGACATGTCCTTGCCCATTATGTCCCCTCACCCTCTCCATGGCATGCGGCGTCCCGCCGAATCCGGCGAGGACGTACGAAGCGGTTTCGCCGGCATCGTGGTTTTCTGCGTTCGTCGCCGCGCGATGCCGGACGTTCTGCCGGGAGTCCGCGGTCCCATGGATGGAGGAGGGAAGGACAAGAAAGGGGCCGGTTCCGACGCCATCGGCGTCCGAACCGGCCCCCTGGGCATTGGCGGCCCGTCATCTCTCGACGGATACCGTCAGCGCCATCCTTCGGTCAGGCGGAGTGTCTGCCATCCCTCCCGCCGGAGACTCTGCGGGCAGCCAGAACCTCCACGCCCAGCAGGGTGAGGATCATGACCAGTGCCACGACGCCCGCGACGGCCGACCCCGTGGTCGACAGGCTCGTCGTGGTGGACGTGGAGGACGACGAGGCGCCGGAAGCCGAGGACGAGCCGTTGGACGAGCCCGTCGAACCGCTGGATGTCGAGCCGGTGGAGCCCGACCCGTTGTCCGACGTGTCGGTTCCGGTGGTTTCGCAGGACCCCGTCGTGTCCGACGAGGAGGAGTCCGAGGTCGTCTGGAGCTTGAGCACCGTCGCCGCAAGGGCGCCGGCCGTGTAGTCCCCGTCGGTGACCTTCACCGTCGTCGGCGTCGTGGTTCCGGACGTGCACGGATCATTGTCATCAAGCACCGTGCCGTCCTTGACAAGCACCTGGTAGGTGCCGGCATCAAGGCCCGACACCGTCGTCGTCGAGTCCGCGGAGTCGGATGTCAGGGACTTGGCGGAGGACTTCGTCGTGGCGTCTGAGGCGTCGACGGAGCTGGACGTGGAGTTGAAGATCACCACATAGGTCCCGCTGTCGTCCGTCACCTGGTAGGCGACGATGCCGTCCGAGGCCTGGAGGATCTTGGCGTTCTTCGAGATGTCGTCATAGCTCGACATGCGGAAGGCCGCCGTGTTCTTCCTCAGAGCGAGAAGCCCCTTGACGTAGTCCACGGAGCCCTTGTAGGTCGTCGTGCGGTCCCAGTCGATGGCGTTGACGGAATCGCCCGAGTTGTAGCTGTTGCCGTCTCCGCCCTTGGTGCGCAGGAACTCCTGCCCCAGCTGGATGAAGGGGATACCCTGCGACAGGGTGACGAGCGAATCCGCGAGCTCGGCCCGCTTCACGGTCTGGGCGTCGCTGTCGGTGGGGACGCTGGCGCGCAGCTTGTCGTAGAGCGTCATGTTGTCATGAGCCTCGACGTACTGCACGACCTGGCCCGCATCGGCGTACTTGACGTTCGTCGAGCCGTTCGTGCACAGTGCCGACGATGCGGTTCCCGTCGCGTTCTGACATCCGAGCAGGTTGTTGGCGATCAGCCCTTCGAGTCCCGACTTCCCGGATACGAATCCGGTGTCGGTGTCGGAGAACACCGACCCCTTGGCCGCATCACGAATGGAGTCGTTGAAGAAGGCGACGCCGTTGTCCTTGAC
>NZ_CAUTOG010000070.1:0-4941 GCF_963540075.1 uncultured Bifidobacterium sp.
GAGCCCTCGGCGCGGGGACGCACGACGATGGAGTCGATGTCGACGGTGTCGGGCTGGTCGAGAGCCCAGCGCACACAGTCGGCGATGTTCGCGGCAGTCAGAGGGTCCGGCACGCCCTCATAGACGCCGGCCGCGCGTGCGGCATCACCTCCGAAGCGCTTGAGGGAGAACTCCTCGGTGTGCACGAGTCCAGGCGAGATGTCGATGACGCGCAGAGGCTGGCCGATCTGCTCAAGCCTGAGCACCCTGGCCATGACCCGCTCGGCGAATTTCGAGGCGCAGTATCCCGCTCCCCCCTCGTAGGGCTCGATGCCCGCCGTGGAGGAGATGACGAGCACCGTTCCACCCCCGGGAGCCTGCTTCAGAGCCGGAAGCAGCTTCTGGGTGATGCGCAGGGTTCCCAGCACGTTCAGCTCATACATCCCTCGCCAGTCATCCAGACTGGCCGTGGCCACGGGGTCCTTCCCGATGGCGCCCCCGGCGCAGTTGACCAGCGCCTTGACCCCACCTTCGGCAAGAATCGCCTCCACCGCAGCCTGCGTGGATTCCTCGTTCGTGACGTCGCAGACCCGATAGGTGCAGGCGTCGCCCAGCTCGTCGGACAGCTCCTTCAGCCTCCTCTCACGACGGGCGAGCGCCACGACCGTCCATCCGCCGGCGACAAGCGCCCGAATCGTGGCGGCGCCTATTCCGCTGGAGGCCCCCGTCACGACCGCTCTGCGGGCGGTGCCGAGCGACCTCTGCGCTCCCTGTTCCGAATCCCTCATGTCAGCACTCCTTCCTGCCCTGCCGGACGGCGAACCAGACGCACCGACCGGCCATTCCCATCCTCACCCATTCACGCCGGAAGCCCCGCCGAAGATCCGCGGTTTCGCTACCGGCTCCACGGCCGCCTGCGCGACGCATCGTTCTGCCCCGACCAGCAAACGTCAGCATCCGGCCGCGGTCAGCGCCCTGTCGAGCATATCCACACCGTCCGCCGCCTCGTCGGGCGTGATCACGCAGGGCGGGGTGACGTGGATGCGGTTGGCGTGAACGCCGAGGACGACGCCGAGACCATTCCCCTCCGTGACGATGCGTGTCATCGTCACATCATCCAACGGCTCCCGGGAGGCACGGTCGGCGACCATCTCCACGGCCCAGAAGACGCCCTTGCCCCGGACCTCTCCGATGTGCGGATGCCTCTCCATCAGAGCCGTCAGCTTCGGTCCCAGAACCTTCTCGCCGACCTCGTGGGCGTTGTCGACGACATGCTCGCTCTCCATGGCCTCCTGCGTGGCGACGATGGCGCCCATGGCCAGAGGATGCCCGGAATAGGTCAGGCCGCCGGGGAACACGACATCGTCGAAATGCGCCGCGACGGGGTCGGACATGATGACCCCTCCGGCGGGGACGTACCCGGAATTGCATCCCTTGGCGAAGGTGATGATGTCCGGCACATAGTCGTAGTCGTCGAGGGCGAACCAGAAGCCGGTGCGGCCGAATCCGGTCATCACCTCGTCGGTGATCATGAGGATGCCGTACTTGCGGGTGATCTCCCGGACGCCCGTGAAGTAGTCCTTCGGAGGGATGAGGATGCCCGCCGTGCCGGGGATGGACTCCAGCAGGACGGCGGCGATGGTGTCCGGCCCCTCGAACCGAATGACATGCTCGAGATGCCGCAGGGCCCGCTCGCATTCCTCCTCCTGGGTGGTGGCGGAGAACTCCGAGCGGTACAGGTACGGCGTGAAGAAATGAACATGGCCACGGGCGTAGTCGTTGGGCTTGCGACGCCAGTCCCCGGTGGCGCTGATGGCCGCACCGGTGTTGCCGTGGTAGCTGCGGTAGGAGGAGAGGATCTTGTCACGTCCGGTGACGAGTCTGGCGGCCCGCATGGCGTTCTCGTTGGCATCGGCGCCCGCGTTGGTGAAGAAGACCTTCTCAAAGCCCTTCGGGGCGCGGCGGGCGACGAGTGATGCGGCCCGGCCACGGGCGAGATTCGCGTAGTCCGGACCGATGGTGCACAGCAGCTCGGCCTGCTTCCTGATGCCTTCGACGACCGCAGGATGCTGGTATCCGATGTTCACGTTCACCTGCTGGCTCGTCAGGTCGAGCAGCTCGCGTCCGTCGGCGAAACGCAGCCAGGCGCCGTGCCCCGTCACGACCTCGACGGGATGCAGGTTCCGCTGCGCATGCCATGAATGGAAGACATGGCGGCGATCAAGCGCGACCGCATCGTCCCACACCGACTCGTCCGAGGAGCAATCATGGCCCATGGGGGTCTCCCTTCGCTGTGATGGCCGTCTGCCATCGTGATCCCATCCGGGGCCGCAGCCGCCGGTCGACTGCCATTCTCAGTTCTGGACATTTCCGGAATCCCCCGGACATTTCAGTTTCATGGCGGATTCCCTGACGAAACGAAAGATGAAACAAAGGTTATCTATATCTGAACTTTATTCGGATTTATTCGACTTCGCCGGTGGCCCCATCCGATTCGTCAATGCGTCAGCCGAGGCCACGCAAGCGCGAACCACATGACGACGAGCGATGACGCGGAGAGGGCGGAGCATATGAGGCAACCGCGAACGCCGGCGAGCGGGACGGTCGGAGCAGGAGGCGACGCCGGCGCCAGTGAGGTCGCCTCCGTTCTCGTCCCGCGAATCTCCAAAGACGCGGGAACGCCCATGCCCGAACGGATCATCACCGCGGTCACCACCATGGCATCCTCCGAAACCCTACGGATCGGGCAGCGTCTGCCTGCCGTACGGGACCTCGCCGCGCTGCTCTCGGTAAGCCCGTCCACGGTCTCAACCGCCTACCACGCCCTCGCCAGATCCGGCGTCGTGTCGACTCGTGGGCGGTCAGGCACCGTCATCCTGCCACAGACGCCCGCAGCATCAGGCCCGGCATCGGCGGCCGAGAGGGCGTCTCATGCCATGGCCGACACGGGACCGGTGGTCGACCTCTCCCGAGGGACGCCCGATCCCACCCTGCTGCCGGACATCCGTCCCTTCATGATCAGGCTCGGCCACCGCAAGGCCTTCGTGAACTCATACAACGGCCCGACCATCCTTCCGCTGCTGGAAGCAGTGCTGAGAAGGACGTGGCCCTACGACCCCGAGGCCATGACGATGGTTTCCGGCGCCGGCGACGGGCTTTCGCTATGCGTCGACTCCTTCGTGCGGCCGGGCGACATCGTTATCACGGAGACGCCGACGTACCCGCCGCTTCTTGAGCTCATCAGGCGCGCGGGGGCCATCACCCTCGGCATCCCCATGGATTCCGCCGGGATGCTTCCCGAACGTCTCGCCGCGACCATGGAGCGGCTGTCGACATCACGGGGCATGCTCTCGCACCATCCGGTGCGGCTGATCCTCCTCCAGCCAAGAGCACAGAACCCCACGGGAGCGAGCATGGACCGCGACCGCATCAAATCCCTCGCCGCCGTCGTCCGCGCGCGGAACGACATGCTGAAGGGCCAGGAGAAAGGCAGCGGGATGGTCATCGTCGAGGACGACCACAGCGGGGACATCTCATCGGCCTTCCCCGTCTCCCTTGGCGAGTTTCTCCCAGACGACGTGATCCATATCCGCAGCTTCTCGAAATCCTATGGCCCCGATCTGCGGCTCGCCGCCCTCTCGGGTCCACGGCGGCTCGTGGACGCCATCATCGACAGGCGTCGTCCCGGAGCCGGATGGGTGAGCCGGTTCCTTCAGGAGATCCTCCACGACATGCTGTCGGATGGGCGGATCTACGCCACGATAACGACAGCCCGCCGCGCCTACGCCCGCCGGCGCGGGACGATGGAGCGTCTGCTCGACGAAAGGGGAATCCGGATTGCACCCGGGGACGGGTTCAACATCTGGCTTCCCAGTCATGACCCGATGGCGGTCCAGGAGCTGAGCAGACGCAGAATACGCGTCGCCGAGGGGTCGTTCTTTCTGCCGGACGTCGAAGGGCCGTCCTCCCCCGATCGGGACGACCCCGTGCGTCTGTGTTCGGGAGGCGATAGGGGCGGGTTCCGTCTCACCGTCACCCCTGAGGCCGTGGCGCATGGAAACGTGGCGGACGCGGTGGCGGAGGTCCTGGTCCCGCAACAGGAGCCTGATTCCGGCGGCACAGAAAACCAAGACGCAGCTCCCGCCACGGCCGGCTCCACCGTGCAGCCCACGGTCAGGAGACCAGGGGAGCATGCCTGTTGATGTCGTGGCGCAGCTCCCGCCATTCGGGAATCCACCCGTCCATCAGCCTCTGGAAACTCGGTCCGTGGCCACGTTCGAGCAGATGCGTCAGCTCATGGACGAGAACGTACCGGACGAGACGATCCTCCATCAGACCAAGCTGAAGATTGAGACGGATCCGCCCCGTCGCCGGCGTGCAGGACCCCCAGCGCGTCGTCATCTCCCGAAACGTGATGTCGGTGGGCGTGCGCCCAATGATGGGGACCCACGTCCCCAGCAATCCGGGAAGACGGGTCTCCAGCGACCCACGGGCTCTCCCACGCAGCTCCGGCGTCCACCGATGACGCCCGGACTCCTCAGATCCGCCGAAGACCTCCCGGACATGCCGTCGCCTGAGGTCGATCCAGGAGGCGCGGGTGTGCACGAAACGTTCGACGGCCTCATCGGGCATGCCAAGGGGCGCGGACACACGAACCTCACCGGACGGGGCATCGACCCGCAGATACATGCCACGAATCGGCTTGCGAGTGATCTTCACGCGCAATCCGTCCACGACGAGGACTTCACGGGAAACGGCAGCGGAGGGATGATGGACCCGATGTCGAGGCATACTCCCATTCTGCCCCCGCCCGCCTCTGGAGGGCTGTTGACGACACGCAGAAAGCGCGTTGACAGAACGATAACCGGTGGTATCCTGTCTTTTTGTGCGCTTTACGGCGCGCGAGCGGGCCCGTAGCTCAGGTGGTTAGAGCGCATCCCTGATAAGGATGAGGTCGGAGGT
>NZ_CAUTOG010000071.1:0-4749 GCF_963540075.1 uncultured Bifidobacterium sp.
TCAGGCCAGTCCGAAGGCCATGCACGAATCGTGAAGTCCTGCGGCGATGCGGCCGATCTCCTCGTTGGACAGCGTCCGACGGAAGCTGAAACGCAGGGCGCCACGGGCGTCATCGGCGTCGATGCCCATCGCCGTGAGCGTCGGCGGCGTCTCCTGACGACCCACCGCGCACGCCGATCCCGAGGAGCATTCGATGCCCTGAGCGTCAAGATCCACGAGAAGCGTCTCGCCGGTCATCCCGGGGATGACGAAGCTCGCATGACCGGGCAGACGACGGTGCGGATCGCCCGTGAGCCGCGCCCGTGGAACCGTCCGGAGCACGGCGTCGATGAGCCGGTCTCGGGAGTCCGTCAGAGCCGGGTTGCGGACGTCCATATCCCGAACGGCGTCGTCGAGCGCCACGGCCAGGGCCACCGCGCCGGCCACATCCGGAGTGCCGGGCCGCAGCCCGCGCTCCTGACCGCCGCCCGACATCATCGGCGTCACCGGCGTCCCGGGACGCATCAGCCATGCTCCGGTGCCATGCGGAGCGCCGAACTTGTGCCCGGCCACGCTGATCGAATCGACGTCAAGTCCGCGGAAATCCACCGGAACCGTCCCCGCCGCCTGGATGGCATCGACGTGGATGGGCGTGCCGGCCTCATGGCAGATGCGCGCGGCCTCGGCGACCGGCTCGATCGTGCCGACCTCGTTGTTCGCCATCATCACGCAGCACAGGGCGGCTCCCCGGCCATGCAGGAGATCACGCAGCTGCCTGAGGTCGATTCGCGCCTGCGCGTCCACGGGGACGGTCTCCACCTCGAAGCCCATGACCTCCCGCAGCCAGACGGCCGACTGCATCACCGCCGGATGTTCCACGGCGGAGACGAGGACGCGCGCGGGCCTGCCGGCCTCACGGCCCGCCAGCGCTAGTCCCTTGACGGCGAGATTGTCGGATTCCGTGCCGCCGGAGGTGAATATGACATCCTCGGTCGTCGCGCCCAGATTCGTCGCCACCGACGCGCGGGCCGCCTCGAGCGCCCGCTTCGCCGTGCGTCCGTCCGTGTGGACGCTCGAGGGATTGCCCCAGGCCTCGGTGAGGAAGGGCATCATCGCCTCGACGACGTCGGGCCGCACGCGGTCGCCGGCCGCCGCGTCCAGATACAGACGGCCGCCGGAGGTCGCGGGATCAGGGTCAGTGGCGGGGTAGGCCGTGGCGGCAATGTCGTTGGCGTCCTCCGTCGTCATCGTCTCACCGCCAGTCCAGACCGAGGTCGATGGCTCGGACGGAATGGGTGAGCGCTCCCACGGAGATGAGGTCCACGCCGCAGGCGGCCACCGCGGGCGCGCGGTCGAGCGTCATCGTCCCCGACGCCTCGACGAGAGCCCTGCCGTCGACGAGCTCCACCCCGCGTCGCGTGTCCTGGAGAGTGAAGTTGTCGAACATGATGGTGTCGGCGCCACCGTCAAGCGCCATGCCGAGCTGGTCGAGGCCGTCGATCTCCACCTCGATATGCGTGGTGTGGCCGATCTGGGAGCGTATGTGCCGCAGGGTCGCAGCCAGATCGAGCCCGGCCGCGCGCATGGCCGCCAGATGGTTGTCCTTGACGAGCACCGCGTCCGACAGGCCGTAGCGATGGTTGTGCCCGCCCCCGCATACCACGGCGTGGCGGTCGAAGGGCCGCAGACCCGGAACCGTCTTGCGGGTGTCGGTGATGCGGGCGTGGGATCCGGTGGCGGCGTCCACGGCGTCGACGAAGCGGCGCGTCATCGTGGCGATGCCGCACATGCGCTGCGTGAAGTTCAGCGCCACGCGCTCCGCGGTGAGGATGCCGCGCACTGGGCCGTCCACCTCGGCCAGCACGTCCCCGGCGGCGAAGCGCTCGCCGTCGCGGGCATGGGCGTCGACGCGGATGCCGGGGTCGACGGTCCGGAAGGCCGCGGTGAATACGTCGATGCCGGCCAGCACCCCGTCCTCGCGGGCGCGAAGCCGTACGGAGCCGGTGATATCGGCGGGGATCGTCGCCTCGGAGGTGACGTCGCCGGTGGGACAGTCCTCGAGCAGGGCGCGACGCACCGCGTCCTCGATGACCAGATGGGTGAGCATGGTGTCCTTTCCTGGGGTTCCTGAGGCTCTGGGATTCCTGGGGTCTCTGGGGTCGTCTGAAGCTTTCTGGGGCTTCCGCGGTCCCTTGCGAGGTCTCCTTGCATGGGCGTTTCCGGGCGGGCGCCCTTGGCGCTATCGCAGCGGTCCCGCATCGAGGACCCATGCCCGCGACCGGGCCTGGGCGGGGTCGGTGGACGGGTGGTCGGTGCGGGCATGAGCGCCGCGCGACTCCTCGCGCGCCAGGGCGGCCGTGGCGGCGGCGAAGCCCAGCAGAGCCAGGTCGCGGTTCTCCAGCGCGGTGATTGACGATGCGGATGATGGCTTGGTGGGAGAGGGGGCTCCGATGTGCGGGGCCGATCCGTCGACGGAGGCTGATTCGTCGGTGGGAGCTGGGTGGTAGGAGCGAGCTGGCCTGTTGGCAGGGACCGATTCGTCGGACGCGGCGAAGCGCGTGCCTGAACGCAGACGCGCGGCCAGTTTCTCCAGTGCCCCGACGGTGTCGGACAATCCCGTCGCATCGCGCAGCACGCCGACCTCGGACCACATGACGTTCTCGATCCGGCGGCGGATGGAAGTGGTCGTGCCTGTCGCCGTGTCCTCCGCCTGCTTCGCCGTGAATCCGGGAAGTTCCGATTCGGGAAGCTCTGATGTGAAAAGTCGGGATCCAGGAAGCCGCAGCGTCGTCGGTTCTTCATCTTCGCGGATGTTTTCGTCGGCCGCGGAGCCTTTCAGCGAGTCCGGCTTCCACCTGCGTCCCGGCTCGTCCCCGGCGGCGGCCAGACCCGCCCGGCGCCCGAACACCAGACCCTCGAGAAGGGAGTTCGACGCGAGTCTGTTCGCGCCCTGCACGCCCGTTCGCGCGCACTCCCCGGAGGCGTACAGTCCTGGGATGCTGGTGCGGCCCTCGAGATCCGTGCGGATGCCGCCCATCCAGTAGTGCGCCGCGGGCGTGATGGGAACCGGGTCGCGGCTCCAGTCGATGCCGAGGCCCCTGACGTAGGCGTCGATGGTGGGGAAGCGGTGGGCCAGGAAGTCCCCCAGTTCGTCGGCCGACATTCGGGCGCCGACGTCGCGGCGGGCGATGGCGGTGGCGTCGAGGAACACGGGCCGACCGTCCTGGGCCATGATTCGCCGGTAGTTCTCGCGCGCCACCACGTCCCGGGGCGCGAGTTCGGCGCGCGGGTCCACGTCGGCCATGTACCGTCGTCCGGCCTCGTCCAGCAGCTGCGCGCCCTCGCCGCGCACGGCCTCGGAGACGAGGAAATGCTCCCCGACGGCCAGGGCGGTGGGATGGAACTGGTAGAACTCGAGGTCGGCCACTTGCGTGCCTGCCCTGAGGGCCGCGGCCAGACCGTCGCCGGTGGCCACGGCGGGATTCGTCGTGTACGGGTACAGTCGCCCGGCTCCGCCCGTGGCGAGGATGACCCGGTCGGCGGCGATCATCGACGCCGTGCCGTTGCGGGAGTCCTTCACGAGGATTCCTTGCACGGCCCCGTCCCGCAGAACGAGGTCGACGAGGAAGGTGTGCTCGAGGATCTCGATCCGCGGCTCGTTCCGGACCATGGCGCTCACGTCCAGCTCGACGATCCGGCCCGTGGCGTCGCCGCCGGCATGCAGCACGCGGGCGCGGCTGTGGGCCGCCTCCAGACCCCGAAGGGGGGTCCCGTCCGACCCGCGGTCGAAGCGCACGCCGGCGGCGAGAAGCGCCCGCACGCGGTCGGCGCCTTCGCGGGTGAGCACGTCCACGGCCGTGGGGTCGCACAGCCCGTCTCCTGCCGCCAGGGTGTCCTTCGCGTGAAGCGCCGGGTCGTCGTCGGGGGACACCGCTGCGGCGATGCCTCCCTGGGCGTGGTACGTGTTCGACTCGAGGAGTTCCGTTTTCGTCACCAGCAGCACGTCCGCGGCCGCGATCCCCCGGACGTGGTCGCCTCGGGCGGCCGCCAGCGCCGCGGACAGCCCGGCGATCCCCGTGCCCACGACGATGACGCGGTCGGGGGCACGCCGGTGCGTCCTGCTCGACTCGGGCAATCTGCTCGCACCGGACGTTCCCGTCGTCGTCGGCCGCGCCTTCTTCGTCTCCGCCGTCGTCACGGGCGCACCTCGAGCATGCGCGTCAACGCCACGCGGGCGTCGGCGGCGGTCGCCGGATCCACGGTGATGCGGTTGACGACCCTACCGTTCACGAGGTTCTCGAGCGACCAGGCGAGATACGCCGGATGGATGCGGTACATCGTCGAGCAGGGGCAGACCACCGGGTCGAGGCAGAACACCGTCTTGTCGGGATGTCCCGCGGCGAGGCGGTTGACAAGGTTGATCTCGGTGCCCACGGCGATGGTCGCGCCGGCGGGGGCCTCCTCGATCCTCTTCACGATGTACGCGGTGGAGCCCACCCCGTCGGCCGCGTCGACGACCTCCATCGAGCATTCGGGGTGGACGAGCACGGTCACGTCCGGATAGGCCTTGCGCGCCCGGTCTATCTGCTCCACGGTGAAGCGCTGATGCACCGAGCAGAAGCCCTTCCACAGGATCATCGTCGCCTGCGCCCAGGTGGCGTCGTCGTGTCCGCCGTCCGGCCTGAACGGGTCCCACACGGGCATGCGGTCCAGCGGGATGCCCATGGCGCGCGCGGTGTTGCGCCCGAGATGCTGGTCGGGGAAGAACAG
>NZ_CAUTOG010000072.1:0-4498 GCF_963540075.1 uncultured Bifidobacterium sp.
CTCCTCATCCGCTCCCATCTCCGGCCATAAGGCGGACACCACAGGGAGATTCGAATCCTGGAGGGGGACCTGGACCTTTCCGCGTCCGTACCCCATCGGGACGGCCTCATGATCAGACCGAATTCACCCCTTGACACCACACGAGACGGATCTGGCAGAACCGCGACATCAGCGGTCCCCTGCCGGCATCCGCATCAGGCGAGCTTCCTTACAAGGCGTCGCCTGAAAGCAGCACAGAAGCATAAGGACCTTCCATGAATCCTCATCCCAGCACAGCGTCACCATCAACCGAGGGCGATCAGTCCCACACCGGCATATGGCCCGTGTACGACGGCGAGCTCGGCGCCATCCTCGGCAGAGACTCGACGACCTTCACCGTCTGGGCCCCGACGGCATCGGCCATCATCCTGCGTTTGTATCGCGATTCACGACCCGGGCTTGAGCCCTACCGCGACACGAACCTCGGACGCATCGGGGATGGAGCCTGGCAGACGCGGTTCGACGAACGTCTCGACGGCGTCTACTACGACTACGTCGTCGAATTCCCTGACGGCATACGGACGGTGACGCCCGACCCCTGGGCGCATGCCTGCGGAGCCAACGGCGAGCGCAGCCAGGTGGTCGACGAATCGGTCCTCGCTCCGGAGGGATGGTCCGACGACGTCCCTCCGGAGATTCCCCGCGAGCAGACGGTGATCTGGGAGACGCATGTCGGGGATTTCAGCAACGATCCGCGGGGAGGCTTCCCTCAGGCCCATCGCGGCCGCTATCTGGCCTTTGCGGATGACCGGACCACCCTGGCAGGGACCACGGGGGGTCCCGACTCCTCGGGATTCCCGACCGGCGTCACCTACCTACGGCGGCTGGGTGTCACCCATGTGCAGATCATGCCGTTCTACGACTATGGGTCGGTGGACGAGACCACGCGATCCCCATACAACTGGGGCTACGACCCCGTGACGTATGACGTCCCCGAAGGCTCCTATGCCAGCGATCCCCATGATGGGCGAACACGAATCGCCGAATGCCGGTCGATGGTCGCCTCGCTCCACCGCAACGGCATGCGGGTGATCATGGACGTCGTATACAACCACATGTTCCGCTCCGACAACTGCTTCGAGAGGATGGTCCCGGGCTACTTCTGCCGCAGGAACCCGGACGGGAGCCTGTCCAACGGATCAGGCTGCGGGAACGACATGGCCAGCGAAAGACCGATGTTCAGTCGCTTCATCGTTGATTCTCTGGTGCACTGGGCGCGGGACTACCATATCGACGGCTTCCGCTTCGATCTCATGGGGCTTATCGACGTGGACACCCTGAACCGCGCGCGGCGCGCACTCGATGGGCTTCCCGGGGGTCGAAGCATCCTGATGTTCGGCGAACCCTGGGCCGCCGACGTCACGGCCGTGGACGACTCGGTGGCGCTTGGCGACAAGCTCGGGCTCAGCGGCCTGGACCCGCGGGTCGGCTGGTTCTGCGATGGCACCCGAGACTCCGTGAAAGGCAGCGTGATGGATGCATCCGCTCCCGGATACGTCAATGGCGCGGCCGAGGAGTTCGCCGATGACGTCTTCCATGCCCTGGACGGCTGGCGGAACACCGAATCGGCGCCGCGCCAGGCGGGTCAGCTCATCCAGTACGTCTCCGCGCATGACGACCTGACGCTGTGGGACAAGCTCTGCCTGAGCATGCGCGGGGATCATGTCCTGGAAAGCGACTTCGACGCCTTGGGAGCCATCGACGACATCCTGAACGCCAACGTTCTGGCCACCGGAATCGTGCTGACGTCCGCCGGCACCCCCTTCATGCTGTCCGGCGAGGAGTTCGCCCGCACCAAGTTCGGCTGCGACAACTCCTTCGACTCCAGCGCCCGACTCAACATGCTCGACTGGGGACGCGCGCGCAGGCTGGCTTCGCTCACGGACTGGTATCGTCGCCTGATCGCCGTACGCCGACGTGAACCCGGACTTTACGACGCTCCACGCACCAGAATCGCCGCGCCCAAGGGAGTCGTGGCCGCATGCATCGGCCACGATCTGGTCGTGGTCGTCAACGCGACCCACAAGAGTTGCCACGTCGCGGCACCAGCCGCCGGGGACGGCTCCTCCGTATCATGGAGCCGCCTCGTCGACTCGCGGCGCGACGGTCCTGCAACCGACGCGCCGAAGATGGAGTCTCATGCGGATTCACTCCCCGCTGGTGGCTCCGGAAGCCGGGCCGAAGCCGTCGGCCCCGTCGCCGAATCCACGCTCCCTTCACCCGCGCGCTCGTTCATCCTCTGGAAAAGAGACTGAGGAGACGGAGGGTAAGGTCAGGGAGCACCGGGCACGAAGACGTCCGGACCCAAGGATGCCGCGACGACCGGGGGCTACAGGTTCCATCTGTCGATGACCCGGTCCCCCTTGTAGACCCCAAGAACCGAGTAATGGGCCGTGTCGAGCCGGAGCAGCCGGGCGAATCCGGGGTCCACCCCCAGCCATCGCGCGGTGAGGACGCGAAGGATATGCGCATGCGCGACGAGCAGGACGTCCTGTCCCTGGACGACGGCCGGCCACAGACGGTCGATGACGTCATCGGCGCGGGCGGCCACATCGGCCAGGCTCTCTCCGCGTCCGTTGCGGACATGGACGACATCGCCTGCGGGAAGCCTTTCCTCGCGTTCACCCTCGAGGAAAGGCGGAAGCCTCTGCGTGCCGTCCCTCCACAGGTTCCATGACCTCCCGAGGGCCTCGCTGAGCTCGTCGCGGGTGCGGCCCTCCGCTCTGCCGTAGTCCCATTCAACGATTCCCGGCAGCGTTCCGGATTCCGCGAACCCGGCAAGAGCCGCCGTCTGTCGGGCTCGGAGCAGCGGGCTGGCCCAGACGGAGTCAAATCCCCCCACGAACATCCGCCGCAGCCTTTCACCCGCCTGAACGGCCTGTTTCCTGCCCGTTTCGGTCAGGGGGAGGTCGGTGCGGCCCGTATGCTGGCCTGACACGCTCCAAGCGGTCTGACCATGTCGGAGAAGGACGAGACGGCCCCGAGCGACGGCGTCGTCCTCGACGAGGATGTCGTTCATAGCCTCCTATGG
Organism: uncultured Bifidobacterium sp.; assembly: GCF_963540075.1. Classification (GTDB taxonomy): domain Bacteria; phylum Actinomycetota; class Actinomycetes; order Actinomycetales; family Bifidobacteriaceae; genus Bifidobacterium. The sequence continues at coordinate 3,071 of NZ_CAUTOG010000072.1, forward strand.
TATCCCCGCCGAGGCGGAACGGGTGGGTCTCTCACGCGTTCCACTAGTATGAAGACATGACCAGCGAACCGGCGGACGATCTTCAGCGTCGAAACAGCGGGATTCCTGATGCGGACTCCACGGTCGCCTGGTTGACGACGCTCCAGGGAAAGGTGGATGACATGCGCACCCAACGATCGCAGGACGCCGAATCCCTTGGTGACAAGGTGCTCATCATGCTTGTTCCGACGGCGGCGGCCGCCATCGCCGGAAAGGCGTTCTCCGCGTGGTGGAGGCGCCGAGGACCGTCGAAGGACGCCGGCGCCTCAGCGAACTCCGACGCGGCCGACCAGGGACTCCTCATGGGTCTGGTATTCTCGGCGCTGTCCGCGGCCTTCGTCGCCGTCGTCTCCCAGCTGTCCGGACGCGGCTCCCGCGCGTTCGTGAACCATCGTCATCGTCGGGCGGCGCACCGCGGCTCGTCCTCGGCGAGGTAGCGTCTCGGTTCTCCATGGGTGAACTGTGCCGTCGACAGGCCGCCGTTCATCGTCATGGTGAAACAATAAGGGCATGACCGCACGCGACAATCCCACCATCCGCACCCTTCTTGAACGTCGTTCCATCCGCGCATTCACCGATGAGGGCATCGACGACGACATCCGCATCGTACTGGAGGAGGCGGCCCAGCGGGCTCCCTCCAGCCAGTATCTCAACGACTGGTCAGCGATTCGCATCACCGATCCCGCGCTCCGAGGCCGTCTGGCGGACATCGGGCGGCAGAGCTACATCGCGCAGGCGCCTTTGCTCTATGTTTTCGTCTCCGACGAGCATCGCAACGCCCTCATCGCACGCACCCAAGGCGTCGACGGCTCGGATCCGTCCTTCAGTCTTGACGCCGGCTACCATTTCACGCAGTCCCAGAACGACGCCGCTCTCGCCCTGCACGCGATGGAGACCGCGGCCAACGCCCTCGGATTGGGATGCGTGGTCCTCGGATCCCTGCTCAACGATGTGGACACGCTCATCGATCTGCTGAAGCTTCCGGAGCTGACATATCCCGTCCTGGGACTGGCCATCGGACACCCCGACCAGACGCCGATGCTCAAGCCACGACTTCCCCGTCCGGCGCAGTTCTTCATGGACACGTATCCCACCGACGATGAGGCAGGCGTCGGGGAATACCTGCCCGCCTTCGACGACGAGGTGCATCACTACTACGACCTGCGGCATGCCGATCGTCCTGTGGAGGCCTTCAGCGCACAGATCGCCGCGGCAGCCACCTCGAGAAGCGTCCATGCCAAGGCCGTGCTGCCCACGGCCGAACGACAGGGATTCCGTCTCGACTCCTGAGCGCGCCTGACGGGCAACGCGATTGCCAGTGATTCACCGGCTCGTCCGTCCCCCCCGAAGATACTGCCGTGATGGTCGCATAACCGCCGTCGACGGATA
>NZ_CAUTOG010000073.1:0-4413 GCF_963540075.1 uncultured Bifidobacterium sp.
GGTCCCACGGGTCCTCGGGGCATCGCAGAGGCTGCCGCGCCCGTGGACCCGGCGTCCGCGCGGCGCGCCGCTGGCCGGAAGACCGGACGGCGGCTGATCAGCCGATCAGCTGATAGCCATGCGAGGCGACGACCGTGCGAAGACGGTCGAGGTACACCTCGGCGGCCTTCGACAGACGGGCCCGTTCGTTCGTAATCCAGCCGAGAAGCATCGTCTCGTCGGATTCGAGGGGGACGGTGACGATCTTCTCGTTGTTGAGGTCCCCGTTGTCGATTCCGGTGCACACGGTGTAGCCGTTGAGCCCGATGATGAAGTTGAGGATCGTGGCCCGATCGGTGACGTTGATCTGCTTGGGGGAGTACTCCGGCCACACCGCCTCCTCGGCGAAGTAGAAGCTCCCCTCCTCGCCCTGCTCGTACTGGATGAACGGATAGGGCTTGAGGTCCTCCATCGTCACCTTCCCCCGCCCGGCCAGGGGGTTGTTCCGGGAGATGAACACGTGCAGCGGGGCGCGGAACAGGGGATGGAACTCGAGATGCTTCTCGCGCAGCAGCTTGCCGATCACGTCCTTGTTGAAATCGGACAGGTAGATGATCCCGATCTCCGAGAGCATGTTGGCGACCTGGCTGATGATGTCCTTGGTGCGCGTCTCGCGGATGGTGAATTCGTACTCGTCGGAATGAAGGGAGTCGATCATCTCGACGAAGGCCTCGACGGCGAACATGTAATGCTGGGTGGAGACGCTGCACAGCTGCTTGCGCGGCTTCGCGTTCCTGTATCTCTCCTCCAGGAGGTCCGCCTGGTCGAGGACCTGACGGGCGTAGGTCATGAATTCCGCCCCGTCCACCGTCAGGGCTATTCCCTGGGACGAGCGCGTGAAAACCTCGATCCCCAGCTCGTTCTCGAGCTCCTTCACCGATGAGCTCAGGGCCGGCTGGGACACGTAGAGCTCGTGGGAGGCCTCGTTCATCGATCCGCATTCGACGATCTTGACGATGTACCTCAGCTGCAGAAGTGTCATAAGCACCATTTATATCATCCGTGCGATACTCGGAACGGACTTATATCGTCGGAACGTCCGGCGCGCCCCGACATCAGGCGACGTCGGGAATCGGCACGCCCCGGGAGACGAGATCGCGTCGCGTCGAGGCGGCGTCGGAGAAGACGATGCCCGACATGCCGACGTCACGGGCGCCCTCGACGTTGCGGGGGGTGTCGTCCACGAACACGCACCGGGACGCCTCGAGGCCGAAGCGCGAAAGCATGAGGCGATAGATGTCGGGATTGGGCTTGAAGCGCCTCTCCTCGCCGGAGACGACCGTGCCGTCAAGAAGGTCCCGCAGCTCGGGGAACTTCCTGAAGGCCACGGGGAAGGTCTCGCGCGACCAGTTCGTCAGGCCCCATACGCCGATGCCCGCCGCCCTGAGGTCGCGCAGCAGCTCGGCCATGCCCGGCACGATCCGGACGAGGGAGTCCTCGTAGTGAAGGATGTAGTAGCGGAACACCTCGGCGAGACGGCCTCCGTAGCGCGACCGGTATTCCGGCAGGAGGGAGGCGAGGCTGCGCCCCTGGTCCATGGACGCCTCGAAGGCGAAGAAGCCGAGGCGGTCGTCGTCGGCGCAGACGTCATCGACGAGAGCGTCGGGGAAGCGCCCCTGGAGGCACGCCCGGCAGCGCCAGTCGAGGAGGACGCCGCAGAAGTCGAAGACGACGTCCTGGACGCCGGCATCATGGTCGTAACCCTTATGGCCCGGAGCCGTGCCGGCGTTCTCCGTCGTCGTCTCATCGGCGCTCGCCATGGTCGTCCCCTTTCGTTCCCGTCAATCCGGGACGAGTGTACCGGTCGCCCCGCCCATGCACCCGGCCGCAGCGGCCGGCCAGCGCCCAAGACATGGCGGGACGTGTCATGTCCGGCGAAAGGCTCAGGACATCAGCCCGCCGATGACCAGGGGCAGGGCATGCGCGATGTCCGAGGCGAGGATCGGATGGCCCGTGACGCCGAGGTCGGACCCGTCGCCCGGATTCCGTCCGAGGACCCCCGTCGGGGAGACCAGCCTGGGTCCATGCCATCCCCTGAGCGCCGATCCGGAGGCCCGACGCCCCGCCAGACCATGGATGTACGCGGCCGCGGCGGCGGACCGGCCCACGATGGCGGGATCCGTTCCGCCTGTCTGCGCGAGCAGCGAACCGAGAAGGCCGGCGAGGACGTCGCCGGACCCGGCCGTGGCCAGCCAGCCGGGGCCGCTGCCGCAGACGACGGTCCGAGGCCCCCCCGAATCGGGGTCGGCCCATACGACGAGCGTCATGGCGCCTTTGAGCAGGATGGTGGCTCCCGTCAGCTCGTGGGCGCGCAGCGCCGACCTCCACGGGCGGGCGGCCACATCGACGTCCCTCTCGCCCAGTCGTCTGAGCAGGGAGTCCATCTCGCCGGCGTGCGGGGTGAGGACGACGCGGCCATCCACCCGGTCGGGAAGCAGGTCCAGCGCACCGGCGTCGACGACGACGGGAGGCATGCATCGTACGCGCGAGTCGGCCTCGTCATCGCCCGTCAGACGGTAGTGGGCGAGAAGCGCGGCGATGGCGGCGCGCTGGGTGTCGACTGGGGTCGGATCATCCCCGCCCGGAGCCGAGACGACGCCGGACCCGACGACCCAGGACTCGACGCGACCCTTCCCGGACACGACCTCGGGGACCCTGGCCAGCACGGCGTCCTCGACCCGACGCGGACCCATATGCCGCACCATGCCGCATCCGGATTCCGCCGCGGACAGCGCGGTGAGCACCCCGGCGCCCGGATAGCGCTCCGATCCGGTGATGAGTCCGACCACGCCCCGGGCGTATTTGGCGTCCGACATGCGGGGAGACCGCAGCGCGGACGCGGCCAGGGAGGAGTCCGCCACACGCACCGTCGAGGGCATCAAGGACACGTCGTAGCCAAGGTCGACGAGGAACCCCTCCCCGCAGTGCATGCAGGCCGGGGGAAGCATGAGGAAGGGCTTCATGACCCCGAAGGTGACGGTCGCATCGGCGTCCACGCATGCCCCCGGGACCTCCCCGTCGTCGACGCCCACGCCGGAGGGCGCGTCGACCGCGACGACGAAAGGACGACCGGGCACGTCGGAGTCCCCGCCGGCGTTCCCGGAATCCCCGAGCATGGATGCCAGGGTGGCGGGCAGGCCGCGCAGAACCCCGCTGGCGCCGATCCCGGTCATCGCGTCGATCACCACGGACGCCCGGTCGAGAAGCCGGCGGGCGCCGCGCAGACGCTCCCCCGCCTCCCCGGCGCCGAAGCCGGAGACGCACCCGGGGATCTCGGAGAGCGGATCGAGCACGAGCACGGACCCTCCGGCCCGGACGAAGGCCGCGAAGGCGCCCTCGTGCAGACCCCGTCCCACGGCGATGGCGGTGACGTCGGCTCCGCGCCGGGCGAGCTCGGCCGCCGCGTAGAGCCCGTCGCCGCCGTTGTTCCCGGCACCCGCAAGAACCACGACCGCGGCCTCGTCGACGGCGACGCCCCGGTCGTCCAGACGCTCGCCCACCAGTCGGGCGAGGGCCGAGGCCGCCATGCGCATCAGAGGGACGCCCCGGCGGAGAAGGGGACGCTCCATGGCTCTGACGTCCTCGGCGGCCCATGCCTCCGTCAGCAGGATCCCACGGCGCTCGGCGTCATCCATGGCTGCTCCTTCCATGCCCGTTCCCGGATCACTCCTCGGCCACGAGGTCGAGGTAGTCGTCGCTCCACAGGTCCTCGTCACCGTCGGGCATGAGCAGCACCCTTTCGGGGCTGAGCGCCTCGACGGCCCCCTCGTCATGGGTGACGAGGACGATGGCGCCCTCGTATTTCGCGATCGCCTTGAGAATCTCATCGCGCGACGCGGGGTCGAGGTTGTTCGTCGGCTCGTCGAGAAGAAGCACGTTGGCCCGCGAGGTGACCAGCGTGGCCAGCGCCAGCCTCGTCTTCTCGCCTCCGGAGAGCACGCGCGCGGGCTTCAGAGCGTCATCCCCTGAGAAGAGGAAGCTGCCGAGTATGGAGCGCGCGCGGGTGTCGTCCAGGTCGGGCGCGACATGCGCGAGGTTCTCGAGCACGGTGGAGTCGAGGTCGAGAGTGTCATGCTCCTGCGCGAAGTACCCGATCTTGCATCCGTGCCCGTAGACGACCTCCCCGGTGTCCGGGGTCTCCTGTCCGGCGAGGAGGCGCAGCGTCGTCGTCTTCCCGGCCCCGTTCTGGCCGAGGATGACCACCCGGGAGCCCTTGTCGATGGCGAGCGACACCCCGGCGAACACGATGTTCGACCCGTAGGCCTTGGACAGGTCCTTCGCCATGATCGGCGTGCGCCCGCAGGGCGCCGGCTCGGGGAAGCGGATGTCGGCGACCTTCTCCGCCCTCTCCGCCTCGCTGGTGTTCGCCAGCAG
>NZ_CAUTOG010000074.1:0-4253 GCF_963540075.1 uncultured Bifidobacterium sp.
GACAAGGAGCGGATCATGCGGACACAGTCGTCACCGACCGTTGCAGTGCTCGGACTTGGAACGATGGGCGGAGCTTTCGCCAGGAACCTCATCGCCGCGGGCTTCCCCACCCGGGTCTGGAACAGGACCCCGCAGAAGGCTCGGGACGTCGCCGGAACCGAGGCGACGGTCTGCGCCACACCGGATGAGGCCGTGGAGGCGGCCGATGTCGTGCTGTCGGTTCTGACCACCGCGGACGTCACCGAGCGGGTCGTTCTGGGCGACGGCGACGCCGAGCTCGACCCGTCGAGCCCGCTCGCCCACCTGCGTCCGGGAACGGTGTTCGTGCAGATGGGGACGATCGGGGTGGCGGGCACCGAGCGTCTCTCGCGGGTCTTCGCCCGACTCCGTCCGGATGTGGTTCTGCTGGACGCACCCATCTCCGGATCCCGCGGACCCGCTGAGCGGGGAGCCGTCACGATTCTGGCCTCGGGGGAACCCGGGAATCACCGTTCCGAGGTCGAGACGGTGTTCTCCGCCATCTCCCGGAAGACCGTGTGGCTGGGTCCCGTCGGCCAGGGGACGCGGATGAAGCTCGTCGTCAACGTCTGGCTGGTCAATCTGATGCAGGGGGCCGCCGAAACAGCGGCGTTCGGGTCGACGCTCGGCTTCGGCGCGGACGACATCTGGGCCTGCCTTGAGGGAGGTCCCCTCGCCGCGCCCTACGTGGCCGGCAAGCTGGGGAAGATCGGCCGGCACGACTACGGCACGGAGATGGCGCTGCGATGGGGAGCGAAGGACGCCAACCTGGCGCTGGACGCATACCGCTCCGCCCGGCCGGACGGCGACGCCCTGCCTGTGCTGGAGCGCATCTCCGAGCTGTGGCGGGCCGGAGCGGCGGCGGGACATGCCGACGACGACATCTCGTCGATGTACGACTACCTCCTCTCCCGGCGGCGCACGCGCTAATCCCCAATCGTCGATTCGGACCGCAACCGCCCCCCCCTCCCTCTCCCGGCCGGCACGGTCGCTGGCCCGCATGGCCCATGAACGCCGCATGCACGTTGGAGCCCGGACGGCCCGAGCGTCCACAACCCGATTCGCTTCTGGCTCAATCGCCCCTCATCTCCATGCTCCGAGAGATTAGATGCAATCGTCTATTGGCTGGCCTGCAGGGACGCAGGCAGAGGGACCGCAAAGGAGCGCACGCCATGACGACGACCAACGGATACGAGCAGAGCGACCGCGAGGAGAGGATCGGCATCGTCAACCTCGACGAGCTGGAATCCCGGGCCGAGAAGATCATCCCCAAGGGTGGCTTCGGGTACATCGCGGGAGGCTCCGAGGACGAATGGACCTTGCGGCGCAACCGCGAGGCCTTCAACGACGTGGAGATACTCCCCCGGATGCTCGAGGGCATCACGAAGCCCTCCACCGCGACGTCGCTGCTGGGCATAGACATCACGACCCCGATCATCATGGCCCCGGCGGCCGCGCAGGGCCTCGCCCATTCGCGCGGCGAGATGGCGACCGCGGAAGGCTTCGCCACGGCGGGGACCATCATGTGCCAGAGCACCTACGGGACCACGACGATCCGGCAGACGGCCGAGGCCGGCAAGGGAGCGCCCTGGTTCTTCCAGCTGTACATGAGCAACGACTGGGACTTCAACCACGCCCTCATCGACGAGGCGAAGGACAACGGGGCGAAGGCCGTCATCCTCACCGTCGACTCCACGCAGGGCGGCTATCGCGAGGCCGACATCGTCAACGGCTTCCAGTTCCCGCTTCCCATGGCCAATCTCGAGCAGTTCAGCACCCGCGGGAGCAAGGGGAAGGGGATTGCGGAGATCTACGCCGCCGCCAAGCAGGACATCACCGTGAAGGACATCGAGCTCATAGAGGAGTATGCGCAGCTGCCCGTCATCGTCAAGGGCATCGAGAACCCCGATGACGCGAACCTCTGCATCGCGGCCGGCGCCGCGGCTGTATGGGTGTCCAACCACGGCGGCCGCCAGCTCAACGGAGGTCCCGCCGCCTTCGACGTGCTTCCCGCCGTCGCCAGGGCCGTCAACGGGCGCGTCCCGGTGATCTTCGACTCGGGCATCCGCCGGGGCTCGCACGTCTTCAAGGCCATCGCCAGCGGGGCCGACGTCGTCGCGCTCGCCCGCCCCATCATCTACGGACTGGCGCTGGGAGGAGCCCTGGGCGTGCGGAGCGTCATCGAGCATCTCACCCACGAGTTCGCCATCGCCATGCAGCTCGCCGGCACCCGCACCGTCGAGGACGTCAAGCGGGCCACGCTGATCCGGCGCGGCTCGAACTGACCGAACCGGGCCGACGAAAGTCCGCACCGGCACGAAAGTCCGCACCGGCAGAAACACGGAACGACGCCTAGACTGCGGATAGGGGATGAAGCCGGGAGGTCCGCATGTTCTGCAGCCATAGGGAAGTCGTCGTCGCAGGTCAGAAGAAGAAGCTCTCCGTCACCAAGGGCATCATCGGAGGGCTTCTCCTCGGTCCGCTGGGCGCCGTCGGGGGCGCGGCCGGACTCGGCAAGACCAGGACGATGTTCACCTGCGTGAAGTGCGGGAAGACCTTCGACCACGTTCCCAGCGGATCGCATATCGTCGGTTAGACGTCGTGGACGTCACGAGACGCTCCCCGGAGCCGCCGGAATCCGGGAGAAACCGGGGATTCTCCCCCGTTTCTCCCGGTATTCCCAGCGAGTACGTACCGACCGCCCAGAATCCACGTTTAGCGTGAAGCACGTGGATGGAATCCTCCCCCGATTCCGTCCATGCATACAGCGGAAGCCGCCGCCGGGTCTTTTCCCCTTCTCTCTCCCCGACGGCCGGCCATCCCCTCACCCGCACCGTCATCCGACCCATCCGGTTCGGATCCATGGGATTCACCCCGCAGCCCACGGACCTTCACGCGAATCATCGTGATTCGAGAACCCTCGGGACGAGTACTCTTGTCCAAAGCATCACAGAAGAGCATAAGGGGATCGCATGGGCATCGCCGCAGCCGTGGTCGTCGCCGCAGCCATCATCGGGCTGGTGGAATGCGAATCGAGGCTGTTCCCCGCGATGACCGGGACGAAATCCGCCGTAGCCGCCATCGCCGCGGCCATCGCATGCATCGCCGTGGCGATCATCGCCCTCGATGTCATGTACGGCAGGCCTGGCAGCATCATGATCCGGTGGATCGTCGTTGGATCTCTTCTCATCATGTACAACATCGCGGTTGGGGCAATCGCCTTCGTGGCCGCGAAGCGTCGGAACCAGGGAACCGGAGAAGCCGCAGCGGGGAACGACGCCTCCACGTCACGCTGAAGCCCGACCCGAAGACCCTTCACGCGGCCGGCTCAAAGCCGGCCACGCAATGACGCCGCAGCCGCTCAGGAGCAGGATGACGCCGCAGAAAAGACGACCGGACCGAACGACGGATCCGACGTCACGAATCCACCAACGGATCTATCGGAACAAATCCCACAGGCTGAAGGTCGTCCTGCGATACACCTTGTTGTAGAGGGCCTTGCGAGGATTGGTCACCCAGCCCATGCCCTTCCTGCCGTAGCCGGGGATGAGCGCCTTCTTCACCGACCTTTTGAGACGCCCGGTGGTCCTCGCCTTGATGGACCTCTTCAGACTGGGCTTACGCATACCGAATTTCATGACGGATCCCGTCCTTCCGCGCGAAGCCGATGAATCCCGAACCGGGATCCCCATGGCGACCCCACGGCATCGGCCTCCTGCCGCCATGATAGCGTCCCTGTGCGTCGTTCCGCCGTCACGCGGAACTCGACGACGTCAGGAACGGAAGAGCACGTCCGGCACAGCACCGCGTTCATCGGCATCACCTCCGGCGAGGCCGAGAATCCGCGGCATACCATCCCCGCGCGGTCGCCGGCATCCTCAACCTCACCCGTCTGACCGCGGTCACGGGCGTGCGCGACTCCAGTCTCTGCGACGATCCGCGCATGCTGTTCTCGCTGGCGCGGCAGGGCAACGCCTGCCCGCATACTGGGGACGGTTGACCGTCGCGGGGTTCACGTGGCCGGTCCTGGCATTCCTTCTGATGGCCGCCATGCTGCTCATGACCTACCGGTTCACGTCACGGTGACGGACACGTAGGGTGCGCTGCGGCCGCCTCGGATTCTCCGCTCATAACGGCCACTGCGACTCTTCAAAGCCCTCTAGCCGCACAGCAGTCGTCCAAGCGCCATCGCCAGCCGTCCGTAGGGCGGATAGACGAACGACAGCGTGTCCGGC
>NZ_CAUTOG010000075.1:0-3831 GCF_963540075.1 uncultured Bifidobacterium sp.
ACCCCGACGGCACCATGTCCTTCATGGAGGTCAACACCCGCATCCAGGTCGAGCATGGGGTCACCGAGGAGACGACCGGCGTCGACCTCGTCGAGGCCCAGCTGGCCATCGCCGAAGGGGCGTCCGTCGGGGACGTGCATCCGCATCCGCACGGGCATGCGATGGAGTTCCGCATCAATGCCGAGGATCCCTCGAAGGGATTCGTCCCCTTCCCCGGCACGATCGGCTCCCTGCGCGTCCCCAGCGGTCCCGGCATTCGCTTCGACACGGGCGTGGAGGCGGGCTCCGTCGTCTCGGGGCGGTTCGACTCCCTGCTCGCCAAGCTCGTCGTCTGGGCCCCCGACCGTGCCTCCTGCATACGCCGGGCGCGCCGCGCTCTCGCCGAACTGTCCATCGGCGGGGTCCCCACGGTCGTCCCCTTCGACGCGGCCGTGCTCGAGGACGACGACTTCTGCGCGGATGACCATCTGGGCGTGTACACGCGGTGGATCGAGGAGCGATTCCTGCCGCGCACCGACTCGGAAACCCTGCGCGGGCCCGGCTTCGTCAGGACGCCGGACGGCGGGACTCTGACGAGGACGTGGATCGAGCTGGACGGCAGGCGCATGTCCCTGGCGCTTCCCGCGTCTCTGGCGATGGCGGGGACGGCCGTCGCCGGCGCTCGGGACGCCGGGGACGGGCCGGACGAGAAGCCCGGAACGATAGCCGCCCCTCTGACGGGGACGGTGGTCTCCTGGCTGGCCGAGGACGGGTCTCATGTCGACGAGGGGCAGACCGTCGCCGTTCTCGAGGCCATGAAGATGGAGACACGGGTCACGTCCCCGGCCTCCGGCGTGCTTCATGTCGCGGTGAAGGCCGGCGACCTCGTGGACTACGGGTCGCCCATGGGCCGGGTGTCCTGAACATGATCCCGGGCGTTCCGACAGGCCGGGATGGCGAGGATGACGGATCACGTGGGTGACGGCATGGAAGGAATCGGTGAGGGAACGATGGCGACGATGACGACGGCGGGCGCGGTTCGGGGAGGGGCGTCGCCCTCGGAGGACACGCGCCTGCAAGGCCCGGTGCGCCGGGGACTGGCCTCACGCGCGTCGAGCTGGAGATGGTACCACCGCGTGACGCGGATCCGTGATCTTGCGGCGAAGGACGTGGGACGTGGCAGCGAGGTCCTCATGACCTTCAGCCGGCGCGACCTGTTCCATGCCGCCCGTCTGTTCGCCACGGGGGCGGCCCGTAGGGCGCTTGTGGTGACCGGCTTCTACATCCCGGGAGCCAGCAGCCCGGCGGCCGAGTCCGACGGGCCGGTCGGGGCCGTCGAGATCGCCTCGGCACTGAGAGCCATGGGCGGCGACGCCTGGCTCGTCAGCGACGAATGGTGCGCCCCGGTGGTCTCCGCGGCCGCCGCCGGCGACGTTCCCGACGACCATGTGCTCATTTCGCCGGCGGGTGCCGGCTTCGACGAGTGGCTGGCCTCCGTCGGCCGTCTCGTCCGCGAGCGCGGCATCGACAGCCTCGTGTACATCGAGCGAGTCGGACCCTCCCGTGACGGTGACCCCCGGAACATGCGCGGGGTGAACATCAGCAGATGGACGGCTCCGCTCAGCCGGCTCACGGAGCTGGGTCTGAGAACCATCGGCGTCGGGGACGGAGGCAACGAGATCGGCATGGGCCGCATCGATTCGCTTCCCATCGAGGACGTCGTGGACCACGGCGAGCGCATCGCCTGCACGGTGCCCACCGAGCGGCTCATCATCTCCGGGACGTCGAACTGGGGCGGGCATGCCCTCGTGTGCTCCATGCGGGTCATGGGGCATCCGGAGCTCGATCCGCTGCTCGGCGACTCCTGGCATCGCGGGGTGCTCCGACGCGTCGCGGATGCCGGGGGGCTCGACGGGGTGACGATGCTCAACACCCCCACCGTCGACGGTCTGAGCGAGGAGCGGTACTACGAGGAGATTCGCGCCCTGTCAGGTCTCGCCCGGTAGCGCCGGGGTCGTCAGGGGAGGTCGGGCGCTTCTGACGAATCACGGGATTCGACCTGGACGGCCCCGCGCGGAAGGATGCGGCAGACGCCGTCAAGGGGGTGGCGGCGCATTGGTGTCCGGATCTTCCATCGGATCGCGCGCCTACCGCCGCGCGGGTTCCCGCGGCGGCCTCCTGATCATCGGTTCGCGCGCGATTGCAGGCATATGTCGGCGAAGGTCCAGGCGAAAGCGCGGGCGACGTCGACGTTGGCGTGGTCTTGTTCCCGGCCATGACGGACGACCTCATCCCAGTCGAAGCCGTCCGTTCGCACCGCCTTCCTGTCGTCCTCGTCCCAATGCTCGACGTTCTCCTCGGATATCTCGGGATGGAACTGCAGTCCCCATGCCCTGTCTCCCAGACGAAACCCCTGGACGGGAGAACGGTCCGAGCGGGCGAGAAGCACCGCGTCGGCCGGCAGCGCCGTGATGTGGTCGACGTGGTTCTCCACCATCGGAAAGGTGTCCGGCAGAGAGGAGAACAGGGCGTCCCCCGCGGCCGCGGATGTCACGGAGATCTCCGTCATGCCATGCTCGGGGCGCAGGATGCGATGCTCCACGCGTCCCCCGCCCACGTAGGCGAGAAGCTGACCTCCCAGGCAGATGCCCAGTTGGGGAACCGACTCGTCCAGCGCCTCGGAGACAAGATGACGCGTGGCAGGAAGCCAGGGATAGCGTTCATCATCATCGGGCAGGGGAGCGCCCCCGAGGACGATGAGCGCATCGTACCCGCTGAGGCTTCGCGGCAGACCGTCCGGTCCGAACGCGAGTCGATGATCAAGCCCGCGCTGTGCGAGCCAGTCGCCGAGGCGACGGAGCGAGGCCGTGCGAGAATGCCCGATGACCAGGGCGAGGCCGCGATGCCGTTCCTGTGGCGGCGTCGTTGCCGTCGTTGTCGTTGTGGCCGTCGTGGCGTTCTGGTTCCCTGCCATGCCGTTCATTCCCCGCCGTCCTTCGTCCCTGTGATGATGCCCGTGTCCGTGTCGTTCGGGGCTGTTCGTCCGGCGGATGCGGCGGCGGTCTCCTCCGTCGCAGCGCATATGGCGTCCCCTTCGGAAAGATCGATGATGCTGGTCAGGCGCGTCTCCGTGACGTCATCCGTTGCGGGCTCGTCCGCCACACGGAAGTCCAGGGTCTGGATGCCCGGCGGACTGAGGGGCGTCAGGGTGATGGAGCATTCCAGGGGATGCCGCTCGCAGGGGATGATCCATGTCGCCTGGGCCGGGGTGTCCGCATGGAGAGTGGATAACATGCCGGCGACGCGTGCCGACGGAGGTCCGCAGAGGATGCCCAGCATCTCGGACAACCCGCGGGCACGGCTCTCCAGGTCGGCGTCGAGCTCGATGTTCATCGCGAAGACGTCCGTGATCGAGGACAGAGCCGTGCGACAGGCCTCGCCGATGTCGTCACCCCGGCGCATCGCATCGCCCGTGGAGGAGAGGGCTTCGGTTATTCTTCGCACCGCGTAAAGCGTCTCCGGCCAGGGTCGCACCGTCTTCCCCGCCGCACGCCGCCGTGACATCGCCTCATGGACCAGCACATCCAGAGCCTTCGACGCGGGGATGCCAGGCGTGGCGTATCGTCCGTTCGCGAGAGCCACGATTCCCAGTCCCGACTGCCGGTGCCAGCGCATATGCGAACCGTATCCAGGGTATCCTCCGGAATGGCCTATGACATCCCCCATGCCGGGCACGTGCTCGATTCGCAGACCGTATCCGTACGAGGCGATGTCGCTGCGGTCGCTGCGCGTCAGATGTCCCCGACTCGATCCGGACCTCAGCACCGGGGGGATGGGGGTGTGGCCGGTCTG
>NZ_CAUTOG010000076.1:0-3797 GCF_963540075.1 uncultured Bifidobacterium sp.
CGGAATCGGGGACGTCGGGGGCGGTGGCAGTCCAGGCCATCCACCTCGTCAAGGACTACGGGGAGGGCGACAACGTCGTGCACGCGCTGCGCGACGTGAGCGTGAGCTTCGAGAAAGGCCGCTTCACCGCGATCATGGGCCCCTCCGGATCCGGCAAATCGACTCTGATGCACACGCTGGCAGGACTCGACTCGGCCACGTCGGGGCGCATCCTGCTCGACGGGGCCGACATCACCCGCATGAACGACCGGCAGCTCACCCTGCTGCGCCGCCATCGCATCGGATTCATCTTCCAGAGCTTCAACCTGCTGCCGATGTTCACCGCCGAGCAGAACATCGTCATGCCTCTCACCCTCGCCGGCCAGAAGTCGGACAGGCAATGGTTCGACCTGCTCGTCGACACCCTCGGTCTGGGGGATCGTCTGGGCCATCGCCCCTCGGAGATGTCCGGAGGGCAGCAGCAGCGCGTGGCCATCGCCCGCGCCCTCATCTCCCGGCCCGCCGTGGTCTTCGCCGACGAGCCGACCGGCAACCTCGATTCGGCGTCCAGCGCCGAGGTGCTGGGATTTCTCCGCCGTTCCGTGCGCGACCTCGGACAGACCATCATCATGGTCACGCATGACGCCGTCGCGGCCTCCTACGCGGACCGAGCGCTCGTCTTCGCCGACGGCCGTATCGTCGCCGACGAGACCACCCCCACGGCGGATCGCATGAACGAGCTGCTCACCGACAGGAGGCTCCGCGGCGCGTCCTCCGGCCCCTCGTCGCCGTCACCGGCGCTGAGACGCCTGGCCGGGGTGGGGGACGATCCCGCTGGTTCCCCCGACGGCTTCGGCCCCGACTCCTTCGCCCAGTCCTCCGACCAGCGCGACGCGCGGTAGGGAGGATCCGACATGTGGTCGATAACGCGAAAGCTCATGGCCCACAGCGCGAGGATGCTCATCCCCGCCGGCATAGCCATCCTCATCGGCACGGCCTTCATCGCCTGCACCCTGCTGTTCGGCAACACGATGAACGACTCGCTGCGCACCCAGATGACCGCCCAGTTCGGGCAGGCCGACTACGTGGTCACCCTTGGCGGCGAGGACGACACGGTCGGCGCCCTCAAGCTCGACGACATCGCCAGGGTCGACGGCGTCACCGGCGTGCGCGCCGACGCCTCCGTCGACGTCAGCATCGTCTCCGGGGACTCCTCGGCGTCCACCCTGGCCATCGCCACGGCCTCCGACCCCACGCTGCTCCCCGTGAGCATCGTCTCCGGAAGGCAGCCGACGGGGGACGGACAGATTGCCCTGCCCCGATCCGTGGCCCGGCAGCTCGGCGTCTCCGTCGGGTCGACCGTCACCGTGGAGCCCGGAGACTCGGGAATGGGGTCGGCCGTGCGCTCGGTGACCGTCACCGGCCTGACCTCCGACCCCAATGGGGCCTATACGTTCTACGGGGGAGCGGCGGTCATCTCCGACGACGCGCTCGCCACCGTCGGCGGATACGACGGCTTCGACAAGGCCTGGACCTCCACCGCCTACCTCGACGTCGACGCCTCCCGCGCCGATGCCGCGATATCCGACGTCAAGGCCCTGCTCCCGAGCGGCTCGAAGGTCGAATCGCGCGAGGCCGCCGCCGACGAGGCCGTGTCCTCCCTGAGCAGCTCCGGCGTGAGCATCGTGACGACTTTCCTCCTGAGCTTCGGCGTCCTGGCCATGGTGGTGGCCGCGCTGGTCATCGCCAACACCTTCCAGGTGCTCGTCACCCAGCGCCGGCGCACGCTCGCCCTGCTGCGGACGATCGGCGCCACCTCCGGCCAGCTGCACCGCTCGGTCATCGTCGAAGCGCTCGTCCTGGGGCTCGTCTCCTCGACGCTGGGCGCCGCGGCGGGAATCGGCGTCATGGCGGCCGTGTGCGGCTCCGGGGTGCTGGCGTCCCTCGGTCTCAACGCGCGTCTGGTGCTTTCCGTGCAGGCGGTCGTCGTCCCGGTCGTCTTCGGCGTGGTCGTCACCGTTCTCGCGTCTCTCGGCGCGGCCCGCTCGGCCACCGCCGTCACGCCTCTGGAGGCCCTGAGGCCCCTGGAGCTCACGGACACCAGGCGGTCCGGGCGCGTGCGCGCGGTCATCGGCGTCCTTCTTCTGCTCGCCGGATGCGCACTGGCGGCCTACGGGTTCTGGCGCGTGTGGGACTCCCTGCATGGCGGCGCCGCCCTGAAGGACACGGCATACGAGACGGCCCTGCTCTCCGGCATAGCCGGCTGCGCGCTGGCGTTCCTCGGCCTCACGGTCACGGCCGTCTTCTGGATGCCATGGGCCATGCGTCTGGGCGGCATGGTCGCCTCCTGGTCGGGCCCGTCCGGCACGGTCGCCGCGGCGAACGTGCGCCGCAACCCCCGCCGCGTGGCCGCCACCGGCACGGCGCTGCTCATCGGCGTCACCCTCGTCTCCTGCATAGCCACCGGGGCACAGAGCGCCAAGCGCACCATGACCGACACCCTCGACACGCGCTACAGCGTGGACGTGGTCGCGCAGGGGGAGAGCCTCGGCACTGACGACCAGGCGAAGGTGGAGAGGGTCTCCGGCGTGGAGCGCACGGTGCTCGCCCCGACGGCCACGGCCACCGTGCACGGCGAGAAGGACTCCGGTGAATCGCTGCGGGTGCTGCTCGTGGGCGTGGACGGCGCCTCGGATCTGAGGTCCGTCATGCGGGCCGACCTGTCCGGGTCCTCCATCGACGCCGGCACGGCCCTGGCCCCCGAGTATTCGGCGTGGAGCGGCAAGAGGCTGGACATCGGCTCGAGAGCGACCTTCGACCTGGATGGCGATTCGTCCTCCTCGACCGCGTCCTCGTCCGGGTCGCTGCGTCTGGCCGTCACCCGTGCGGACTACCGTCGGGTGTCCTCGGACTACCCCGCCGTGGTCTTCGTCGACTCCTCGCTGTTCTCCGACGGGACGATCGACGGCACCGGTTCGATGCTTCTCGTGAAGATCGACCAGTCGTCCACGTCCTCCATGTCCTCCACCTTCGAGGCCCTGCAGAAGGCGCTGGAGAAGTCCGGTTCCGTGAGTCTGACCGGGCCGATCGCCGAACGCGAGCAGTGGGAGACCACCATCGACTCGATGATGGCCGTGCTGGTGGGGCTGCTCGGCGTCGCCGTGATCATCGCCCTCATCGGCGTGGCGAACACGCTGAGCCTGTCCGTCATCGAACGCACCCGCGAATCCGCCACCCTGCGTGCCATCGGCATGACGCGGGGGCAGCTCAGGCGCTCCCTGGCCATTGAGGCGTTGGTCATCGCCCTCGTCGCCGGCGTGGCAGGCGTGCTGCTCGGCATCGGCTTCGGATGGCTGGGCGCCTACATGGTGTTCGCCGTGGCCGTCACGCCTGTTCTGGCGGTCAACTGGGGGATGACGGGACTCGTCCTCGCGGTGGCCGCCGTGGCCGCCGTGCTGGCCAGCGTGTTCCCCGCCCGGCGCGCGGTCTCCGTGCCTCCGGTGAGGGCCCTCGCCGAGGCCTGATGTCCACTGTCCGCGGCCGCGATCCCGGTGCGTCCCGTGGGGCGGGGAGGACGATTCAGTCCTCCGTCGTCTCCCCGGGGCGCACCAGCGCGTTGTCGTAGGCGAAGACGACCGCCTGGACGCGGTCCCGGGCATGGATCTTCGCGAGGATATGCGCCACATGCGTCTTCACCGTCGGCAGCCCGATGACCAGCGCATCGGCGATCTCCTGGTTCGACAGCCCGCGGGCGAGGAGGACAAGCACCTCCCGCTCGCGGTCCGTGAGCTCCCCGAGCTCCGGATCGGTGTACGGCG
>NZ_CAUTOG010000077.1:0-3757 GCF_963540075.1 uncultured Bifidobacterium sp.
CTCGTCGGCATCGCCATCGGCGCCTACCCCTTCGCCCTGCAGGCCATGAACGAACGGCAGCTCAGCAGCGAAAGCACGGGCATCGAGAAGACCGTCAGCGGCTGGCCCGCCGCGGAACGCGCCGACGCCCTTGCCGCCGCGCGCGCCTACAACACGAAGCTCGCCGCCAGCGGGCAGCCCGTCCTCGGCGAGGCCGTCGACCCCTTCTCCACCCAGTCCGGGCAGAGCACCACCAGCGATGACGACGACAGCGAATCCGCCAAGGACACGACCTACCAGAGCCTGCTCGACATCAGCGGCGACGGCGTCATGGGAAGCATCGTCATCCCCAAGATCTCCGTCAACCTGCCCATCTACCACGGCTCCTCCGACGAGGTGCTCGCCCGCGGCGTCGGCCACCTCTACGGCACCTCCCTGCCCGTCGGAGGCGCCTCCACCCACAGCGTGCTCACCGGTCATCGCGGCCTCGTCAGCGCCCTCATGTTCACCCGCCTCGACGAGATGAAGATCGGCGACTACTTCTACATCAAGGTCCTCGGGAAAACGCTGGGATACAAGGTCGACCGAATCAGCGTCATCCTGCCCAACGACACCTCCAAGCTGCGTGTCACCAAAGGCGAGGATCGCGTCACTCTCATGACCTGCACGCCCTACGGCGTCAACACTCACCGGCTGCTCGTCTCGGGCGTACGAGCGAAGATTCCCCAGCAGATTCCGGCAATCGAGGAGGCGCCCCTCGATACGAAGCAGCTGCTCGAATACATGGCCGTCATCGCCATTCCCGCGACGCTTCTCGCCTTCCTTGTGGCGGGACGTCGAGGACGCGTGCGCCGGCGCCGGCACTTCAGCGGGACGCGCATCGGAGCGCGGGACGACCCGGCTCTGCGCGGACGCGGGAGGAACGGGCATTTGCGGCACTTGGCCCGACGGCGTTCGTATCACGCGGCGCTCACCTAGGTGTTGCTCCCGTCTTCACTCTCATTTGTATAGTTTCTCACATTCCCATAGTGACGTCCATTCCCTTACCTCCGCAGAACCGCGGAATTCCAACGAAAACGAGCCGTGACCGCCTGCTCCGGAACGACTCCGCTTCTTTGACGTTTTCACCATGCCGGCACATACTGAAGCCAACGAAGGCCCAGGAGGACCAGGTCCGACGACCGTTTCGGCGGGTGTCGAAAACATCGTTCCGAGCACGGCGTTCCGGGGTTCCGGGTGGGGTCTCCCGTTCGGCGGTCTTGGAGCATCCGTTCCGGCACGGTGGATTCGGCACGATGTCGTCCGTACGAAGACGAGCGGCGACAGGGTCCCCAAGGCATCGTGGCTTCGAAGCCGGAGTCAAGAGACAAAAGAGGGAAACATGTCCACAGAATTGCTATCTCGGCTGCAATTCGCCCTGACCGTCATGTTCCACATGACCTTCCCGGCGGTCACCGTGGGGTTGTCGGTTCTTCTGTGCATCGTGTACTGGAAGTACTGGCGCACGCACAAAGTCGTCTACCTGCAGATGTTCCGGTTCTGGCGCAGGATCTTCGCCGTGGGCTTCGCCCTCGGCGTGGTCGCCGGAATCGTCATCACCTTCCAGCTCGGCCTCAACTGGGGCCAGTACGCCGCCACCACCGGCGCGGTCATCGGACCGATCATCGGCATGGAGGTCG
The DNA here is from genome assembly GCF_963540075.1 of uncultured Bifidobacterium sp. GTDB lineage: Bacteria > Actinomycetota > Actinomycetes > Actinomycetales > Bifidobacteriaceae > Bifidobacterium. The sequence goes on from NZ_CAUTOG010000077.1 coordinate 1,659, forward strand.
TCACGGCGTTCTTCGTCGAGGCCGCCTTCCTTGGCGTTCTTCTCTACGGCGAGGGCCGGGTCAAGGAACGCACGATGTTCATCTCCAGCGTGATGGTGGCCATCGGCACCGTGCTGTCGTCCACATGGATCATCTCCGCGAACTCGTGGATGCAGACCCCGTCCGGATACGCCAAGGTGGACGGCAAGTTCGTCGTCACCGACTGGTGGAAGGTGCTCGTCAGCCCCTCCTTCGTGTGGCGCTGGCCGCATATGCTCGTCGCCGTGCTCGTCTCCGCGGGGGTTTTCGTCGCTGGCATCTCCGCCTACTATCTGGTCAAGGGGCGCGCGGTGATGTTCGCCCGCAAGTCGCTGTCCATCGCGCTCGGCGTGGTCGCCACCCTTATCCCGCTGCAGATCGCCCTCGGCGACTATGTGGCCGGCCAGTACGTCGTCACCGACCAGCTCACCTCCAAGGGCCTGCCCAGCAAGATGATGGCCTGGGAGGGCAACTGGGACTCGAACAACAACGGCTACGTGCTGTTCGCCATCCCCGACCAGAACGCGCAGCGCAACATCGTCGAGATCTCCGTGCCGTGGTGGGGCAGCGCCATCGGCGCCAAGGACCTCACCGGCTCCTCCAAGACCCCCGGCCTGTCGCTTGTGCCCCGTGACGAGCAGCCCAACATGGCCGCCACCTTCTGGGGCTTCCGAATGATGTTCTATGGCTCCATCCTCATCTTCGCCAGCGCCTTCATGGCCACGTATCTGAGACTGCGAAAACGCCTGTACACCTCGCGGCGCTTCCACAAATGGCTGCTGTGGACCACGCCGATCGGCATCATCGCGATTCTGGGTGGCTGGCTCACCGCCGAGGTCGGACGTCAGCCCTGGGTCGTGTGGGGACAGCTGAAGACCAGCGCCGCCGCCTCGAACCTGTCGTCGGGGGCCGTGCTGTTCAGCTTCATCGGATTCATCGCGATCTACGCCGTCATGCTGGTGGCCTACATCGCGTACATCGTGCGCGCGGTCAGACGCGGGCCGGAGAGCGATCTTCCGGGCGCCGCGAAGGCGGAGGGGACCGAAGATGAGTCCGTTCTCGGCAAGGCCGCCCGGGCCGTGTCCGATGTGGCCCTCGCGGGGACCGCCGCCGTGGCATCGACGGCATCAGGTGCTGCTTCAACCGTTTCGAAGGCGGAGGCGTGAGATGAGTGTCGCATGGTTCATCGTGATTCTCGTAGGCATCCTCGCCTACGTGCTGCTCGACGGATACGATCTGGGGGCCGGCGTCATCACGCTGGTCACCCGCGACCGTGACGAACGCAACGAGATCGTCGAGGGCATCGGCTCGATCTGGGACGGCAACGAGACCTGGCTGGTGTTCGTCGGCGTCGCCCTTTTCGGTGGGCTGCCGGCGGCCTTTGGCCTCATCCTGCCCCATCTGTATCTGCCGCTCATCCTCATGCTGTTCGGCCTCATCCTGCGCGGCGTATCCGTCGAGATGATCTCCCAGCCGCATAAGGGCGGGGCCGAGGGATGGTACAAGGCCTTCGGCATCGGCTCGCTGCTCGCCGCCTTCATGCAGGGGCTGGCGCTGGGCACCCTGTCCGTGAACGTGGCGCATGACGGCGTGCGGTATCTGGGCGGATCCTTCGCCTTCGTCGGCTGGTTCCCGCTGCTGATGGCCGTCACCGTGACCTTCGGATACGTGGCGCTCGGATACGCGTGGATGCATCTGCATCGCATCGGCGCGCAGACCTCCGTCACCTCTCGCGGGCGTATCGTGTCGCTGGTCGCCGTCGTCGGCGCCGTCGTCGCGCTCGTCACCGTGGGCGCCACCGATTCCGGATACCAGTTCTCCTCGCCGGCCATCGGCTGGGCCTTCGGCGGGCTGCTGCTGTTCGCCGCCGTGGCCGCCGTGGTGACGCTGGTGACCTTCGGGTCCTCCACCGCCAAGGCGGAGCCCTTCGGCGGGCTGTCCGTCGTGGTCGCCGGCGTGTTCCTGGCCTTCGTCGTCAGTCATCTGCCCTATGTGGCGGCCGGGCTGACGCTCCAGGAGGCCGCGGCGTCGTCCAGCACCTACCTGTTCCTGCTCGTCGGCGTCGGCCTGAACATGCCGCT
>NZ_CAUTOG010000078.1:0-3730 GCF_963540075.1 uncultured Bifidobacterium sp.
AGCAGCTTCATGACGGGCACGACGCCGCTGGACTGGTTCTCGATGTGCTTGATGGGGGCGCCCTGCTCCCGCAGGTTGCTCAGCAGCAGCGCCACGCCGCCGCCGCGCTTGCTCAGCTGCAGGGCGGCGTTGATCCCGCGGGAGATGGACTCCATGTTGTCCTCGATGCGCACGAGGAAGCAGCTGACCGGCTCGCCGCGCTGGGCCTTGCCGAGGTTGAGGAAGGTGGGGGTGGCGGGCTGGAAGCGTCCCGAGATGATCTCGTCGGCGTACTTCGTGGCCATCGCCTCGTCGCCTGCCGCCAGCTCGAGGGCCACGGCCGCGCAGCGCTGGGGGAAGTCCTCGAGGTACTCCCTGCCGTCGAAGCTTTTGAGGGCGTAGGACGTGTAGAACTTGAAGGCTCCAAGGAAGGTCTCGAACTCGAAGTCCAGGGATTCGACGTGCCCGTAGAAGGAGTCGAGGAACTCGGGGGCGTACCGCTCGAAGACGGAGCCGTCGTAGTACTGGTTGTCGATGAGGTAGGCGAGGCGCTCGCGCGTGGAGGCGAAGCGGTGGGTGTGCTTGGCGACGTGGCCGGCGACGTACTGTCGCTCGGCCTCTTTGTCCTTGCTGAACTGGATGGAGCCGTCGGGCGCGTAGAGGTTGAGCATCGCGTTGAGCGCGTGGTAGTCGTGCGCCGCGTCGGGCGTGCCGGAGGCGCTCTCGTCATCGTCCGTGTTGTCCATGCTCAGGGTGGTGTCGTCGGTGATGGCCATGTCAGTCGTCCCTTTCGCCGATGGTGGCGGTCTGTGTGGATTGGAATGCCCTTGTCGGGTCGGAGGCCGTCGCGGCGGTCGACCCGACTGTTGCTTCCGGCGCTGCCGGCGCCGGCGTGGGCGCCTGCTCGTGCTGCAGGCGGCGGAGGAAGTCGGGCACGCCCCGGCGGACCTTCTCGCGGTCCTCCGGGGTTCCCAGGAGCTCGAAGTAGTAGAGGAAGGGGACCCGGCACTTCGCGGCGACGATGTCGCCGGCGGCGCAGAAGGCCTCTCCGAAGTTGGTGTTTCCCGCGGCGATGACGCCGCGGATGAAGGCCCTGTTGGCGGGGTCGTTCAGGAAGCGTTTGACCTGCATGGGCACGGCCTTGCGGGCGTTGCCCCCGCCGTAGGTCGGCACCATGAGAATGAAGGGCTCACGCACGTTCAGCGGGGGCTCCCTGGGTCGCAGCGGGATGCGGTAGACGTTGACGCCTTCGTCCTCCAGCCGGCAACCGGCCACGAAGCGGGCCGTGTTCTCCGATGCGGAGGAGAAGTACACGACGGCGCCGATGGCCTTGCCGGTCGCGGCGCGCTCCGGCGCGCTCGCGCCGGATGCGCTCACGCCAGGACCTGGTGGGGCTGTTTCGCGAGTTCGCGGATGAGGTCCGGGCGGTAGCCGCTCCAGGACGCGTCCTCGGTCATGACGACCGGGGCCTGGAGGAATCCGGCGGCCTTGATGCGGGCGAGGGCGGCCGCGTCGGAGGTGACGTCCACCACGTCGAAGCCGATCCCCTGGCGGGTGAGCTGGCGCTTGGTGGCTTCGCACTGCACGCAGCGAGGCTTGGCATAGACGGTGACGGTCATCGTGACTCCTTGTTCTCCGTTTTCAGTTTCGTTCCGTTGTCGTTCGCATGTCCGCGGCGGCTCTTCCGCGTCCCCTCCAGGGGCCGGCGAGGAAGCCGCACCGGGGCGGATCCGTTCAGCTAGATTACATGGCTGTAGTTTACCGTCAATCCCCCAGTTCTAGTGGCGTGTCGGCAGCGTAGCCACTAGATGTAGTGTTTTTGGCGTCATGATGCGGCTTGCGCGATGTCCGGCGAAGGCCAACGGGGACGATTCGCGGCGTGAATGTCGCCTATATCACATCGGTGTCGGATGCACTCGTTTTCCGTGCTCCCGGGCAGGTCCTGCGGCCTCCGCATCACGTTCGGGGTGGACGGTCTCCGCCTCGGATGCCCGTCCTGGATGCCCTGGCCGCGTGGGGCGTCCTGGATGCGCGGTGCCTTCGGGGGTCATGCCGCGCGTTCTCTTCGCCCAGAGGCGAGACGTGCAGCCTGCTCGCTAGACTGAACGCGGCACTGCCGCTCCCGGCCCGTATCCGGGGACGGGTCGATGACACTATCCGAAAGGCATCGCAATGGCCGTTGAGGCAACAGCAAACATCGGGGTCGTCGGACTGGCGGCCATGGGTTCCAATCTCGCGCGCAACCTGGCTCATCATGGCAACACGGTCGCGCTGTACAACCGCCATTACGAGCGCACGCAGAAGCTTGTGCACGAGCACGGCGATGAGGGGTCCTTCGTTCCCTCCTCGACCGTGGAGGATTTCGTCGCGTCCCTGAAAAGGCCGCGTACGGCCATCATCATGGTCAAGGCGGGGGCGCCTACCGACGCCGTCATCTCCGAGCTCGCCGATGCCATGGAGCCGGGCGACATCATCGTCGACGGAGGCAACTCCTACTTCAAGGACACCATCCGCCGCGAGAAGGAGATCCGCGCGCGCGGCCTGCATTTCGTCGGCTGCGGCGTCTCCGGCGGCGAGGAGGGCGCCCTCAACGGCCCGTCCCTCATGCCCGGCGGCACCGAGGAGTCCTGGCGCACGCTGGGGCCGATCCTGCGATCCATCGCCGCGGTGGCCGAGGGCGAGCCCTGCGTGACGCATATCGGCGAGAACGGCGCCGGCCATTTCGTCAAGATGGTGCACAACGGCATCGAATACGCCGACATGCAGCTCATCGCCGAAAGCTATGACCTGATGCGCCGCGGGCTGGGCATGTCCCCGTCCGAGATCGGGGACGTTTTCGAGAAGTGGAATGACACGGAGCTTGACTCCTATCTCATCGGCATCACGGCCGAGGTGCTGCACCAGACCGACAAGGCCTCGGGGCGTCCCCTGGTGGACGTCATCGTCGACCATGCGGGTATGAAGGGCACGGGCACGTGGACGGTGCAGACGGCGCTGTCGCTCGCGGTCCCGGTGACGGGCATCGCCGAGGCCGTGTTCGCCCGTGGTCTGTCCAGCCAGTCCGACCAGCGCGATGCGGCGGCCCAGGCGAAGCTCGCCGGACCGGAGCAGCGGATCGGCGTTTCGGAGGCTGACCGCGAGGCCTTCGTGGAGGACATCCGGCATGCCCTGTACGCCTCGAAGATCGTAGCCTATGCGCAGGGCTTCGATGAGATCCAGGCGGGGGCGAAGGAGTACGGCTGGAAGATCGACCTGGCCGCCGTCTCCCGCATCTGGCGGGGCGGATGCATCATCCGGGCGCGTTTCCTCAACGTCGTCTCCGACGCCTTTGAATCCGGCGCCGCGGACGTGTCGCTTCTGTTCGCGCCCTACTTCCGGAAGGCCATCGCCGAGGCGCAGGACTCGTGGCGTCGTGTGGTGGCCCGCGCGGTCGAGGGGGGCGTCCCCGTGCCGGCCTTCGCCAGCTCGCTGTCGTACTACGACGGGCTGCGTTCCGACAGGCTTCCGGCGGCCCTCATCCAGGGGCAGCGTGACTTCTTCGGCGCGCATACCTACGGCCGCACCGATCGTCCCGGCGCCTTCCATACGTTATGGGCTGAGCCGGGCCGCCCGGAGATCGAGGCGTAGCCTCGCCGGGCGGTGGCGCGGGCCGCTGTGCGGCGCGCGTCAGGCGAGGGCGGAGCGGCGCGGGGTGCGTCGCGGAGCTGTTGTGGGGCCGGCCCGTGGGGCCGGTCCGCTGTTGCTGGGCCCG
>NZ_CAUTOG010000079.1:0-3659 GCF_963540075.1 uncultured Bifidobacterium sp.
GACCCGCCCATCCTCAAGGAGGGCGACGTCCCGGTGTTCTGGGCCTGCGGCGTGACTCCGCAGGCGGCGGTGATGGCCTCGAAGCCAGACTTCGCCATCACCCATGCGCCCGGGCATATGTTCATCACGGACGTGCCCGACATCACGTACATGGTGTGAGCATGCCTGCGCGCGACACGGGTCGCATACGGGCGTCGGGCCCCGCGGATTCGCCGAGGAGGTCGGGCATGGACGGAACGGATGATGGGAGACCGAGGGCGGCATGCGGATCGATCTGAACAGCGACATGGGCGAGAGCTTCGGACGGTGGGGTCTTGGTGACGACGAGGCCCTGCTTGACGTCGTCTCCAGCGCGAACATCGCCTGCGGTTTCCATGCCGGGGACCCCTCGGTGATGCTGCGCACGGCGTCCGCCGCAGCGCGGCGCGGCGTGGCCATCGGGGCGCATGTGGCCTACCGGGATCTGCCGGGCTTCGGACGCCGCTTCATCGACGTACCCGCGGACGTGCTCACGGCGGACGTCATGTACCAGCTGTCCGCCATTCGCGGCATCGCCGCGTCCCAGGGGGCGTCCGTACGCTACGTCAAGCCGCACGGGGCCCTGTACAACCGCATCGCCACGGACGAGGTCCAGGCCGCGGCCGTCATCGAGGCCATCCGGGCGGTCGACCCGTCGCTCGCGCTGCTCACGCTTCCGGGCTCGGTGGTGGGCCGGCTCGCCAGGGATGCGGGGCTGACGGTGTTTCAGGAGGCCTTCGCCGACCGTGCCTACACGCCCGAAGGCCGTCTCGTTTCGCGTCGCATCCCCGGAGCGGTGATCGGCGACGTCGAGGAGGTCGCCTCCCGCGTGTCGCGGATGGTGCGTGAAGGCGTCGTCGAAGCCGCGGACGGAACCGTCGTCCCAGTGCGGGCCGATTCGGTCTGCGTGCACGGGGACAGCCCCGGGGCGGTGGCCATGGCCACGGCGGTGCGTCGCCGGCTCGTCGCCGACGGGGTCGACGTCCGCCCCTTCACGGAGGAGTGAGTCCATGCGCATCCTGCCGTCGGGCGACCATGCCCTGCTCGTCGAGGTCGATGGTCTGGATATGGCGCTGGGTCTGTACGCCCATCTTCGTCGCGTCATGCGGACCGACCCCGTCTTCGGCGCCGCCGTCGACTCCCTGGTTCCGGCGGCATCCACGGTCCTCGTCACGTACGATCCGCTCGTCCTGCCGAGGAGCGGGGTGGAATCCGTGATCGGCGCCTGGGACGGCTCGGCATCGCGGGCATCCGGTGGGCGTCGCATTCGCATCCCCGTGGCGTACGACGGCGAGGACCTCGAGGACGTCGCCGATATCCTCGGCATGTCGACGCAGGAGGTCGTGTCCCGCCATTCGGGGACGCCATGGACGGCGGCCTTCGTCGGCTTCGCCCCCGGCTTCGCCTATCTCACAGGAGGGGATCCCGCCTTCGACGTCCCCCGGCGCGACACGCCGCGTCTGCACGTCCCCGCGGGCGCCGTCGGGCTCGCCGGCGCCTACAGCGGCGTGTATCCGCGCGACAGCTCCGGCGGCTGGCGTCTCATCGGCGTCACCGACGTCCCCCTGTGGGACGAGACGGCCGATCCGCCGGCGCTCATCCGGCCAGGCGACGTCGTCGAGTTTGTGCCCGTCCATGCCCGCGCCGCGATGACGCAGGTCGGTGCCGCGCCCGCCGATCCGTATGCCGTGCCGGTCGCCCCTCCGGAGGCCGACGAGGGATCCACCGGGGAGGATGCGTCGGCGGGTCTTCGGGTGGTCTCCCCGGGCATGGCCGCTCTGATCGAGGACGACGGACGTCTGGCCGCCGACATGGGCGTCACGGGGTCGGGGGCGGCCGATCGCGCGGCCTTCCATACGGCCAACTCTCTTGTGGGGAACCCGGTCTCCGCCCCCGTCCTCGAGATCACCGGGGGAGGGGCCGCGTTCACCGCCGCAGGCGATGTGGTCGTCGCGGTGACGGGCGCCCGGGCCCCACTGACCATTCGCTCGGCGGAGGGAATCGTGGAATCCGTCCACGATCAGCGCCCTGTGCTTCTGCTTGACGGCGAAACGCTGCGGATCGGCGCTCTCGACGAGGGCTGGCGCGACTACGTCGCCCTGCGTGGCGGCATACGCGTCCGTCGGGTGCTGGGCAGCGCCTCCACGGACACGATGTCCGGCATCGGTCCCCGTCCTCTGGTCATCGGGGACGTCGTGGCGTCCTCCGATGAGCCCACGGCCACCGTGGGACGGCCTCTGCCGTGGTCGGCGCTTCCCGCCGTCGGCGGCGTCACCGATCTCGGCATCATCCCGGGTCCACGCGACGACTGGTTCACGCCGGATTCCCAGAAGGCCTTCCTGAGCTCCGTCTGGACGGTAACCGTCCGTTCCAACCGCGTCGGTCTGCGGCTCGACGGCGGCAGCCCACTGGTCCGGGTCAGGACGGGTGAGCTGAAAAGCGAGGGCACCGTTCCGGGTGCCGTGGAGATCCCCTCGGACGGCATGCCGGTGCTCTTCCTGCGTGACCAGCCGGTCACCGGAGGATATCCGGTCGTCGCCGTGCTCGACCGTCGGTCGCTGTCCATTGCCGGACAGCTTCCCCCGGGGGCCAGGGTGCGGTTCCGGCTCATCGATGCAATGGCCAATGCGACGGATGACGCGGACGAAACGACGGGGGTCCGACGATGAGACGGACACGATTCCGGATCGACGGGTGCCGGTGGGACGCCGGACGGGCGAGGAGTTCACGAAGGGAGCGTCGGTGATGGCACGAGTGACAAGGGTTCTGGTCGCCAACAGGGGCGAGATCGCGGTGAGGGTCATCCATGCCTGCCATGACACGGGCAGAACGGCCATCGTCGTGTACGCCGACCCCGACGCGGACTCCCTCGCCGTGCGCCTTGCCGACGAGGCCTATGCGCTTCCCGGCTCCGCTCCTCGCGAGACGTATCTGAACATTCCGGCGATCGTCGAGGTCGCCCGCCGCGCGCATGCCGACGCCGTCCATCCCGGCTACGGGTTCCTCTCGGAGAACGCGGACTTCGCCCAGGCCGTCCTCGACGCCGGACTCGTCTGGATCGGCCCGAGCCCCGAGACGATCCGAGTCCTCGGGGACAAGGTGGCCGCCCGACGCATCGCGGCGAAGGTCGGGGCCCCCATGGCGCCCGGGACCACCGAGCCCGTCCACGACCCGAGGCAGGTCGTGGACTTCGCACGCGAGCACGGCCTGCCCGTCGCCATCAAGGCAGTGCACGGAGGCGGCGGACGTGGGCTCAAGGTCGTGCGCCGGCCCGAGGAGGTCGAGGAGGCCTTCCTGTCCGCCACCCGCGAGGCCGAGGAGGCCTTCGGCAACGGCGACTGCTTCATTGAACGCTTCCTTGACGCCCCTCGCCATGTCGAGGTTCAGGTGCTTGGCGACCTGCGCGGCAGGGTCGTCGCCGTGGGCACGCGCGACTGCTCGCTGCAGAGGCGCAACCAGAAGCTCATCGAGGAGGCCCCCGCGCCCTTCCTGCCCGACGGCACGACCGACCGGCTGTGCCGGGCCGCCGTCGCCATCTGCGAGGAGGCCGGGTACGTGGGCGCCGGAACGGTCGAGTTCCTCGTCGACCCCGACGGCACCATGTCCTTCATGGAGGTCAACACCCGCATCCAGGTCGAGCA
>NZ_CAUTOG010000080.1:0-3455 GCF_963540075.1 uncultured Bifidobacterium sp.
TAGCGCATCTGCTTTGCAAGCAGAGGGTCGCCGGTTCGAACCCGGCTAGCTCCACCATCCCTTTTCCGCCCGTTCCCCGGAACGGGCCTGATTACCGGTTTTCGGCTTCATCCCAACGATTCCAGAGCCTTTGGCGTCATCGCCGTTATCCGTGGGATGGAACCGGTTCTTCTCCGACCCGCTGCGTGGCATCGGAGCCACGCGTCCATGGAAACACGATGGCGGTCCTGCTCGAACGAGGCACATGCCCGAAATCGGAATGAATCGGCGACGACGACGCGAATGATGACGAGGTCCGCCGGACCGCTACGCTGGTGGATGTCGGCGATGGGCCACGGACGACGAACTGAGAGACGAGGAGCAGCTGATGGCGGACGACAAAGGACTCTCTGCGGCCGAGCGGGACGCGGTACGCCAACGGGCGGCCGAACTCCGTGCCGGCAGCGGGGTGAAGGGCGCCGCGAAGGCGCGGCGCGAGGCCCAAGCCTGCCGCGACGCCATCGCGGCGCTGACGGGCACCGATCGCGTGGTGGCCGAACTCCTCGACCTAGTGGTGACCCAGGAGGCGCCGGAGCTGGCGCCCAAGACGTGGTACGGCTTCCCCTCCTACGCGCGCGAGGGCAAGGTGGTGGTGTTCTTCCAGCCGGCGGCGAAGTTCTCCACCCGTTATGGCACCGTGGGGTTCACCGAGCAGGCCCGGCTGGACGTCGGGCCGATGTGGCCGACGTCCTTCGCCGTGGTCGAGGTGGACGACGAGGTCGAGACCCGCCTGCGTACGCTGGTACGGCAGGCGGCCGGCAACGGACAGCGGTGACCGGGACGACGCCGTCATGAGTGCCGCGTAGTTCGGTGGCATCGTCGTGATCCCGTCCTGCCCGCAGATCGTCCTGGACTCGGACGCCCCGGCCCGCACCTACGAAAACCGACCGGATGCGAACCATAGCCGGAGCCGGAGCCATGCAAGGCTGTGCCACGGGCCATTTCAGAGGACGTTGGCCATGAACCTCCCACGCATGCGCGGCGACGCCGCGGCTGTGACGAACCCTCCCGCGAATGCCAGGAAGGGGATCAGCGCCAGAATCACGCTCACCGCCATGCTCCCTCCGGTGACCATGGTGAAGTTCACCAGGATGAACACCAGACATGCCGCCAGACCGAGTGACGCCAGAAGTGGGACGATCGTCGTCGTGACCGGATTGCCGACGATCTCATGGTGCCGGCGGAAGAAGACGAACACCGACACCGAGCTGACGAGCATGAGGATCATCATCCCGCAGGTGGCGATGGCGGCGCAGTAGCCGAACACCCCTCCCAGGGGGTCGAGTCCGGCGACCACGAGGATGAGCAGAAGCAGCGCCCCCAGCACGGTCGTGAGGATCGACGACCTCGACGGGGCGTCATGCTTCGGATGGGCGACTCCAAGGGCTGCCGGGAGCACGCCCTTGTTGGCCAGCGTAAACTGGTAGCGCGAGATGATGTTGTGGAAGGACAGCACGCAGGCGAAGATGCTCGTCACCAGAAGCACCTGCATGATGTCCCTGACAACGACTCCGGCATACTGCCCGGCCATGTCGATCATCATGTTGGCGTTGCCGCTCACCGTCTCCAAGGCGACGCTTCGGGCCTTCGAGGCGCCGGCGCCGGTGACGAGGGCCCAGGTCGAGATCGTATAGAAGACGCCGATGATGAGCACCGCGGCATACGTGGCCAGCGGGATGGTCCGGGAGGGGTTCTTCGCCTCGTCACGATAGACGGCGGTGCTTTCGAATCCGATGAACCCCGTCAGCGCGTAGAGGATGGCGATGCCGAAGCCCGAATCCGTCACATGGGAGACATCGAAGGAATGCCACGAGATTCCCTCGGGGCCGCCATTGATGAACACCGCGACGTCGAGGATGCAGACGATGCCGATCTCGCAGACCAGCGCCACCGCCAGGAACTTGGAGCTCACGTCGATGTTGTGGTATCCGATGACGGCCACCGCCGCGATGGCGGCGAAGGAGTACACCGGCCAGGGGATGTCCGGCCCTCCGAAGGCGGTGACGAGGTCGCCGATCGCCCAGCCCACGTATCCGTAGCATCCGATCTGGATGCCGTAGTACGTCACCAGGGCGGTGAAGGCGGTCCCCACCCCCATCCGTGCGCCGGAAGCGGTCGCCACATAGGAGAAGAAGGCACCGGCCTCCTTGACGTACGGGGTCATGGTGACGAACCCCACGGAAAAGAGAATCATGACCAATCCGGCGATCAGGAACCCCAACGGAGCGCCGCTTCCCGGCCCGTTTCCGATGGCGATGGGGGAGTTGCCACCGATCACGGTGATCGGCGCCGCCGCCGCTATCACCATGAAGACGATCGAAGGGACGCCCAGGCTTCCCTCCAGACGTCTTTTCTCCGTTGTGCCCTTCGCCGCGACTTCTGCCCCGTCGCCTGCCGACGTCGACGTCATCTGCGCTGCCGTCATAAGTGGTCCTTTCATTGTGCCGTCGATGGGCGGCTCTGCGTAACCGGTGCGATAAAGGGGGGCCGGCGTGATGACGCCGGCTCGTGGTCGGATGTGCATGAATCCGTCAGTACAGTTCCGGACGGCGGTCCAGAAGATAGGGGTTCTTCCGCCTTCCATCGACGACGACCAGCGGATCGATGTCGGCGACAAGAAGATGGGTGCCATGAACGCAGGTGACGATCCTGTCGCCGTTCGGACCGCAGATGCTGCTGCGTCCCACATAGCGCAGGCCTCGCTCGACGCCATCATGGTTGACGTAGGCCACATAGCACTGGTTCTCCCACGCCCTGGTCGGAATCATGGTCTCCGCCACGAATTCGAAGGGAACCATCTGTGCCGTCGGCACGGCGATGAGGTCCACGCCCTGCATCGCATAACGCCGGACGTTCTCGGGAAACTCAACGTCATAGCAGATGAGGATCCCGATGGAGATGCCGCGGAACATGACCGGATTGCCGGCGACCTCACCCGGAGAGAACAGAGCCTTCTCCTCATCCCCGAACAGGTGGGTCTTGCGGTAGACGGACAGCACCTCGCCGGTGGAGTCGATGAGGAAGGCGGAATTGAAGACCTCAGCCCTGCCATCGTCCCCTCGGACGACCTCGGGAGCTCCGGCGACAAGCGCCACGCCCTCCTCGCGGCAGATGTCTCGCGCGACGTCCAGCCAGAGGGACTGCGGATAGTTCTCCGGCCGGCGTTCGGTGTTGTATCCGGTGACGAACATCTCCGGAACGATAAGAAGTTCGACGCCCTGTTTTGCGGCGGCCTTCATCATGTCTCGGAGCGTGGCGAGGTTTGCGTCGACGTCATCGGGGCGAGTCTCGACCTGCAGGCATCCAATACGCACGGACATGCGGACTCCTCTCATCGGATTCGTCCCGTCACGGTACGTATTGGACATTTCCGCGGAGAGGAGTCTGGATAACGCCGTCGTTACCCCTATGAATCG
>NZ_CAUTOG010000081.1:0-3420 GCF_963540075.1 uncultured Bifidobacterium sp.
GACAGATACCGCTTGGCCGAGCGCACGGCGTCCTCCAGTCCTTCCCCAAGGGCGAGATGAGAGGCGATGGCGCTGGACAGCGTGCATCCCGTGCCATGCGTGTTGGGGTTGTCGATGCGTTCGCCGTGGAACCAGGTCGCGCGCCCGTCCGACCTGACGAGCACGTCGTCGGCGTCGGAGACGCGATGACCGCCCTTGACGAGCACCGCGCAGCAGTGGCGTTCGGCCAATGCCGTCCCGGCCCTTTTCATGTCCTCGCGGGAGGTGATGGAGCCGAAGGGGAGTCCGGCGAGGGTCTCCGTCTCGGGGATGTTCGGCGTGACGACGTCCGCCAGCGGGAACAGCAGCGAGACGAGCGCGGAGACGGCCCGCCCGTCGATGAGACGCGCGCCGCTGGTGGCGACCATCACGGGGTCGAGCACGACGTTATGCGCCTGATGCGCGGAGAGCCGGTCGGCGATGGCGCGGATGAGCCCCGCCTGAGAGGTCATGCCGATCTTCACCGCGACCGGCGGGATGTCGGCGAACACGGCGTCGATCTGCGCGGCGAGCATGTCGGGGCAGACGTCCTCCACCTGCGTGACGCCGGTGGTGTTCTGCGCGGTGAGCGAGGTGATGGCGGTCATGCCGAACACCCCGTTGGCGAGCATGGTCTTGAGGTCCGCCTGGATGCCGGCGCCGCCCGACGAGTCGCTTCCGGCGATGGCGAGCACCGCGGGAAGAGTGGTGCGGAGCACCGCGCGTCCCGCCGAGCCGGCGTCGTCCGTCGTACCCTGGATGTCAGCGGTCTGCGTCATGCGCTCACGCCCGCGTACGCCTTCGCGCCTGCGGTCACGGCGTCGACGACGGCCTTCTGGCCGCCGAGTCCTCCGAAGCGTCTGCGGATGTTCTGCGAAATGGCCATCGAGCAGAACTTCGGCCCGCACATCGAGCAGAAATGCGCCATCTTCGCCGGTTCGGCGGGCAGCGTCTCGTCGTGGAAGGCGATGGCGGTGTCCGGGTCGTAGGAGAGGTTGAACTGGTCGAGCCAGCGGAACTCGAAGCGGGCCTTCGACATGGCGAGGTCGCGGTCCTGCGCGTGCGGATGGTGCTTGGCGATATCCGCCGCATGGCAGGCGATCTTGTACGCGATGACGCCCTGCTTGACGTCGTCGCGGTCGGGCAGTCCCAGATGCTCCTTGGGCGTCACGTAGCACAGCATGGCCGTGCCATACCGGGCGATCTCCGTGGCGCCGATGGCGGACGTGATGTGGTCGTAGCCGGGCGCGGCGTCGGTGACGAGCGGTCCGAGCGTGTAGAACGGCGCGCCCTTGCAGATCGACTTCTCCATCTCGATGTTCATGCGCACGGTGTCGAAGGGGATGTGCCCCGGGCCTTCGATCATCACCTGCACGTCGTGGTCCCACGCCCTCTGGCACAGCTCGCCGAGGGTCATGAGCTCGGCGAACTGCGCGGCGTCGTTGGCGTCCGCGAGGCTTCCGGGTCGCAGCCCGTCGCCGAGGGAGAACGCCACGTCGTAGCGGGCGAAGATGTCGCACAGCTCGTCGAAATGCGTGTACAGGAAGCTCTCCTGCTCATGCTCGAGGCACCACTGGGCCATGATGGAGCCGCCGCGCGAGACGATGCCGGTGACGCGGTTCGCGGTGAGAGGCACGTAGCGCAGCAGCACGCCCGCGTGGATGGTCATGTAGTCGACGCCCTGCTCGCACTGCTCGATGACGGTGTCGCGGAACAGTTCCCAGGACAGCTTCGTGGCGTCGTCGTCCACCTTCTCCAGCGCCTGGTACATGGGCACGGTGCCGATGGGGACGGGGGAGTTGCGCAGGATCCATTCGCGCGTGGTGTGGATGTCGTTGCCGGTGGACAGGTCCATGACCGTGTCCGCGCCCCATTTGGTGGCCCAGGTGAGCTTCTCCACCTCCTCGTCGATGGAGGAGGACACGGCGGAGTTGCCCATGTTGGCGTTGAGCTTGACGAGGAAGCGCTCGCCGATGATCATCGGCTCCGCCTCGGGATGGTTGACGTTGCAGGGCATGACGGCCCGTCCGGCGGCCAGCTCGGAGCGCACGAGCTCGACGTCGCAGTCCTCGCGCTCGGCGACGAAGCGCATCTCGGGGGTGATGACGCCGTGTCGCGCGTACCACATCTGCGTCACCGGATGCCCGGAGGCCTTCATCGGCCTGTGGGTGCGGCCGCGCCACTCCTTGGTGGCCCGCCCGCGGCGTACGGCCCTGTCGCCGTCGTCGGCGAGGTCGCGGTGCCGGCCCTCGTACTCCTCGACGTCATCGCGGTCGCGGATCCAGTCGAGACGGAGGGGCTCCAGGCCCTCCTTCGGGTCGCAGCGCGGACCTTCGGTGTTGTAGTCGTGGAAGGGCTCGTTGGAGTGGGGCTCGGCGGCGTCGCCGATGGCCGGCGTGTCCTCGAGGGCGATCTCGGTGTAGGGCACGTCGAGGTCGTAGGTGCCGAAGCGGTTCTCGAAACGCACGCGGGTGGTGCGCCGGATGTGGGCCTTGTCGCGCTGCGAGGAGCCGCGGGCGGCGACGTCCACGCGCTGCTGGCGGGCGAGACGGGCCGCGTCCTTGGCCTCCTGTGCGTTGGTGAAGGGCTTCGATGAGGAAGCGCCGACGTGCGTGACGGGGAATGCGGTCGCGGCGTCCCCAACCTGCGTTACGACCGAATTCCCCGTGTTTCGCGATGCGGCCTGGGTTGGAACCGCACCTGTGCCGGGCCGGCGCGCGTATCCGTGCCGGGTCTCGCCGCGGACGGCGTTCCATGCCTTCGCCATCCGCCGGGTGGCGGCCTCGGGGTCGTCGGCGCCGGCGATCGCCGACACGACGAACCATCCGGCCGCACCCGTGGCGGCGAGCCCGGCCATGTCACGCTCGGTCACGCCGCCACCTACGACAACCGGATAATCGCTGGCGCGCGAGATGGTGTCGACGAGTCCGAGGGTGAGCAGATGCCGGCTGCCGTCATCCTCGACGGCGACGGCCTCGGGCTTGGTGGTCGAGGAGTGCAGCGGTCCGGCGCCGATGTAGTCGATGCATCCGGCGGGCAGTTCGTTGATGAGCCGTACGAGGCTCTCCGTCTCCGCGGAAAGGCCGACGATGGCGTCATCGCCGAGCAGGGCGCGCGCCTGCCGCGGCTCCATGTCGGTCTGGCCGATATGCACGCCGTCGACCTTGATGCCCTCGCGCCGGCATTGCCAGACGACGTCCACGCGGTCGTCGATGACGAACGCCACGTCGTCGGACAGCCCCTCGTCCTCGATGATCTGGGCGATGTCGCGGGCCATGGCGGTCTGCTCGGAGGCGTCGGAATGCTTGGCGCGCAGCTGGATGAAGGTGGCGCCTCCGCGCAGCGCGTCATCGACGATGCGGCCGATGGGCCGTCCCTTGGTGTCCTCCGGGCCGACGACGA
>NZ_CAUTOG010000082.1:0-3318 GCF_963540075.1 uncultured Bifidobacterium sp.
TTCGACGGTGACCTGTTCGTCGCAGGGAAGCGTGCCGAGAACGCGGAGTCCACTCGCTGACGTCCTCCGCAAAACAACAAGTGCTAAATCCAATCGCACTGAGTTCGCTCTCGCTGCCTGACGCATAGTCGGGATTAAACAGTGAGCAGCCGCTCCGTTCACTCCCTCCCGTCTTCGGGGGGATGCTGAGCGTCATGAAGAAGACTTGCTTCAGTCGTTGACCTTCGGGGCGACTGAGGGACTTTAACCGCGGGTATGCTCGCCATCGGTTGTCCGCGACACAGATGGGGGCAGAAAAACCGCCGCAAGGCCAGCGGACTAAGCACGTAGAAGACTGAGGGTGCGGTCATCGGACCCGGGTTCAATTCCCGGCAGCTCCACGAGATTCACAGGGCCACTCCGCAAGGGGTGGCCCTTGTCGTTTGTCGTCATCCGTTCCGTTCTCCCGCATCGCGTCGTCGGCGCACGCGTAACCAGGAGCAGGTCGTCCGGATGTCCGTCAGAAGCCCATGGTGGTAATACGGGCTTAACCATGGCGGTGGATAGTGGACGGCGTTCGCCGGAGCGATGCAAGGGCACCGCCGAGGAAGAGAGAAAGAGGAATCGTGAAGAGAAGAAGGATTCTGGCCGCGATAGCGGCGATAGCGGCGGTCGCCTCGCTGGCGGCGTGCGGCGGGGTGAAAAGCTCGGGCGCGTCGGACGACGCGTCGGCCATCACCATCGGCACCACGGACAAGATCGTCAGCCTTGATCCTGCAGGCTCGTACGACAACGGCTCCTACGCGGTCCAGATTCAGGTGTTCCCGTTCCTGTACGCGCAGAACTACAACACCTCGAAGCTCAGCCCCGACATCGCCGCCGACAACGGCACGTGGAATTCGGATGGCACCGAATTCACCGTCAAGCTGAAAAGCGGGCTGAAGTTCGCCAACGGCCACACCCTGGACTCCAAGGACGTGAAGTTCTCCTTCGACCGCATCAAGAAGATCAACGATGCGAACGGCCCCTCCTCCCTGCTCGCCAACATCGAATCCGTCTCGGCCCCAAGCTCCGACACGGTCGTGTTCAAGGACTCCGTGCCCTATGACGTGACGCTCAAGCAGGTGCTGTCCAGCCCCGCCGGCCCCATCGTGGACCAGCAGGTGTTCTCGGCCACCAAGCTCACCTCGGCCGACACCATCGTCAAGGCGAACGCCTTCGCCGGTCCCTATGTGCTGACCTCCTTCAAGCTCAACGAGGCGCTGGCCTACAAGAAGAACACGAGCTACAAGGGTCTGACCCCCGCCAAGAACAGCGTCGTGCAGGTCCAGTACTTCGCCGACTCCTCCAACCTCAAGCTGGCCGTGCAGGAGGGACAGGTGGACATCGCCTACCGTTCGCTGACCCCGACGGACATCTCCAGCCTGTCGAAGAACAGCAAGGTGAAGGTCGTCAAGGGACCGGGCGGCGAGGAGCGCTTCCTCGTGTTCAACTTCAAGATCCAGCCCTATGGAACCGCGCAGTCCGACGCCAGCACCACCAAGGCCCTGGCCGTGCGAAAGGCCGTCGCCAACCTCATCGACCGGGAGGAGCTGGCGACCACGGTATACAAGAACACCTACACGCCGCTCTACTCGTATATCCCCGACGGCCTGACCGGTCATGAGAACACGCTCAAGACCTCGTACGGCGACGGCAAGGGCGGACCCAGCCTGGAGAAGGCCAAGAAGGTGCTGTCCGACGCCGGCGTGACGACCCCGGTCAAGCTCGACATCCAGTACAACGCCGACCACTACGGCGCCTCCTCCTCCGACGAGTATGCGGCCATCAAGTCCCAGCTCGAGCAGGGCGGACTGTTCTCCGTGAACCTCCAGCAGACCGAGTGGACCCAGTACAGCAAGGAACGCGTCGTCACCGACGACTCCGACGGATCCTACCCCGTGTACCAGCTCGGATGGTTCCCGGACTACTCCGACCCCGACAACTACCTGTCCCCGTTCTTCCGCGACGGCAACTTCGTGAACAACGGCTACAGCAACAAGACCATCAACGACCTCATCGTCAAGCAGGCCGGCGAGCAGGACGTGACGGCCCGCGAGAAGATCCTGAAGCAGATCCAGCAGCTCGAGACGGAGGACCTGTCGACGATCCCGCTTCTCCAGGGCGCCCAGGTGGCGGTCACCGGGAAGAACGTCAAGGGGGTCACCCTCGATGCCTCCTTCCGCTTCCGCTACGCCTCGGTGACGAAGTCCTGACCTGAGCCAGGAGCAGACGATCCGGTGTGAACGGGGGGACGACGGCTTGACGACCATCCCAGCCGATGGGTTCGCGGCCGTCGTTCCCACATGCGCGTCCGCGGCGACCCCTAGGGTTCCGCGCAACGCCCGTGGGAAGGAAACGCAGTGACGCAGAGGACGACGGCCGGGGGTTCCCGGGGGACGACGGATGCCGGGAAGATCGGTGAAAGACCGCCGAATTCCGCGGTGAAGACGAAACCGAAGCGCAACCGCCTGTCCGGTGGCTTCTTCCGGTTCGTTCTCGTGAGGTTCCTTCTCATCATCCCCACGGTGTTCATCCTCGTCACCATCGTGTTCTTCGTCATGCGGGCGACGGGTGACCCCATCTCCGCGGCGATGGGCGGACGTCTGACGCCCCAGGAGCTGCAGCGGCGCATCCATGCCGCCGGCTATGACAGGCCGCTGATCGTGCAGTACGCCGACTACATCGGCGGTCTGCTCCATGGCGACCTTGGCACCACGCTGACGGACGACCAGCCGGTCACCTCCATCCTCACACGCTACGGCGCGGCGACGATGGAGCTCACGCTGCTGTCCCTCGTCATCGCGCTCGTCGTGGGCATCGGCCTCGGACGCCTGGCGGCCCGGCACCGCGACCGCGCGGGTGACGCCGGGATCCGCGTCTTCGCGATTCTGTGCTACGCCACCCCCGTGTTCTTCCTGGGTCTGGTACTCAAGCTCATCTTCTCCGTGTGGCTGGGGATTCTGCCCAGCTCCGGGCGTTCCTCGCTGGCCTCCGAGATGCAGTTCAGCAGACTGGTCTCGCCGACGGGCTTCTACATCATCGACGCCCTGCAGCTCGGGGACATGAAGGTCCTTGGCGACGTCCTCGAGCACGCCATCCTGCCCGCTCTCAGCCTCGGGCTGCTCACCGCGGGCGTGTTCATCCGGCTGGTGCGCACGAACGTCATCTCCACCTACACGTCGCCCTATGTGGAGGCCGCCCGCTCCCGCGGCGTCCCGGACGGTCGTCTGCTGTCGAAGCATGCCTGGCGTCCGGCGCTCATCCCCATCATCACGGTGATGGGCATGCAGATCGCCA
>NZ_CAUTOG010000083.1:0-3251 GCF_963540075.1 uncultured Bifidobacterium sp.
CCATGACGTCCCCCATAACGAAAGCCCCGCTCCGATTGGGAGCGGGGCTTCAATATGACGGTGCGATGCCGACCGGCGAACCGTGAATCACGCGGTCGCGGTCGCGGTTGCCGTAGTCTCGGAGGTTATCCTGCGGTTGTCCGCGTCGGCGGCGATGCCGTACTTGTCGTCATGGCGACGCCACCACGACGAGAGCACCGAGCCGGAGATGTTGTGCCAGACGCTGAAGAACGTCGACGGGATGGCGGCGACGGGCGTCGCGGCGAAGGAGGTCAGCGCCAGGGTGGCTCCCAGGGCGGAGTCCTGCATCCCCACCTCGAAGGTGATGGCCTTCTGCTGCGCGTACTTGAAGCCCTTGGGATACACCTTGTACATCAGCTTCGAGAACCCGTATCCAAGCCCGTATCCGCACAGGTTGTGAAGCATGACCACGGGGATGGCGAGCAGGGTCTCGGGGCTGAAGAGCTTCGCCTGGTTGACGGCCACGACGACGCCGATGATGAGCAGGATGGCGACCTGCGAGACGATGGGCAGCGCCACCGTGACCTTCGCGATCTTCTCCTTGAAGATGGCGTGGCAGATGAGGCCGAGCGCGATGGGGAGAAGCACGACCTTGAGGGCGCTGAGGAACAGCGACTGCCACGGGATGGCCACGTAGCGGGAGGCGAGGCCCTGCATGAGCAGCGGAATCATGAGGGGCGCGAGCAGCGTCGAGAGGATGCCGATGGAGACGTCAAGCGCCACGTCGCCGCGCGACAGGTAGCTCATGACGTTCGACGAGGTTCCGGACGGGCAGCATCCCACGAGGATGACCCCGACGGCGATGGGTCCATCGAGTCGGAAGATCCAGCACAGCAGCACGGCGATCAGAGGCATGATGACGTAATGCGCGACGGTTCCGACGATGACCATCAGCGGCTGCTTGATGATGCGCGCGAAATCGTCGAGCGACAGGGTCAGACCCATGCCGAACAGCACGACCCCCAGCAGGTATCCGGTATAGCTTTTGCCCCACACGCTGGTGGCGGGGACGAAGTAGTTGAAGACCGCCCAGACGATGACGATCAGCGTGAACCATTTGGTGAGCCAGTCGGCCGCACCCTTGACCTTCTCCATGACCTACGAACCCTCTTTGTACTTCTCTGCTTCTCTATGTGTTCCGGTCCGTCGGTGTCGTGGCCGAGGCCGGCTCGTCCTAGGGAGAATGTTGCGGTGTTTTCAGCGCTTGTGGCGAGGCACATGGTAGAAGGATGGACGGATCGTCGCCGGAATCGACCACGTAGTGGACTTCGAGGGTGATGTCGTCGCGGGCCTATTCCTCGGTTTCGTCGGTGCCCCCCGGCCGTCGCCGGGAGTTGGTCCTGGAGGGTCTGGCGTCGTCGGGAAGACGTCCGGCGCGGCGCAGCGAGTCGCGGATGATGAACTCCATCTGTCCGTTCACGCTGCGCAGCTCGTCGGCCGCCCACTTCTCGACCGCGGCCCACAGGGCCGGGTCGACCCGGAGCGGATACTGTTTTCTCGCTGCCATATCAGCTGTACAGGCTACCTGCGTTGATCACCGGCTGGGCGTCGTTGTCGCCGCACAGCACGACCATCAGATTCGACACCATCGAGGCCTTGCGCTCCTCGTCGAGCTCGACGATGCCGTCCTGGTCGAGCTCCTTCAGGGCCATGTCGACCATGGACACCGCTCCCTGCACGATCTTGGTGCGGGCGGCGATGATGGCCTCGGCCTGCTGCCGGCGCAGCATGACCTGGGCGATCTCCGGAGCGTAGGCCAGATGCGTCAGACGCGCGTCGTCCACGGCGATTCCTGCAGGTCCGAGCCGTTCGGACAGCTCCTTCTTCAGCGCCTGGGACACCTCGATGATGTTGGACCGCAGCGTGATCTGCCCGGCGGCGGCCTCGTCGCCGTCGCCGTTGTGGTCGTAGGCGTACAGGCTGGCCACATGACGCAACGCGGTCTCGGACTGGGTGCTCACGTACTGCTCGTAATGGTCGACGTCGAACACGGCCTTCGCGGTGTCGACCACGTGCCAGACGACGACGGTGGCGATCTCGATGGGATTGCCGTTCTTGTCGTTGACCTTGAGCTTCGGGCCGTTGAGTGTGCGGGCGCGCAGGGACACGGTGGCCTTGACGGCGTCCGTCGTCGCCGAGGAGTCGTCGGTGTCGTCGGTGGCCTTCTTGACGGCTTGTGCGATGGCCTGAGTCGACGGCCCCGACAGCGTCCGTGAATAGAAGGGATTCGCCCAGTGGAATCCGGTCTGGCGAATGGTTCCGCGGTATTCGCCGAACAGCACGAGAACGCGGGCTTCGTTGGGCTGCAGCGTGAAGAAGCCGCCGAGGACGATGGACATCGGCAGGATGGCGAGGATCGAGACGACGAGCAGGACGATTCCGATGGCGAACGGAACGCCTTGGGCGTCCGCATCGCCAGCCATCAGGACGATCCCCACCGCCATCAGGGCCAGCGTGGCGAGCCAGCCGAGGAGCACGAGCACAAGGGCCGTCCAGCCGCTGTGCGTCGAGCCCGGGCGTTCCGTGGTGGCGGTGCGGATGGCCGGGATTCCGGCGAGGGCGGGCGCGTCGGCGTTCGTGGGGGAGCCGGCGGTCGCGCCGTCCGTGGTGTTCGTACGGGTGGTGGTCGTTCGCCCGGCACCGGCGTCCGTTGCTCGTGAGGCTCCGGGTCGGGGCGTTTCCGGTCGTGGTGCTTCTGGTTGCGGGTCTTCCGATTGGGGTGTGCGTGGCGTCGTCGTCATGGTCTCTCCTTCTTCGTTGTTTTCTTTGTCTGTTTCCGTGTGGTTTTCGTCCGGGGTGCCGTTCTGCTCGCGGTCTCCGGACGTCGTCGCCGGATGGCGATCGGTCATGTCGGGTCGTCCGGTCGTGGACGCCGTCCGCCCTTCACGGTTCCGGCTCCGTCCGACCTGACATCAAAATGATATCACATTGACATCAGTATGCATTCGCTCGGCATGACGGCGAACGGACCGCTGCGGCATTCTCCGATGGCCGGACGGCGGAGTTCACTGGATGCACTCGTCGGTGCTTCATGCGCTGGATCCAGGTCTGTTCCAATCAGCGACTGTTCTGGACGACCCTGCCGGTCGTGGGCGCGTCAGTCGAATCCGGATCCATCCGGCAGGATTCATCCGGATTTACAGTGGAGGCATGGTCGATTTGTTGCCCTCCGTCTCCGTTCGTCGCCGTCCGCTCATCCTCGACCTCGACACCGGCATCGATGACGCGCT
>NZ_CAUTOG010000084.1:0-3005 GCF_963540075.1 uncultured Bifidobacterium sp.
CATCCGGCGTGACGAGGACGTAGTCCGGCGCCACGCAGGTCTGTCCGGCGTTGATGAAGCGCCCCCAGGCGATGCGGCGAGCGGCGACCTCGAGATCGGCGGATCCGTCGACGAACACCGGCGACTTCCCTCCAAGCTCGAGGGTCACGGATGTCAGACGCCGTGCGGCGGCGGCCATGACGATCGACCCCACTCTGCCCGACCCGGTATAGAAGACATGGTCGAAGGGCTGCGCGAGGACCTCGGTGGCCACGTCGGGTCCACCCTGGATGACGGCGAAGGCCCTGGGGTCGAGATAGCGTTTCACGAGCTCCGACAGAACGGCGCTGGTGCGCGGCGAGAGCTCCGAAGGCTTGAGACAGACGCAGTTCCCCGCGGCGATGGCGTCCGCCATGGGTTCGAGGCTGAGGAGCACCGGGTAGTTCCATGGCGAGATGACCAGGGCCACGCCCTTGGGCTCGGCGACGGTCCAGCCGGCCGCGGGCTGCAGCAGCCAGTGCATCGGCACCGGACGTCGGGCCGTCCATCGTCCCAGTCTGGGAAGGATGAAGCGGATCTCCTCGAGAACGAGATCGATCTCCATGAGCATCGCCTCGGCGGCGGGCTTTCCCAGATCGGCGTGGATTGCCCGGCAGATGGTGCCGGCGTTCTCGCGCAGCATCCGCGTCATGGCCTTCAGCTGCGAGCGCCGCCATCCCAGGGACCTGGTGCGTCCCGATCGGAACGTCTGATGAAGCGCCGCGACCGAACGCCTCGGGTCCCGAGACCGGGCGACGGCGATATGCAAGCCTTCGCGGGGGCTCGAAGGAGCCGATGCCGAGAGCGTTTCTTCGACATCCGTCGTAGGGACTTCCCCCGGACTCATATCCGGTTCCCCGACATGATCGACATCATCGGCCATCGTTCCGTCGCCCATTCGAGCTCCCGCCCATCCGTGCATCGGATCCTCCTCCCGACGAGGTTCCAGATCCGCTTCGGTGCCTGCCATGGCCACACGGCCCTCGCCGATCAACGGTACTCGTTCATCCAGGGCCAGACGTTACGGACCGCATTCTCAGCCCGTAACGTCCACGCCTGTTGGCGCTGCACGCTCCACCAGTCCCGCCGACACGGAACGTTCGGGCGCGTCAGCGATTTCAGCGAGGAGGACGACGACCGACCATTCGACGCAGCAGAAGGAGCCCGAGGGCCAGTGCCAGAACCACGGACGCCACCAGCACATGCCTCCAGACCGAGCCGGCCCCCGTCACGGGTAGAGCGACGTCCGGTACCGCGGTGACGGTGACGACCTCTCCCGGGACTCCGAGTTCATGGGAGGCCAGGATGTCGCCGGCCGCCGACACCACGGCCGCCTTCCAGAACACGAGACCCGTCGAAGGAGATCGCACGTCCGGGCTTCGGGCGAGGCAGACGGAGTCCTCACCGTCGTTCCCGTCGTCGGCGGCTCCGTTCGCATCGCCCTCGGACGCGACCGAGCATTCGATGCGCACATGGGCGGCGTCCAGCAGCCTGTCGGTGTCGGGACCGGGCATCTCGCCATGCCCCACGGCCGCATAGGCGGTGAACTCCACCGTCGCCCCGGCCGGGACGCTCCCGGTCACCCGGGCGACATCATGGAAGGGCTCGTTCACGCGGACCCGCTCCGGATCGACGGCCGTGACGATGGAGAGGGCCGGAATCTCGGGCTCATCCGCCGGTACGACGCGCACCCTTTCCCAGGGGTCGTCATAGGCGCTGGACGACGGCATCACCCGGTCGTCGCCCGCGAAGCTCCAGACGAAGACGTACCAGCCGTGGTCCTCGGCGATGATGCGGACGGGCTTCCCGTGGATGTCGGGCGCACCTCCGCCCACCCGCAGCTCGCCGTTGCCCGCCGGATACTCCCACGTCTCCACCAGTCGATGATGCTCGTCCTGGGCAGGGGCGGACGGTCCATCCGGACGGAAGGAATCCGTCGCCGACGGATCGTCCGCATCCCCCGCCCACCACAGGCTCACACGAGCGACGGGCTCGTCCGCGGCAAGATCCCATGCGTCATCGCCTTCGAAGGAGCCATGGTCGTCAGGGAAGCCCGACACGGTGATGACGTCCTCGATCTCGGCGCCGATCCGTACCTCATGCTCCGTCACCGAGGATTTCACCGTCGGCCGAGCACGGACCGACACGGTCTCCGGCATCTCCAGGAAGGGGGTGACCACATCCGCGAGCACGAAGTCCTCCGCGGCGTCGCTGAGCGATTCCCTGCTGAAGGCCCAGACCCATGTGCCCAGACCCGCGCCGGAAGTCCGATATGGCGTCGTCCCACCGGGCTCGGTGACCGCCTGCACGGTGACGCTCTGACCGGCGGAGGCGAACAAGGCCCGGCCGTACCCCACCGGGGCGAACCCCCGGTTCTCGAGTCGGGCAAGGAACTCGGGAGCGGTCTCATCCGGATCGGGCGAGACGCCCTCGCCGAACATTCCCCAGGGAAGCCCCTCGAAATACCAGCCCTCGGCCTCGAGCTCCAGCCCGGCGACCCATCCTGCCGGGTTCTCCACCACGCCCACGCTGACCTCGTCCTCCACCGTGGAGCCCTGATCAAGGACTCGCGCGGGGACACGGGTGGCCAGGGAGGGAACGAAATCCTTGCGGACGAAGAACACCTCGATATCCGACGCGACGGAGGGGGATCCCACACGCACGAAGTCCTGCGAGCTCACGGCCCGCTCCACCCGCCCTCGGGAGAAGGAGGCCTCGACGGTCATCGTCCCCGCGTCCTCCGCCGTCCACGCATGCTCCGTCCAATCCGCCGCCGAGACCCCGGTCACGACGGAGACTCCGCCGTCGAAGGAGGCAGGACCGTCCAGGGACACCTCATAGGGGACGGCGACCACGGGCTCGCCCAGAGAATTGACCACCAGAACCCTCACCGACCCGCTGAAGGAACCCTCACCGACCACCTGCTCGACCCTGATCTCCAGAGGAGCCAGACGTGCCGATTCCTCCCAGAGCTCGTCAACGCGGGT
>NZ_CAUTOG010000085.1:0-2966 GCF_963540075.1 uncultured Bifidobacterium sp.
TTGGAGAAGCCGTTGCTTCCGCCGCCCATCATGCCGTTCCCGAACTGGCTGCTGCCGTTCTGTGTGGTGGACGTCGTGGTCGTCGTCAGGGCGGATCGGACGATCAGACCGCCCACGGCGCCTCCGGCGAATCCGCAGACCAGGCTCATGACGGCCACGGCGGCGATGATCAGGCTCCTCCGGTGACGGCCCTTGCCGCCCTTGGGTCTGCGTGCCGTGCCATTCGGGACCTGCGGGCCGCCCGGATACTGATTCGCTGGGTCCGGTCCGTATCCGTACTGGCCATACCCGTACTGTCCGTACTGCCCGTTGCCGTACTGGCCCTCGGGGTATTGGCCGTTGCCGTAGGCGTTGGAACCATAAGGGTCAGCGCCGCTCTGTGTGTTGCCATAGGGGTTCTGCGGGTATCCCTGCTGCGGCCCGTCCTGCCATTCGCCCTGGCTGTTGCGGCCCGCCTGCTCGACGTTCTGGGGTACCGGATCGCTGGTCGGCTGCTGGTCGGCATGCGCCTGTTGCCCGTATGGCGCGTCGATCCCGTTTCCCGTCAGGTCGTCACCGTCGTCCGCTCCGTAAGGATATTCGGGAATCGTCGTCGTGGCGGCGTCGTTTCGCGCTCCGCTCGTTCCCGTCGTCGTTCCCGTCGTGTCCTGCGTGATCTCGTCCTGCCCGGCGTCGTCCGTGGTGGTTTTGCCCGTGAGCGTGTCCATGTCGGTCCTTTCCGGCGTCGGAGGACGCCAAGCCGTCTGGGCGGATCTTTCAGACATCCGCCGTCGTTGAGTTCCAGTCAAGCGCAGGCACCACGCCGGGCGCTGGGGACGGCCGGGGGATGCTCTTGAGGCTTCATGGATGTTTCCTGAGAACGAATGGGGCCGCCAAGGGCTCCCGATGGTAGCGTGATGTGGTCGGTCCGGCATGGAGGAAGAAGGAGAAGGCGGATGCGGCCGAAAGATCTTCATGGTGGCGAGGATTCCGTCCCTGCGGAAGCCGTGGATGATGACGCGCGCGAGGGCATCGTTGCCGCCGACCCGCCGTCATCCAGGCCACGCCGTCATGACGGGCTTCCTCTGGCGGCACGCGTTTTCGGAGCGTTGGTGGCCTTGGTCGGCGCCGCCACTCTTCCGGTCGTGGTCATGTCCACCGTCGGAGCCCTGCGACGGGTGGCGGAGGGACGCGAGTCGGTGGATGCCCTCGATCTCACTTTCATCCTCTTCTGTCTGAGGATTCTGGTCGAATCGGGCACGGCCGTCTGCCTTATCGTCTTCGGCGGCCTGCTGATCGCCGATCATCGCCGCCATGCGGCGCGCTGGGCGTATGCGCTCATCGTCCCCACCTTCGTCGAGGGTCTCCTGACTCTGGCTCTTGAGGGCGTGGGCAGAGGACTGCTGTCCCCCCTGGCGCAGCTGATGGTCCTGGTGGCGCTGTCGGTGGCCCTCGACCCGGGCCTTATCGGCGAGCGTCGGGTCCAGCTGACGCTCCGACGCATGGATGAGCGCGACCTGTACGAGCGCGACCTCGCCCGGGGCATGGTGGGCCGCGACGAGACGGGGCGGGGCTACATCGCTCTGGACTTCTTCAACATCTTCTGGCTGTTCGTCATCGGCAGCGTGTTCGGTCTGGCCCTGGAGACGGTGTACCGCGTCCTCACCTCGGGCGTCTTCGAGGATCGGGCGGGGCTGTTGTGGGGCCCGTTCTCCCCGATCTACGGCTGCGGGGCGGTGCTGCTCACCGTCTGCCTCAACCGGCTGTGGCGGGCGAATCCGGTGTTCCTTTTCCTCGCCAGCGCCGTCGTCGGCGGCGCCTTCGAGTACGCGACGAGCTGGTTCATGCAGACCGCCTTCGGCATCACCGCCTGGGACTACACCGGCCAGTGGCTGTCCATTCAGGGGCGGACGAGCGGCCGGTACATGGTGTTCTGGGGGATTCTCGGGACCCTGTGGGTGAAGCTGCTGCTGCCCCGTGTGCTCGCCCTCATCAACCTCATTCCCTGGAAGGTGCGTTACTCGTTGACGGCCGTATGCGCGGTGCTGATGGTCGTCGACATCGCCATGACGCTGATGGCCTTGGACTGCTGGTACGGCCGGGTGGCGGGGACGGCCACCGATTCGCCGGTCACCAGCTTCTTCGCCGAACATTTCGGGGACGCCGTGATGTCGCACCGCTTCCAGACCATGCATATCGACCCGTCCGAGGCGACGAGGCTGTAGTAGGGCCGCGAGAAACGACGAGACGAGGGCCGGTGGTCATGGCGAAACTCTACCGTTTTCGGTATAGTCATGATATGAGTGCCAGGGTGAGGTATCGGGATGTCGTGCGTGAGGTCGCGTACGACAATTATGGCTACGTCACGACCAAGGACGCCATGGAGGCCGGGGTTCCTGCGATTGAGCTACCCAAGCTGGCGGCCCGAGGAGGCCTGACGAACGTCGCCTATGGCCTGTATCGCGTCCCGGACGTTCCACCGACGCGCTTCGACCAGTTCGCCGAGGCCCTGCTGCGAGTCGGCGAGGGTGCGTATCTGCATGGGGAATCGGTGCTGGCCCTGTTCGGTCTCGCCGATGTGAACCCCAGAAGGATCAGGGTCGCGGTTCCCCGCCGCGTGCGTGCCAAGGTTCCGGCGTTCATCGAGCTGATGCAGGTTCCCGACGGTGCGGGCACCACATTCTATGAAGGATTGGCGTCGCAGCCGGTGAAGGACGCGATTCTCGAATGCCGCGGGCGCATCGAGACCGAACGATTGGCGGACGCGGCTTGGCAGGCGAGACGGGAAGGTCTGCTGACCACGACGGAGTGGCGGCAGATCAGGAAAGGACTTCGGCCATGAACTACGACACCGCACCGGTAAGCGTGCGTTCCTTGGAGCAGCGCATCCGCAACCTCGAAGGTTCGGAGGGGTTGGCGTTGCGTCGTCGTGTGTCGATGGCGCTGGTTGTCGTTGGCCAGATGCTTCCCGAGGGTGCCGTCAAGGG
>NZ_CAUTOG010000086.1:0-2550 GCF_963540075.1 uncultured Bifidobacterium sp.
GGACGACAACGGCCTGCCCACCGAAAGACGCGTCCAGAACTACTACGGCGTGCGCGTGGACACCTCGCTGAAGTACGATCCGGACTTCAGGCCGCCCTTCGAAGGAACCGAAGGGAAGAAGATCGAGGCCCGGGACCAAGTGCCCGTCAGCCGCAGGAACTTCATCGAGCTGTGCGAACGACTTACGGCGCAGGACGAGAAGCAGTTCGAGGCGCTCTGGAAGTCACTCGGCCTGAGCATCGACTGGACGCAGACCTACCACACCATCGGCGAGCATCCGCAGCGCGTGGCGCAGAAGGCCTTCCTGCGCAACCTCGCCCGTGGCGAGGCCTACCAGAAGGACGCCCCGGGACTGTGGGACGTCACCTTCCAGACCGCCGTCGCCCAGGCGGAGCTCGAAAGCCGCGAATACCCCGGCTTCTACCACCGCGTCGCCTTCCGCTTCGATGACGGCACGCCCCTGTACATCGAGACGACCCGCCCCGAGCTGCTCGCCGCCTGCACCTCCCTGATCGCCAACCCCGACGACGAGCGCTACAGGCCGTACTTCGGCAAGGAGGTCGTGTCGCCGCTGTTCAAGGTGCGGGTCCCCATCCTCGCCCATCCGGCAGCCGAGATGGACAAGGGCGCCGGCATCGCCATGTGCTGCACCTTCGGCGACGTCACCGACGTCGAGTGGTGGAGGGACCTGAAGCTTCCCACCCGGCCCATCATCCAGCGCAACGGACGCATCATCGCCTCCGTGCCCGACTGGATCACCGACGAGGGCGGACGGGCCGTCTTCGAGGAGACCGAAGGCAAGACCTCCTTCACCGCCCGGAAGATCATCGTCGAGCATCTGCGCGAATCCGGCGACCTCGACGGCGAGCCGAAGCCCACCACGCGTATGACGAACTTCTACGAGAAGGGCGACAAGCCCCTCGAGATCGTCACCTCGCGCCAGTGGTACCTCAGGAACGGGGGCACCGATTCGAATCTCAACGCCGAACTGCTCGAACGCGGCCGGGAGCTGAAGTTCCACCCCGACTTCATGCGGGTGCGCTACGACAACTGGGTGCATGGCCTCAACGGCGACTGGCTCATCTCCCGCCAGCGGTTCTTCGGAGTGCCGTTCCCGCTGTGGTACCCGGTGACGGCGGACGGCGAGGCCGACTACGACCATCCGATCACCCCCGGCGAGGACCGCCTGCCCATCGACCCGAGCATCGACGTGCCGGAGGGCTACGACGAGTCGCAGCGGGACCAGCCCGGCGGCTTCACCGCCGAGAAGGACATCATGGACACCTGGGCGACGTCGTCGCTCACGCCCCAGATCGTCACCCACTGGGAGGAGCCCGACGAGGCCAGCAGGGCTCTGTTCAAGGCCACCTTCCCCATGGATCTTCGCCCCCAGGGACAGGACATCATCCGCACCTGGCTGTTCAGCTCGGTGGACCGCGCGCATCTGGAGAACCACAGCCTGCCGTGGGCCCACGCGACGCTGTCGGGATGGATCCTCGACCCCGACCACAAGAAGATGTCGAAGTCCAAGGGCAACGTCGTCGTCCCCGACAAGCCCATCCGCCAGTTCGGCGCGGATGCCGTGCGCTACTGGGCGTCCTCCGCGCGCCTCGGCCTGGACGCCACCTACGACGAAGGGCAGATGAAGATCGGTCGCAGGCTGGCCATCAAGCTGCTCAACGCCACCAAGTTCGCCCTGGCCATCGGACGTGAGGACGCCGAGCACCACGTCTCCCGGCCCGCCACGTCCGCATGGGAGGCGGCCGACGTCACCGAGGCGCTGGACCGGGCGACCCTGGCACGTCTGTCCTCGGTGATCCGCGAGGCCACCGAGGCCCTGGAGTCCTATGAGCATTCCAAGGCTCTGGAGGCCATCGAAGGGTTCTTCTGGCAGTTCTGCGACGACTACATCGAGCTCGTCAAGAACCGGGCCTACGGCACCGCCGACTCCACCGGACGCATCCCGTCGGCCGCGGCGGTGACCTCGGCCCGCACGACGCTGGGCCTGGTGCTGGACGCGGTCGCCCGACTGTTCGCGCCCTTCCTCCCCTTCGCCACCGAGGAGGTCTGGTCCTGGATGCATGAGGGCGAGGGATCCGTGCATCGCGCCTCCTGGCCGTCGGCCGACGACTATGCCGCCGCGGACTGCGACCCCGAGACGCTGCGCTACGCGGGCGAGGCGCTCGCCGCCCTCAGACGCATCAAATCCGAGGCGAAGGTCTCGATGAAGACCCCGATCCTCCGGGCGACGCTGAACGTCAGCGACGACGCCGAGGCGGCCGTGCGCGCCTCGCTGGACGACATCGCCGAGGCGGGACGGGTGACAGGTCCCATCCGCTTCGAGCGTCTGACGGTCGCGGGAACCGGGACATCCGAGTCCTCATCCGATGCCGCGTCCCAGGGGAATGCAACCGTCGACGTCACCGCCTCGGACTTCGAACTCGGAGAGCCGCCGGCGAAACGCGGCTGATGCGCGCCCCCGGACAACGCCGGGGCCGAACCGTCATGGACCCTGCGGAATCGTTCCTTTCCGCGGGGTCCATGCCATGA
>NZ_CAUTOG010000087.1:0-2507 GCF_963540075.1 uncultured Bifidobacterium sp.
GCGAAGGCCCAGTCGAGCACGGCATGGGCGTTGGAGCTCGTGCACACGATGCCGCCGTGGCGGCCGCAGAAGGCCTTGAGAGCGGCCGAGGAGTTCATGTACGTCACGGGAACGATCTGCTGGCGTCCGTCGGCGGCCGCGGCCGTGCCGCAGGCCTCCTCGAGCCGTGACCAGCAGCGTTCCACCTGGTCGATGTCGGCCATGTCGGCCATGGAGCAGCCGGCGGAGAGATTCGGCAGGATGACGTTCTGACGGTCGGTGGAGAGGATGTCGGCCGTCTCCGCCATGAAATGCACGCCGCAGAAGACGATGTCGTCGGCGTCGGGACGCGTGGCGGCGTTGCGCGCGAGCTGGAAGGAGTCTCCAACGAAGTCGGCGTGGACGATGATCTCGTCGCGCTGGTAGTAGTGGCCGAGGATGAGCGCGCGGTCACCCAGCCGGTGGCGCGCCTCGAGGATGCGGTCCTGCAGTTCGGCGGCCGTGGCCCGGGTGTACTCCTCGGGCAGCGGCGTCTGACGCGGTGAGTTGCGGGGGAAGCGGTCGCGTGCCGAGGCGCCGGGGCCGTATCCGGGTCGGACGGAGTCGAAGCTCCAGGGCTCGCGGGTGAGTCCGGAGTCGCAGGTGCGGGTGGCTCCGAGCCGTTCGATGATGGCGTCGACGGATGTCATGCTGTCTCCTTGGATGAGGGTGAGGCGGTCTGCGCGAGCGGAGTGGTCCGCGCGGAAGGGTCCGGGGGTGCGAATGCGCGTGCGCGGTCGTGTGTGGATGTGCCGTGCGTGGGCGTGCCGTGCGAAGTAGTGGCGGGGTCGGTGGCGACGACGCGCGTGACGTCCGTTTGCGTCGGCCGCGACGTCATCGGCCGTAGCGACGGGTGAGCGGCACCCCGCGCGGCATAGCGGTACAGGGCGGCCGGACGGTGTCGTCCCTCGGCGAGGCGTTCCCCGGTGGCTTCGAGCATTCCGGTGGCGAGGATGCCACGGCGGAAGTTCGGCGGGTCGAGCGTGCGGTCGAGAATCGCCTCGTAGACCCGTCGCAGCCGGCTGAGCGTGAAGGTTTCGCCCACGAGACGGGTGGCGATGTCGGTGTAGCCGACCTTCGCCCGTACGCGGCCGAGCGCGTAGTCGAGGATTCGGCCATGGTCGAAGGCGAGTGGCGGCAGGGCGCTGACGGGGAACCACTGGACGTTCTCGGCCTCGTGAACGCCCTTCGCCTCGTCGGCGTCGATCAGCGCCCAGTAGGCGATGGACACCATGGGAAGCCCGCTTGAGGAGCGCCCCGGGTCGCCGAAGGTGTAGAGCTGCTCGAGATAGCGCGCGTCGAGGCCCGTCGTGGACAGCAGGGCGTCCGAGGCGGCGGCCTCCAGTGAGACGCCCTGTCGGAGCCGGGACCCGGGAAGCGCCCAGGCGCCGAGGAAGGGCTGCCGTATGCGGCGCACCAGCGGAATGCGTAGCGTGGGTCTGGCGTCGGGAGAGTCCGTGCGGTCGAGGGCGAGAATGACGACGGAGACGCCGATGTCCGGTGGCTCCTGCGCGCGTTCGGAGACGTTCGCCGAGGGCCTCATCCCTCCTCCTATCCGCTGGTTCGTCGTGTGGGCGATCTGCCGCTCGTCATGATGCAGTGGCCGATTTTTCGTTCCGAGTCCCGAGCCTAGGACTTAGTGTCATAGTGACACTAACAGGGTGTGCCATCGCACGGGATGCGGCATAGGAGACGGTCGTCGTTGACCAGAACAGGTCGCGGGGATTCCGATCCGGCCTCGGCGGGCATAATGGGGAGCCGTGTCCAGCAGAGGAAGCGCGTCGTCCGCGACGAAGGCGAAGACCGAGGGGGCGCGTGTGTCCGGGGGACCGCCTTCGGCGTCGCGTTCCGGTTCCGTGGCGACCCGCGCGAAGACGCCCCATGCGACGCCGGTGCCTGCGACGTCATCGTACGCCAGGGCCGGCGCCCGCGTCGAACGTTTCGAACGCGGGACGCGCAGCTACACGATGTCGCATATCCGCGGCAGAGACACCTCGATCGAGGTGATGGTCCGCCGCTTCCTGTTCTCGCGTGGCCTGCGCTTCCGCAAGAACGACCGGCGGTATCCGGGGCATCCGGACGTCGTGCTGCCCAAGTGGAAGGCGATGGTCTTCGTCAACGGATGCTTTTGGCATATGCATGAGGGCTGCGCGAAATGCGTCATCCCCAAGTCGCATGTCGACTTCTGGACGGCGAAGCTCACCCGGAACCGCAACCGTGACAGGCGTCAGATTGCTGAACTCGAGGCCGCCGGCTGGCGGGTCTTCGTGGTCTGGGAATGCGAACTCGACAAGCCCAGGCGTCAGGGGACTCTCCACGCTCTGCATGCCAGGATCGTCGGGGGATGGGTGCCTTCGCCGTGACCGGGGTGACCGGAATCAGGGTCCGACCGCGAGAAGGGGGTGCCTGATGCGCCGCATTCGGTGGCGCCGGATGCGATGGGACGCGGAAGGCGTCGAATCCGTGTGCCCGCGCTCGTGAGTCCGTCC